>JBBDMP010000087.1:0-27066 GCA_040878265.1 Gaiellales bacterium | reverse complement strand
ACCGCTCGGAGGAGAAAATCGTGCGCGTGGGGACGCAGCCGAAGCCGGCCGAGGAAGAGCCGGCGACCACGACGACGACGACCACCACGGGCGCTACGACGACCGGCCCGGCGCCCACGACGACTGCTCCGGGTTAACCCGACTCCGCCGCGGCGATCGCCTCGGCGAGCCAGGCCGGCATGCGGGTCGGCCGGAGTGTGCGGGCGTCGACGCAGGCATGCGCGGTCCAGCCTTCCGCGACGGGGCCGGTCGGCTCGCTCGTCCGCTCGATCAGGTACTCGAAACGGAACCGCGCTCCGCGCAGGTCGCTGACGCGCGTGTGAACCCTGAGGTCGTCATCGAAGCCGCACGGCGCGCGGTAGCGGACGTGCGCCTCGATGGTGAGCGCCTCGACACCCTGTTCGATCAGCCCGCGGTAGCCGCCCGGAAACCGTGCCAGGTAGCCGACGCGCGCCACCTCGAACCAGTTCAGATAGACGGCGTTGTTCGCAATCCCCTGGGCGTCCGTCTCGCTGAAACGGACTCGAAGGTCTACCGAGAAGCGGTAGTCGTCCATGGCAGGGAACTTTGGCAGGGCGCGTCGTGTCCAAGCAACCGACACGACCTAATAGGAGACGACGATGAAGAAGAACGCGCTACTCATACTCCTCGCCGCAGCGCTGCTGGCCGCCGTGGCCGGCTGTAGCGGGGGCGGAGGCGACGACGGGGGCGAGGCCGCCCTGGCAGGCCGAACCGTGGTGGCTTCCGAGGGAGGCGGAGGCGAGCTTGCTCCGGCCTTCCAGGACACGGTCGCCGCCCAGCCGATCTCGCAGCCGCTGCCGGGGATCGGGCCGAAGGTGATCCAGACGGCCTCGCTGCGAGTCTCCCTCGTCAAGGGCCGGTTCGACCAGACCCTCGACGAAGCGCGCTCGATCGCCGCTTCGCTCGGCGGGTTCGTCGTCAGCTCGTCCGCGTCGCAGGGGCGAGGGCAGAAGCTCGAGCGCGGCACGCTGGTCGTCCGGGTGCCCGCCAGGGCCTACGCCGACGCAATGGAGCGGCTCTCCGACCTCGGGCGCGTCGGGGCCCGCCGCGAGAGCGGTCAGGACGTCTCGCAGGAATACGTCGACCTCGAGGCGCGTGCTCGGCACCTGGAGGCGGTCGAGGGCCAGCTGCTCGAGCTGCTCGACCGGGCCGACACCGTCGCGGCGGCGCTCGCAGTGCAGTCAAAGCTCAACGAAGTGCAGCTCGACCTGGAACAGACTCGCGGTCGCCTGGGCTTTCTCGACGACCAGGTCACCTACGCCACGATCTCCCTCGCGCTGCACGAGCGCGTTGCCCATAAGGCCGCCAAGAACGACGATGGCTGGGGAATCGTGGAGGCATGGGAGCGCGCGGCGCGGGGTTTCCTCGCGGTCGTGGGCTGGACGTTCGTCGCGCTGGCGACGGCGGCCCCCGTGTTCCTCCTCCTCGTCCTGGTCTGGCTTCTGGCTAGGTCCGCCGCCCGCCGTAAGATCGGACCGGCATGGCCTCGCCTGAAGAGCGACTAGAGGCCCTCGAGGAGGCCTTCTGGCGGATCGATCGTCGCCTTGAGCACCTCGAGCGCTGGGCCAGGCTGCGAGGAGCGCCGCTCCGGCAGGAGGGTGCCCCTCCTCCGCCGCCCGCGCCCGGGCGGCCCACCGCACCCGTTGCTCCGCCCGCGCGCCCGCGCGGGCGGACCCTCGAAGGGGTCGAGCTCGAGGACCTTCTGGGCGGGCGGGTCCTCGCCTGGGTCGGCGGCTCAGCCGTCCTGCTCGGGGTCGTCTTCTTCCTGGTCATGGCGGTCAGCCGGGGATGGATCGACGAGCCGACCCGCGTCGTCCTCGCCTTCTTGGGCTCGTCCGTCCTCGTCGCCGCCGGCCTCGTCCTCTACGAGCGGCAAGGCCAGACACAGGCCGCGCTCGCGGCTGTGGGCACCGGCATCGCCGCGCTCTACGCCACCCTCACCGCGGCCACCGCGCTCTACGACATCATCTCGCCGGGCCTCGGGCTCGCCGTCGCCGCAATCGTGGGCGGGACGGCAACCGCGATCGCCGTGCGCTGGAACTCCCCGGTGGTCGCCGGTCTCGGGATCGTCGGCGCGCTTCTGGCTCCGGTCCTCGTCGACGCGGGCGTCGAAGGGGAGGCTCTCGGCTTCATGGTCTTCGCCCTCGCCGCCGCCGTCGGCGTGCTCCTCTGGCGGCGCTGGGACTGGCTCGCCGCCGCCGCCTTCCTCGTCAGCGCGCCGCAGCTCGCCGCCTGGGCCGACGACAACTCCCACGACCCTGGGCTCGTGCTCCTCGTCCTCGCCGCCTTCTGGCTCCTGTACATGGTCGCCGCGGTCGGCTACGAGCTTCGGGTTCCTACGGACGCCCTCCGGAGCTCGTCTGCCCTGCTCGTGCTGGCCAATGTCGCCACGATCGCGGGTCTCGGCTGGTCCGTGCTCGACGAGCGCGGCTACGACAACGGCGCGACCGCCTGGATCCTTGGCATGGCCGCGATTCACCTCGCGCTCGGGCTGGGAGTCCTGGACCGGGTCAAGAGCCGCGACTTCGGCGGCCTGACGCTTGCCCTGGCGATCGGGCTCTCGGCCGTCGGCTTCGCCCTTGCCCTCGACGGGCCCGCCTTGGTCGCCGGCTGGGCCGGCCACGCCGTCGGGCTAGCTTGGCTCGCCGGCCGCTTCAAGGACCGCCGCGCGGCGATCGCCTCGCTCGTCTTCCTCGGGCTCGCCGCGGGGCACATCCTCACCCTCGAGGCGCCGCCCGACTCGCTGCGAAACGGGGTGGACGACCTCGCCGACGCGCTGCTCGGCCTCGCCGCCGTCGCGGTGGCTTGTTTCGCCTACGCTCGTCTCGCAACGGAGGAGCCCGTGCGGCGCTGGATGCTCGACGCCGTCGGTGCCGGCGCGGTCGTCTACCTCGCCTCCGTGGCGATCGTGGATCGGCTCGGCGTCGCACCGGACGGCTCGCCCGAGCAGGACGGCCAAGTGATCCTGAGCGCGGTTTGGAGCCTGGCGGGCCTGGGCGCCCTCGTCTTCGGCCTCCTCTACGACGACCGGCGATTCCGTCTCGGCGGACTCGCGCTCCTCGCAATCGCTGTGTTCAAGGTCTTCTTCTACGACCTGGCCGAGCTCGAGTCGATCTACCGCGTCCTCTCGTTCATCGCGCTCGGCCTACTTCTTCTCACCGGAGCCTTCGCCTACCAGCGGGTCCGCCCGACGGCGAGGGACAAGGCCGGGAGGAGCGCGTGAGGAAAGGGGCCGCCGCGGCGCTCGCCGCAGCCGTTGCCGTGCCAGCAGCGTTCGCCCAGTCCCTCGACCAGAGCGGCTTCCGCTATGTCAGGCCCGTGCAGGCGCCGGCCGGGCTCGTCGCCTTCGAGCCGGACGGGCCTCTCTTCGCGCACACGAGGCGAGAGCTTGCGGATCTGCGCATCCTCGACTCGGCAGGGCAGCAGGTGCCCTGGCGCCCGCGGCCTCTTCAGGGCTCGACCCGGCCGGCCCTTCCGGTCCTCCTGCTCAACAGCGGCACGCAAGACGGCGCGGCAGTTGCGCTCCTCGACCTCGGCCCTAACGTGGGCATTCACGACCAGGTCGTGCTCGACATCCCGGACCGGGATTTCGTCGGGAAGGTAGACGTGAGTGGCAGCGACGAGCGCAAGGGCGCATTCACGCGCCTCTCGACCACGGGGATCTACGACATCTCCGGGGCGCCGCCGGCCCGCTCGACGGTGGCCGTGTACCCCCCGAGTGACTTCCGCTATCTCTCGCTGCGGGCGACCGGAGTGAGCGAGATCGCCGGGGCGTCCGTGATCGCAAGCGAAGCGCCTCGCCCCGAGCTTCTCGAGCGGAGGGTCCGCTCCACGGAGGTGCGCTCGAGCCGCCGGCTGACGATCGTGACGGTCGACCTCGGCTACCTGAACATGCCGGTCGACGAGATCCGCGTCCTCGCCTCGACCAAGCTCTACGACCGACCGGTCCAGGTCGAGGCGTCCAACACAGGCGAGCGGTTTGTCCTCTACGCCCAAGGGCGAGTCTTTCGCTTTCAGGAGTCAGTCGACGCCACCATTCCGCTCGAGGGGAGGCACCGCTACCTGCGGCTCACGATCGAGAACGGCGACGACGCTCCGCTCGAGGGGCTCCGGGTCGAGGCGCTCGCCCGCCCGCGGACCGTCTTGGTCGCAGAGGGCTTCGAGCCTCCCTACAGGCTGTTCTACGGCAATCCGCGCCTGGGCACGCCCGAATATGACTTTGCGCAAGCGCCGTTCGACCCCGATTCTGCCGCCGACGCGACCCTCGGCCGCGAGGCCCTGAACCCCGACTGGGAGCCGCCGGAGGACACGCGCTCGTTCACGGCCCGCCATCCGCAGGTGATCAAGGCGGCGCTCGCCCTCGCGGCAGCCGTTCTCCTCTTCGGCGCATTTCTTGCGTTGAGGCGGCGGACTGAATCGCCTTCCGGCGGGTAAGGTCCGGCGGAACCAGCGACGGAGGGCAGCCAATGGCGACCAAGCGCAAGAAGGATGAGGGGAGCACGCTCGGACGGCTTGCGGGCCGAGGCGAAGGGGCGGTAACCAGGCTCGTGGACGAGCTCGCGCGCAATCCGCGGGTGACGGAGGCGCTCGGCCGCGCCATGTCGGCCAAGGGCCGCGTCGACTCGGCGTCGCGCCGAACGCTCGGAACGATCGGGCTCGCCGCGGCCGACGAGCTCAAGGACCTGCGGAAGCAGATCGAGCGTCTCGAGAAGCGGCTCTCCAGGCTCGAAGGCGGCAAAAAGCCGGCGCCGGCGCGGAAGACCACCGGCACAAAGCGGAAGACGGCGAGGAAGAAGCCGTCCCCGGCGCCCGGACGAGCGACCGGCGGCGGCACGGGCCGCGGCTCGGGCGGCGGCGCCGCTTCCAGCTAGCCCGGCACGCGGACGCGTACCGCGCCCGGAACGATCTCGAAACGGGCGGGAGTCTTACCCGGCTGCTCGCCGTCGAGCACGACTGGGAGAGGCGCCTTGGCGTCCACGCTGACCGTGCGCGCGCGGAGGATCTCCACCTTGGGATGGCCGACGTGCGTTCCGCGGTAGATCTTGGGGAAGGTCGCCACGAACTCGGCCTTCGTGAAGTCGCCGATCAGGACGGCCTCGAAGAGCCCGTCGTCCGGGGAGGCTTCCGGCGCCATCCACATACCTCCCGCGACGTAACCGCCGTTCGCGACGATTACCTCGTACAGCTGGCCCACACGCCGCTCCCCGTCGATCTCGAGGCTCATCTCGCTGCTCTTCCAGCGGGCAAAGACTGCGACCGTAGCCCAGAAGTACGCGAGCCGGGCACCGAGACGCCGTGAAGTCGCAGCTCCTCGCTTCGCGATCGCACCGGAGATGCCCGCTCCGGCGAAGTTGACGAAGTACCGCTCCTCCTCGGAGCCCTCCGGGGAGACGTAGCGCGCGCGCCCGATGTCAATAGTGCGAGGGCGGCCCGTGGCCGCGATCTCGAGCGCGCGGTCGAAGTCGCCGGGGATTCCGAACATGCGGGCGAAGTCGTCGCCGGTTCCCCGGGGGAGAATGGCGAGCTCCACGTCGTCCGAGCCGGCTCGGCGAAGGCCGTTCACCACCTCGTTGACCGTGCCGTCGCCGCCCACGACGACGACGACCTTTGCGCCACCGGCCGCCGCTTGCTCAGCCAAGGACGAGGCGTGACCCGACCGCTCCGTCAGGAGAGTGTCGCCCCGCAGGCCGCGCGCGGCCGCCCGCTCGGCGAGCTCCGGCCAGAGCCGACCGGTCTTGCCGCTTCCCGACGCCGGGTTGACGATGAAGACTGTGGGGGCGCTCAAGCCGTGATCGTCTCGAGGGCGAGCTCCGTCATCTGGTCGACGGCGGCGCGGAGCTCCTCGTCTGAGATCCGCACGAACTCGCTCTCGACGACGACGTCGCTGACCGTGAGCAGGCAGCCGGTCTGCACCTTGCGCATCCCCCCGAGGGTGAAGAGGACCGCGGCCTCCATCTCGACCGCGAGAATCCCGCGGTCGGACCAGCGCTGCGCGCGCCCTTTGTCGGGGTCGTAGAAGACGTCGCTCGAGACAATGGGCCCGACGCGAACCGGCTTCCCCAGCTCCTTCGCGGCGTGGACGGCGCCGTGCACGAGCTCCCAGCTCGCCGTCGGCGCGTGCGGCTCGCCGCCGGTGTACGTCAGCGCCGTCTTGTCGGACGGGACGGCGGAGAGCGCGACGATGAGGTCGCCGAGCGCGAGGTCCGGCTGGAGGCCGCCGCACGTCCCGATGCGGAGGAGGCGCTTGACACCTAGCTGGATCAGCTCCTCGAAGACGATCGCAGCAGACGGGCATCCCATCCCCGTCGACTGGACGGAAACCAGTCTGCCCTTGTAGGTGCCCGTGTAGCCGAGCATCCCGCGCTCGGCGTTTCGCTGTTCCGCGCCGTCGAGGAACTTTTCGGCGACGTACTTGGCCCGGAGGGGGTCGCCGGGGACGAGGCAGGCCTCGGCATAGTCACCCGGCTCGGCTCTAACGTGGATGGGCATGGCGGTATCGTCCCTGCGGATGGCGCGGCTGGTCAAGCGCCCCTCCTTCGAGCAGATCCTCGCCTTCTGTGCAGAGGACCCGATCGAGCGGGTGTTTCTCGAGGATGTCGCCCGGCGCGGCTACGGACGTTTCGTCGCCCTGCGCGACGGTGGCCGGCTCCAGGCGCTCTGCCACCTGGGGTCGAATGTTGTTCCCTCCGGCAAGGGCACCGACGCCTTCGCCAAGCTCGCCGCCAAGAACATCCCCCGCATGCTCATCGGGGAAGAGCAGGCGGTCACCGACCTCTGGGAGGCGGTGCGCGACCGTCTCCCGCGGCCCCTCGAGGACCGGCCCGGGCAGCCGGTCTACGTTCTCAACGAGCCGCCCCCTCCGGGCGAGAGCGACCTGCGCCCGGCGCGCATCGACGACCTCGACCTCCTCGTTCGCACCTCGGCGGCCGCGTTCTACGAGGAGGTCGGCGTCGACGCCTACGCGCGCGATCCTGAGCTCTTCACCAGGCGGACGCGTGCCCAGATCGTCGAGGGGCGGAGCTGGCTCTGGGAGAAGGACGGCGAGATCCTGTTCAAGGCGGAAGCCTCGGCCTGGACGGACCGGGCCGTCCAGCTCCAGCAGGTCTGGGTCGATCCGAGTGTCCGGCGGCACGGCTTCGCCCGTCGCGGGCTTGCCGACCTCTGCAGGCTTCTGCTCGGCGGAACACCGGCCGTCTGCCTGTTCGTGCGGCCGGAGAATAGGCCCGCGATCGTGCTCTACGAGTCGCTCGGGATGCGACGGGCGGGGGCTTTCCGCTCACTCATCTTCGGCTGAGACGTCCGCCGGGCCGGCCAAGGCCGGCCCCTACATGGGCTAGCGTAGGGGCGGGGCTTGCCCCGCCCGCGATCCTCTCGTTCGGGTGATTGGGGCACCCTCGCCGAGGGTCGATGCTGTGGGTACTTGCGGCGGATTGGCGTCACTGCGGCAGCGCTTGTCGTCGCCCTGGTCTTCGCTCTGAGCGTTCGGGGCGGGACGGGGTCCGACGATCCCCTCGTCCATTCCTGCGACGCGGCTGACCTGCGCTTCCTGGAAAAGGCGAGCATCCACGTGACGTCGTTCGACACCTGGGCGGCTGACTTTCGCGCGGGCATTGCCGAACCGGCCGAGGTGGCCGGGGAGGCCCAGCTCGCCGCGGACGAAGTCGCCAAGATCGAGCCCAGCGACCCCTCCCTCCGCCTCGCGCAGAAATACCTCGACGCGATGTTCTCGGAGTACGGGCAGGCGCTGGAGCTGCAGGCGGACGGCGAGGACGCCGGCAACCGCATGTGGCGCGCCTGGGGCCTCCGCAACTTCTCCCACGATGTCCTCGTGGAGGCTCAGCCCAAGCTCGCCAGCCTCGGTTGCGATGTCGGCCCACTCCTCTAGCCCGAAGCTACGATTGCCGCGTGGACGGCGCTGCGCTCCGAGCGCGCATCGAGGAGCACGTCCGCCGGCACGACCTCATCCCCCCCGGCGGGGACGTCGTCTGCCTCGTTTCGGGTGGGCCGGACTCGACCTGCGCCTGGCATGCGCTTGGCGCACTCGGCTACCGCGCTAGCGCCCTCCATGTGAACCACGGCCTGCGCGGCGACGAGTCCGAGGAGGACGCCCGCTTCTGCCGCGACGGGCTCCAAGCGGAGGTCGTGGACGCGCCCGGCCGCGGTCTCAGCGAATCGGCGCTGCGCGATCTTCGCTACTCGTTCGTGCCCGAGCGGCTGCGCGCGACGGGCCACACCGCCTCCGACCAGGTGGAGACGATCCTCTACCGGCTGGCGGCGCGGGGGACGACGAGCGGGATCCGTGTTCGGCGGGAAGACGGTGTCGTGCGGCCGCTTCTGACCCTCTGGCGTGAGGAGACGGAGTCGTACTGCCGGGCCGAAGGCCTCGAGTTCCGGATCGACCGCTCGAACCCGGACACGCTCCGCGGCCTCATCCGAGCAGAGATCGTTCCGGCGCTGCGCCGCCTCCATCCTGCCGCCGAGGAGAACGTCCTTCGCGTCCTCGACGGGGGCGAAAACCTGCCTAGGCCGATCGAGAAGGCGCTGTTAGAGTTGCTCGCCTCCCGTGAGGGCTCCAAGCGCGTCGATCTCGGAGACGGCCGCGTCGCGGTGCGGGAGTACGCGGGCGTGTGGCTGGAACGGGCGCCGGTGGCCCTCGAGGAGCCCGTTCGCTGGGGTAACTGGGTGATCGAGGCGCGCGTCCCCGGCCTGCAGGTGCGCGGGTGGCGTGCCGGCGACCGGCTCGCGGGCCGGCAAAAGAAAGTCCAGGATCTGTTCGTGGACGCCAAGGTCCCGCGTTCCGAACGTGAGGCGTGGCCGCTCGTCGTGAAAGGCGACGAGGTCGTGGCCGTACCGGGCATCGCAACCGCTCCGGGGTACGAAGACGTCGTCATGGCGGAGAAGGGGAAAAATTGAAGGTCGACCAGCAGCAGCTCCACGCGGCGGTCGAGGAGGTGCTGATCGACGAGGCGACCTTGCAGAGCCGCATCGCTGAGCTCGGCGCCGCGATCAGCGAGGACTACCGGGGCCGCGACCTGCTCCTCGTCGGAGTTCTCAAGGGCGCGATCTTTTTCATGGCCGACCTGATGCGCCAGATCGACGTGCCCTGCGAGGTCGACTTCATGGCGATCTCGAGCTACGGGGCGGGCGTCGACTCTTCCGGCGTCGTCCGCATCCTCAAGGACCTCGACATGTCGGTCGAAGATCGAAATGTGCTCGTCGTCGAGGACATCATCGACTCGGGGCTCACGCTCTCCTACCTCCTACGGAACCTCGAGGCCCGTGAGCCGGCCTCGCTCGAGGTGTGCGCCCTCCTGACCAAGCCCGAGCGGCGGGAGAACGATGTCGTCTGCCGTTACGTCGGCTTCGAGATCCCCAACCGCTTCGTGATCGGCTACGGGCTCGATTTTGCCGAGCGCTACCGGAACCTGCCCTACGTCGGCGTGCTCCGCGACGAGCTTGCTGCGCAGGCCGAGGAGACGGCATAGAGGAAACCGGTCGCTGCCGGGTAAGCGAATACCCTGCTGCTACCGTTTAACTCAGCTAAGGACTCGCCGTGAGCCGATTCTTCCGCAGCGCACTCTTCCCCCTCATCGTCATCGTCCTGCTGGTCTACCTGGCCTCGCAGACGCTCCTGCCCGGGCGGTCCGAGACAGCCCAGAAGATCACGTACAGCGAGCTCATCGAGCTCGTCAAGAGCTCGCCGAACTCGTTCGACTCGGTTCTCTTCGTCCCCAAGGGGCGCTCGATCGAGGCCAACCTCAAGAGCGAGGCGAAGTACAAGGTCAACTACCCGAGCGACCAGTCGCAGATCGAGTTCCAGCAACTGCTGGAGCGCCAGGAGATCAAGTTCGACTCGAAGGGGACCGGCAATTCGGCGTGGTGGTCGTTCCTCACGTACTTGCTGCCGTTCGTTCTCTTCTTCGGCTTCTGGATCTTCATCATGAACCAGATGCAGGGCGGCGGCTCGAAGGTGATGAGCTTCGGGAAGAGCCGCGCCAAGCGCGTGGCGCCGGATTCGCCGAAGATCACGTTCAAGGACGTCGCCGGGGTGGACGAGGCGGTCGAGGAGCTCCACGAGATCAAGGAGTTTCTCGAGAACCCGAAGA
Organism: Gaiellales bacterium; assembly: GCA_040878265.1. Classification (GTDB taxonomy): domain Bacteria; phylum Actinomycetota; class Thermoleophilia; order Gaiellales; family Gaiellaceae; genus JBBDMP01. The sequence goes on along the minus strand of JBBDMP010000087.1, from coordinate 16,939 downwards.
AGTTCCAGGCGCTCGGCGCGCGCATTCCCAAGGGCGTCCTCCTCTACGGGCCGCCCGGCACCGGGAAGACGCTCCTGGCCCGCTCGGTTGCCGGCGAGGCCGGCGTGCCCTTCTTCTCCATCTCCGGCTCCGACTTCGTCGAGATGTTCGTCGGCGTCGGCGCCTCGCGCGTCCGCGACCTCTTCGAGCAGGCCAAGCAGGCGAGCCCCTGCATCATCTTCATGGACGAGATCGACGCCGTCGGACGCCATCGCGGCGCCGGCCTCGGTGGGGGCCACGACGAGCGCGAGCAGACGCTCAATCAGCTGCTCGTCGAGATGGACGGCTTCGAGATGAAGGACAACATCATCCTCATCGCCGCCACGAACCGGCCCGACATCCTCGACCCCGCTCTGCTCCGGCCCGGCCGCTTCGATAGGCAGATCGTCGTCGACCGCCCCGACCGCAACGGGCGCCGGCAGATCCTCGAGGTGCACACGCGCGGGAAGCCGCTCGACCAGAGCGTCGACCTCGACACGCTCGCCGCCGGGACGCCGGGCTTCACGGGCGCCGATCTGGCCAACATCGTCAACGAGGCCGCCCTGCTCGCAGCGCGCCGCGGCAGGAAGACCATCGGCGGGCTCGAGCTCGAGGAAGGGATCATGCGGGTCATCGCCGGGCCGGAGAAGAAGACGCGTCTCCTCTCCGAGCACGAGCGCAAGGTGACCGCGTACCACGAGATGGGCCATGCGCTCGTCGGCCACCACCTGCCCAACTGCGACCCGGTGCACAAGATCTCGATCATCAGCCGCGGCGCTGCGCTCGGCTACACGATCTCGCTTCCCTCCGAGGACAAGTTCCTGACGACCAAATCGGCCCTGATGGACCAGATGGCGATGACTCTCGGCGGCCGGGCCGCCGAGGAGCTCGTCTTCCACGAGGTGACGACCGGCGCGGCGAACGACATCGAGAAGGTCACCGCCACCGCGAAGCACATGGTCATGCGCTACGGCATGAGCGAGAAGCTCGGCCCGCGCACCCTCGGGCGCAACCACGACATGCCCTTCCTCGGGCGCGACATGGGCTCGGAGCCGGACTACTCCGAGGAGATCGCACGCGAGATCGACGACGAGATCCGCCGCGTCATCGAGGAGGCGCACGAGCGCGCACGCGTGGTGCTCCGCGAGCACATAGACGAGCTGCACCGCATCGCAGCGCTCCTCATCGAGCGCGAGACGATCGACAAGGAGCAGTTCGAGCGCCTGCTGGCCGGCGAGTCGCCCGAAAGCGTCTTCCCCGACGAGCAAAAGGCTTCGGCGGACGAGAAGAAGCCAGAGCGCAAGCCGCGCGCCGAGCCGAAGCCGCGTCCCTTCCCGCTTCCGGGCGCGACGATGCAACCGCCCGAGCCCGAAGGCGCCAACTAGCCGAAAAATCTACGGCGGCGGTAGGCAGGAGGCTTCGGCAGCTCCTCGCCGGCCACGATCGCGCGCGGTGCGTCTTCGGTGAGATGCCGCGCGAGCCCGGCGTCCTTGAGGGCACAGGCCGCTTCTCCCAGCCTCGCCTCCCGAATAGCCGGCGTGTGCAGGTCGCTGGCCAGAACGTCGACCAGACCGAGCTCGAGCAGGCGGAAAGCGGCAGCGCGCGAGGACTTGCCCATCCGGCGCGGGGTGGCCGCGATCGCCTCGACGCCCTCGGCTGCCGCCGCGCGCGCGATCGCGCGGCTGTCCTCGAGCGTCTCCGCCCCGTCGTCGAGGGAAGGGAGGATGTGGGCGTGCAGGTCGATCATGGCTACCCGCCTAGAGGGCTTGGCGGAACGGGCCTCGTCGCCGAGGCGCTCTGGGCGGATGCGAGGCAAGGACGCAGGGAGCGTTCGTATTCAATGAATACGGGCGCGACCGAGGACACGGCCTCGCGCCGCCCAGGGCGTCTTCGGCGGCATAGCGTCTGTTTCGCCAAGCCCTCTTAGGATACGAGCCATGCCCCTGCCGCTTGAGGAGGCCTTCCCACGGCCTTCCGTGATCGGGATCGTCAACGTGACCCCCGATTCGTTCTCGGACGGCGGCGCGTTCCTCGACCCTGACGACGCCGTGTCCGAAGCCCGGCGTCTCCTCGCAGCGGGCGCGGCGATCGTGGACGTGGGCGGGGAATCGACCCGGCCGGGCTCCGAAGGCGTCTCCGCCGAGGAGGAGCTTCGCCGCGTGGAGCCCGTGCTCGAGCGGCTCGAGGGCCTGCCGGTCTCGATCGACACGTCGAAAGCGGAGGTCGCCCGCCGGGCGGTCGAGCTCGGCGCCGTCATGGTCAACGACGTGACAGCTCTTCGCGGAGATGCCGAGCTCGCGGGGACGATCGCGGACTCGGACGCGTATCTCTGCTTGATGCACATGCTCGGCCCGCCGCGGACGATGCAGGACGATCCGCATTACGACGACGTTGTCTCCGAGGTCGTCTCTTTCCTGGAGGAGCGGCTCGCATTCGCTGTCGGCGCGGGAATAGCCGAGGAGCGGGTCTGCCTCGACCCTGGGATCGGCTTTGGCAAGACGGTCGAGCACAACCTCGAGCTCTTGAGCCGCCTCGGCGAGCTCGCCGCACTCGGGCGGCCGGTACTCGTGGGCGCCTCGCGCAAGCGCTTCCTCGGGCGGTTGCTCGGCGATCCCGACGCGCTCACCGGCCCGGTCTCCGCCGGGGTGGCCGCGGCCGTCCTCGCCTACGAGCGCGGGGCGTCTCTCTTCCGCGTGCACGACGTGCGCGAGCACGTCGAGGCGCTCGCGGCGGCGCGAGCGATCGTGGGAGCCGCGTAGTGTCCGAGGTCATCATCGAGATCGAGGCTCTCCAGCTCACCGGCTTCCACGGCGCGCTCGAGGAGGAGAAGGAAATAGGGCAGCCGTTTCTCTTCGACGTCCAACTGGTTGCCCACGACGCCGGCATTCGGAGCGACCAGCTGGCCGACACGGTGGACTACACGAAGGTCGTGGCCTGCGTTCGCGAGATTTCCGACGGCGCCCGCTTCAATCTCATCGAGGCTCTCGCGGCCGCCATCGCCGACCGACTGCTCGAGAGCTTTCCGGTCTCACGCGTGCGCGTGAGGGTGCGAAAGCCTGCGGTCCGTCTCGAAGCGCCCGCCGAATGGACGGCCGCGACGGTGGAGCGCGTGCGGCGCTAAGGGCTGTTCGCGCTCACGGTGAACGACACATTGTCGTCAACCGGAAAGCCAAAACAGGAGAAGAACGGGGGCGACGGAGCGGTCTCGCAGCCGGTGAAACGCGTGCTCCCGTTCGTCAGGACGAGCAGGACGCCGGTCACGCTCGAGTCGAATGCGAGCGTCGCCTCAACCCCGCTGGTCAGCGGGACGGGCGGGTCGTTTCCGGTCGGGCGAAGGACGATCGCCGTCGCTCGAGGGTTCGTTTCGGGGCCCGACAACGTCACCGTGAGCCTGAGCGTGGTTCCAGCACCCGGCGGCGTGAACAGGTAGTAGTCGCTCGAGAGATGCCCCATTGGGATAGTGCCTGCAGACGGGAGAGCGAGGGGCTGCGGCTGCGGGCCCACCCCCGGTACCGTCATGTACAGGGGGCCTTCGCCATAGCTCGAGCCGACGAAGTAGTTGGCTATCGCGAACTGGTGGAAGGTGTCGGCCCACACTTGGCCTCGCGCGGCGAGCATGGCTTCGAGCGCCTGAATCCCGAACGGGGCACCGCGGGCGAGGTTCCAGGCATCGCGGACGACCTCGCGGCCGAAACGCTCCGAGAGATGACGCCAGAGGATCCACGTGCCGTACTTGTTTGCGGACTCCGGTTTCGACGTGTCGGGCTCGAAGATGTCGAGCGGGAGCCAGAACCATGTGGCGCTCACCGGGCTGACAGGGAGGTACTGGAGGTTGTCGTTCACGAGCGGGAAGACCTCGTCCTCCATCCAGGTCGCCGTGCTCTCGAAGAACCAGAAGTCGTCCCAGGCGTCATAGCCGAACTGGATGTTGTGCAGGAACTCATGGGCCGCCGTTACCTGGAGGGCTGCCTTTCCGGACACCCCACCGGCGAATTGCCGCGCCGAGAAGTCGTCGTCAACGATGCAATGACCCGGGCTCGTCCGTCTCTGCCGGTCCGGCCGACAGAGCCCGTAGAAGCCGCGGCTCCCCACGTCCGCCAGATAGATGTCGGGCTTGGCGTTCGGGCCGTGGCTGCGCACACGGCGGTCGGAAAGCGGCCGCGAGAAGCCGAACTGACCCACCTCCGTACTGAAGACCTTGCGGAACGTCGCGAGCGTCAGGTCGACCTGGTCCGGAATACCGTTTCGAGGCCGGCGGTCGCGTAGCGGCGGCGCGTGGCGCGTCCGGCTCACCCAGAAGACGCAAACGACGCGATTGCAGCGATACCGAGCCGGGACGCCGTAGCGGACGATGGGGTCACGTCTGTCCGTTGGACGTGCGAGAAGCCTCTCGCCGAGGCGACGCTCGGTGCCGTCGAGCCGGTTCAGGTTCCGCGAAAGCAGAAGGAGGACGTGGGTCGCGTCTCGCCTCCCCGCGCGTGCGACAGGCCCGAAGCGCCGTTCGACCTGGGCGGGGCGGAAGAGCGCGAGCGCGCGATAGAGCGCATGCTGCGCTTGGTCGATCTCGCCTCGGGCCAGCGCACGGCCGAGCCCGTCGCTGGGAGTCGCCGCGGTGGCGGGTTGGACCCCGAATGCGAGTGCGGCGAGAAGCAGGGGGAAGAGGAGAAGCCGCCTCAGAACCCGGATGAAAGCGGATTCGGCCCGGACTTACAAGAGGCGAATTACGAAAGAGTTGCGCCGACGAGGTACCCGTCCGAGACGTCGTCGAGCGATGCGCCCCCGCAGGCGTAGTACGTGCCTTGCTTGCATACCGTGTCGCTGCCGGCGTTCGTGAGCACGAGGACGACCTTCGTCGCGCCTGCGACGGGTATCGCCGCTAGCGCGTTCCCCGCCGCGTCGAGCGCCAGCTCGAACCGGTGCACTCCGGCCGCATCGAAGACGACCACGTTCGCCTCCGGCAGCCCGGGCTGCTCGGGTGCCGGAAGGTCGAGCGACAGGGTCAACGTCGTGGCTCCACTCCCTGCGACCGGGACCTCGAGGTAGTCATTCGCCAGGTGGTACATGTCCCGAGCGACCGGCGTCCCGACGGGGAGGACAGCTGCCCCGGGGACGGGATAAAGACTGCCTTCGGAGTAGAACGCCGACGGAGCCGTGTTCCAGACCCCGAACTCGGCGAAGACCTTCCGGAAGTCGAGCGCGCGCCCGCCGACAGCCCCGACGATCGCCCGCGTGGACGTGCGCTTCCGCGCTCGCTCCCAGATCTCGCGGACGATCGTGCGGTCGGTGCGCTCGGACAGGAAGCGGAAGAAGATCCAGGAGCTGTAATTCAGCGTGTAGAGCGGATCGGCGAGGTCGGAGGGGGAAATGTCGAGCGGAAGCCAGGGGCCCACCGCGTCTGTGTTCTCCGGCATGAGGGGGCCGCCCATCGAGAGCCACGCGAGGTTGTCGTTCACCCCGTCGTAGACCTCGTCCTCCATCCAGACCGCCGTGCTTTCGAGCAGGAACCTGTCCTCGCGAAAGTCGTATCGCGACTGGACGGCGTGGAAGAACTCGTGCGCCGCGGTGACCCGCAGTGCCTTCATCCCGGAGGCGGCGGGCGCGTACTGGGCCGCGCCGAAGTCGTTGTCGAAAACGCAGTAGGACCAGACACGCCTGGCTCTGGCGTTCGCCAGCCGCGGGTCGTCGCTCGCGCAGTACCCGTAGAGCCCGTACTGACCGACGTCGGTCAGGTACACGTCGAGCCGCTCGTCCGGGCTGCGGCTCAAGCCGTCGGCAAGCGGAGGCAGGTAGCCGAAGTCGCCGATCTCCCGACGCCAGACAGTGCCGAGGACCCGCTGCGTCCGCTCGACCTGGTTCGGCACGCCGTCCCGGTCCCTGTCGGCCGAACGGGGTGCGTCGCGGCCGCTCGTCGACCACCAGACGCAGATGTGCCGATCGCACGCACGGCGCGCGACGACGACGTAACGGTTGAGCGCACGAAGGCTCGTCGGCCGCGCGAGCAGTCGCTTTGCCAGGCGGCGCTCTCGGGGCGGGAGCTCGCTGAGACGCATGGCGAGTTCTCGCAGGACGAGCGTTGCCTCCGGTGACTCATTGGCCGCGGCGCGGGCGGCGCGGGGCGCTGCGGGCGCGAAGAGGGCCAGCGCCTCGTCGAGCGCATCGCGAGCGGTGCCGGCGTCCGCGGATGCGGGGAGCACAAGGACTGCGACGAGAGCGGCGAGAATGAGCTTCCTGGCCATGACCTGGGCGTACGTAGGACTCGGCGCGAATGTCGGCAACCGCCGCGAGAACCTTGATCGCGCGGTCGAGCTTCTGGCCGCCGAGCCCGGCGTGCGCGTCCTCGCCGTCTCCTCGGTGCGCGAGACCGATCCGGTCGGCTACGAGGACCAGCCCCGCTTCCTCAACGCCGCCTGCGCGCTCGAGACCGAGCTGGGCCCGCGGGAGCTGCTCGAGCGCCTCCTGGCGATCGAGCGGGCGCTCGGCCGGGAGCGGGCGGGGCCCCGCTTCGGCCCGCGGACGATCGACCTTGACCTCCTGCTCTACGGGAACGAGACGCTCGACGAGCCCGGGCTCACCGTTCCGCACCCCCGCCTGGCCGAGCGGCTCTTCGTCCTCGAGCCACTGTATGAGCTGGCTCCCGACCTCGTCTTGCCGGACGGGCGCGCAGTGCGGGATCTAAGAGCGGCGCAGCTAGAATGAGCCCATGTCGAACCTCGATGAGCTCGACGAGTACGAAGCCGAGCTCGAGCTCCGCCTCAAGAAGGAATACTCAGCCGTCTTCAGTCTCTTCAGGTACTGCGTCGTCACCCAGGACTCGACGTACCTCTGCAACCGGCACGAGCTCAAGGTGCTGCCGCAAACGAGCTACCCCTTCTTCCACCTGACGATGGAAGACGTGTGGGTCTGGGACAAGAACCGGCCCATGCGCATGATCCCGCGGGCCGAGGTCTACACGTCGAGCGACGTGACGATCGAGGAGCTCCGCGGCGAGGGCGACGGCCCGCCCCTCACGCCCGAGGCGCTCGCCGAGAAGCTCGGCGAGTCCCTTTCGGGCGAAGACGAGTAACCGCGAAAAATGCTTCGCATTTTCCGCGGGTGATGGATGCTGCTCGCCGCAGACGTCGGTAACACTCAGACGGTTTTCGGCCTGTTTGATGGTGAGCGATTGGTCGTGGACTGGCGTGTGGCGACCGAGGGTGAGCGAACCGGCGACGAGCTCGCCGTCCTTCTCGGCCGGCTCTTGGAGCTTGCAGACCTCGGCTTCGGCGAAGTCACCGGGCTCGTGCTCGCCTCGAGTGTCCCGGCACTCGTCCGCTCCTACGAGGAGTTTGCCGAGAACTACGCGGAAGCGCCGTTGCTCGTGCTCGGCCCGGGCGTCAAGACCGGTATTTCCATCCTCTACGACGATCCCCGCGAAGTCGGGGCGGACCGAATCGCCAACGCCGTTGCCGTGCGTGAGCGCTACGGCGCCCCCGCGATCGTCGTCGACTTCGGCACGTCGACCAACTTCGACGCGGTCTCGAGCGCGGGAGAGTTCGTCGGGGGCGTCCTCGCTCCTGGAATCGAGACCTCGATGGAGGCCCTCTTCCTGCGCGCCGCCCGGCTGACCAAGGTCGACTTCGCCGCGCCCCCCTCGGTGATCGGGAAGACGACAGCGTCCGCCCTCCAGTCCGGCCTCGTCTACGGCTTCGCCGGCCAGGTGGACGGGATCGTCGAGCGGATGCGCGGCGAGCTCGGCGACACGGCTCCCGTCATCGCCACCGGAGGGCTGGCCGACCTGATCGCGCCCCACTCACGCACGATCGAGCGCGTCGACCCGCTGCTAACTCTGGAGGGCCTCCGCCTCGTCTGGGACCTGAACCGCGGCTGACGGTTCTCGGCGGACGACGACCGCGTCCAGCCGGGCCTGAGAGAGGGGCGTGGCACCGAGTCCCTCGACCCAGGGGCGGCGGGCGAACATTGCGCGGCTGTAGGAAAGCGGCAGGATCGCCGCGTGCTCTGAGACCCAAAGACGGTCGACGTCGTGGTAGATGCGGAGGCGTTCACCCTGGTTCCCCAGCGAGCGGGCCTCGACGAGCATCTCCTCGAGCTCCTCGTCTCGATAGAAGGGCCACGCGCTCCGGAACAGACCCCTGAAGAAGCCGTCGGGATCGGGGTAGTCGGCCGTCCAGCCGCTCAGCCAGAGATCGGAGCCCTCGATATCGGAGGGCGCTAGCGGGCCCCGGATTTCCCTGATGCGCACGCGGGCTCCGAGCTCGGCGGCGGCCTCCGTGAGCATCTTGCCCGCATGGGCGCGCTGGGCTTTCGCCAGGACCAACTCGAGCTCCGGCAAGCCCCGTCCATCCGGATACCCGGCATGGGAGAGGAGCTGGCGGGCCAGCTGGAGGTCGTACTCGGGGGCTACACGATGCGAGTGCCCGGGCATGGCGGGCGGAATTGCTCCGCCGCGGGTTGCGGCCCGGTGCAGGCTGTCTGTCTCCGCCACGAGCCGATCGCGGTCGACGGCGTGCGAGAACGCCTTGCGGACGAGCGAGTTTGCGAACGGTGTGTCTTGGACGTTGAAGCCGACATACAGCGTCGATAGCTCGGGAACGATCTCGGTGATGGTGTCGGGCGCGTCCTCGAGCCCTTTTCTATAGACCCGGAGAGCGTCGAAGCGCCCCTCCCGCCACGCCTCGATCTCCTCCGCGGTCTTGAGCCCGAAGACGACGTGGATCTGGCCCACGTTGCCGCGGGGGCCCACCCAATGCGAGTTGGCCTCGAGCAGGGCGTGGTCCTCTTCCCACTCGGCGAGGAAGAACGGCCCGTTGCCGACGAGGTTCTCGGGCTTCCGCCAGTCCTCGCCGAGCTCCTTGCATCTGTGCCGGGGCCACGGGAAGGCCCACGGCTGCGCGAGCAGGTACGGGAAGTAGCTGCGCGGCTCCCGTAGCCGAATCTCGAGCGTGCGATCGTCGAGCGCCTCGGCGGACACGACGTCCTCCATGAGGAAAGCGGTGCGAGTCTGCTCTTCGCGCATGCTTTGCCACGCAAAGGCGAAGTCCTCGGCCGTGAGCGGCTCGCCGTCGCTCCATTTGACGCCTTCGCGCAGCCGGAAGAGATAGGCGAGCCCGTCGTTCGAGACGCGCATGTTGTCCGCCATCGCGGGGACCACATTGAGATCGCCGTCGACCATGAGGAGCCCCCGGAAGAGGTGCTCTGCGAACGCTCCGGACTCCGTGGAGTAGACGTCGCCGGGAGCAAGGTCCTCCGGCCGGGGGTTCGACGTCTCGATGCGCTCGGTCGGCTTGAGGACGGGCTCCTCGTCGACGCGGCAGCAGAAGGCCTCGTCGTACATCTCCTCTGCGTTCTCGAAGTCGAACGCCAGGTGGTACGTCAGGGCCATCTTGAAAAGGGTGTCGCGGGCGCGGCGCTCGTCCTTGAGCTGCGCGAGAAACGTGCGCGCTCGACGGTAGTGCTCGAGTGCCTCCTGGTCGGCATAGATCGCGCGGGCCGCGTCGCCCGCCTTGAGCAGGTATTCGGCCGCCTTCTCGGGGACGTCCGCCTCGCTGAAGTGGCGGGCCAGGAGCGCGTAGGGCGGCTCTTCGGGCGATTCGCGATAGATGTCCTCGAGCGCTTCGCCCACCTTACGATGCAGCTTCTTCCGCTTGGTCTCGACGAGGCTCGCGTACGCGACCTCCTGGACGAGCCCGTGGCGAAAGCGGTACTCGGGCGCCGGGCGCCGCGCCTTCTCGACGATGAGGTCGAGGCGCTGGAGCTCTGTGAGCGCGCGCATCAAGTCCTCGTGCGGGAGGAGCCGCTCCAGGAGCGGCTGGCCGAACGTCCTGCCGATGACGGCCGCGTAGTTCAGGACCTCGCGGGTCGCCGGGTCGAGGCGGTCGAGCCGCGCCTGCAGAGCCCCCTGAACGAGCGCCGGGATGGCGAGCTCGGCCTCGTCGACGGCGAGGTCCCAGCGCCCGTTCTCACGACGCAGGACTCCCCGCTCGACGAGATCCCTGAAAGCCTCCTCGAGGAAGAACGGGTTGCCGCCCGCACGCTCGGCGAGGAACTCCTTGACGGGCTCGGGCAATTCGCCGTCCGCCGCGTTTGCGACGAGGACTCGGCTGGCATCGGCGGGAAGCGGCCGCAGCTCGATCTCCTTGAAGCGGTGTGGATAGAGCTGGCGGGCGCGCTCGCCGAGCCGCCACGAGCCGTGCTCGCGCTCACTGCGGTAGAGGAAGAGGAGGCAGACCGCCGCCTCTTCCGTGACGCCGAGCAGGGCCTCGAGGAGCTCGAGAGTCGACTCGTCCGCCGCGTGCAGATCCTCGAAGATGAGGCAGAGCGGCCTCTCCGCGCTCAGCTTGCACGCCCACTCGTAAAACACCTCGAACGTGCGCATCTGGATGCTTTCGCGGTTGAGCTCACGGATGCGCTGGGCCGCGTCGGGCTCGATGGTGATCCCGAGCAAGGTGGCGAAGAAGGGATAGGCCTCCTCGGCGTCCTCGCCGAACAGGTGGCCGAGCTCGGCCTTGAGCTCGAGGCGAATTTGCGCCTCGGGGGTCGTGGCGCCGACGCCGAGCCACTCGCGCAGGAGGTCGCGGATCGGCCAGTAGGGGAAGTTCTGGGCATAGGAGACGCCACGGCCTTCGATGAACTGGATCCGGTCGCGGTAGCGCGACCACACCTCCCAGACGAGCCGGGTCTTGCCGATGCCGGGCTCGCCGGTGATCGCGACGATCGCGCCGCGACCCTCCGCCAGAGCATCCATCGTCCGCTCCAAGACGGTCAGCTCGAAGTCGCGACCGACGAGGGGCAGCTCCGGCTCCACGGCTTTGGAATCGCGTGCGCCGGCGACCTTGTACACGTCGATCGGCGCGCCGACCCCCTTCAGCTCCTGCTGTCCCAGCTCCTCGAGCTCGAAATAGGGGTCCACCTGGCGCTTCGTCTCCGGGCCGATGACGATCCCGCCCTCGCCGGCGATCTCCTGGAGACGAGAAGCGACGTTGACCGTGTCTCCGAGCGCGTTCCACCGGTCGTAACCGTCGTCCTGGCCTTGCGGCGCCACCACGACGGGACCGGTGTTGACGCCGATGCGGACGGCGAGCTCGATGCCGTAGGCCGATTCGACCTCTTCCGCGTACTGCCCGAGGGCCCGCTGGATCGCGAGCGCGGCGCGGACGGCCCGCTCGGAGTCGTCTTCGTGCGCGACGGGAGCGCCGAATAGCGCGAGGAGCTCGTCACCGACGAGCTGGGCCACCGTGCCGTCGTAGCGGCGCACCTGCTCGCTCATGATCCGGATCACCTCGTCGATCAGGATCTTCGAGCGCTCGGGCCCGAGCTTCTCGGCGATCGCAGTCGAGTTGACCACGTCCGCGACGAGCACCGAGACGATCCTCCGCTCTTCCGCTGCAACCGCCATAACGGGAGTTATAGCGGCGGTTGGGAGGGCTTCAGCCTCCGGCGTAGATCGAGACGGGAAGATCGAGCCGGACGTTCTCGGCGGGCGGGATCTCCGCTTTCAGGCGCGCGAGGACCCGCTGAGCGCCGGGAGCCGCCGCGAGCAGCCGGTCCTCGACCTCAGGGACGGTGTCGAGGCGGACGAGCTCTTGCTTGAACTGCTTCGGAAAGCGCCCGCGACCGAGGTACCAGCCGTAGAACTTCTTCAGGAAGCCGGTCGCCCGACCCTCACCCATCTCCTCGACGGTGTCCTCCATGAAAAGGAGGAGCTCGGCGACCAAATCCTCACAGGAAGGCTCGCCGTCGACGACGCCCGCGATCTCGCCGAGGGCCCACGGGTTTCCCTGCGCGGCGCGGCCGACCATCACGCCGGCTGCGCCGGTCTCGTCCAGGATGCGCTCCGCGTCGGCACGCGAGACGACGTCTCCGGAGGCGACGACGGGGACGTCGACGAGCTCGACGAGCTCGGCGGTCAGCGCATGGTCGGCTGTACCGGTGTACATCTGCGTCGCAGAGCGTGGGTGCAGCGTGAGCGAGGCGGCGCCGGCCTCGACGAGGCGCGGCCCGACCTCGAGCGCCGATCGGGAGCCGTGCTGGAGGCCGCGGCGCATCTTCACCGTCACCGGGACGCGCACGGCCGAGGCGACCGCGTCGACGATGCGGCAGGCTCGGTCGGGGTCTTCGAGCAGCGTCGCACCCGCCCCGGTCTTGGTCACCTTGCGCACTGGGCAGCCGAAGTTGATGTCCACGAGATCGGCGCCGGCGTCCTCGACCATGCGTGCCGCCTCGGCCATCAGGGCCGGCTCGGAGCCGAAGATCTGAACGGCGAGCGGATGCTCGTCGCGCCCGATGCGCAGATAGCCCAGCGTCCGCTCGTTGCCGTAGGAGAGGCCCGCGCAGCTGACCATCTCGGAGCAGACGAGGCCGGCGCCGAAACGACGGCCCTGGCGGCGGAACGCCTGCACCGATACCCCGGCCATGGGCGCGAGCACAAGGCGGCCGGGAATCCGCACAGGACCGATGCTCCAGGAGGTGTGCAAATCAGCCGACATACGCTGGAAATGCTAGCCGCCGGGCCCGCGATACTGCTCTTGACAAGGTCGCTACAATGTGCGCCGCGACGGTGCCCCTGGGCACCGCGTTTGCCTCTCTGAGGGGTCTATCCGGAGGAAATCGCTGTGAAGGAAGTCATTCTCACGCCTGAAGGGCTGGACAAGCTCAAAGGGGAGATCGAGCATCTCTCGACGGTCAAGCGCCGGGAGGTGGCCGAGCGGATCAAGCACGCCCGGGAGTTCGGAGACATCTCCGAGAACTCGGAGTACGACGACGCCAAGAATGAGCAGGCGATGCTCGAGCACCGCATCGCGACGCTTCAGGAGCGGTTGCGGAACGCCCGCCTGGCCGAGGTAGTGGACCTGCCCAAGGGTGTCGTCGGCATCGGCATGAAGGTGCGGCTCAAGGACATCGCTGCGAACGAGACGGTCGAGTACACGATCGTGGGCTCGGCTGAGGCCAACCCCGCTGAGCACAAGCTCTCGAACGAGTCTCCGGTCGGGCAGGCGATCATCGGGCGAAAGAAGGGCGAGACGGTCGAGGTCTCTGCGCCGCGCGGCTCGCTCAAGTTCAAGATCATGGACGTCAAGGCCGCGTAGCCCGCGTTAGGCTCGCGGCCGCATGTCCCTACCCACGCGCTTTCCCGACCGGGACGAGGTTGCGGCGGTACGCGCTGAGGCCGAGGCGCTCGAGCCGGGCGCGGAGTCGGGCGAGAAGCGCCGCGTGGCCGGTCGCGTGCTCGGCCGGCGGGAGCACGGAAAGCTCACATTTCTCGACCTCGTCGACCGCTCGGGGTCGATTCAGCTTCTTTGCGCGGAGGAGCGCGTCGGAGCAGTCACGGTCGACCTCGGCGACGTTGTGGGTGTTGCCGGATCGCCGATGCGGACGCGTCGCGGCGAGCCGTCGCTCGCCGTCGACGAGTTGGCGCTTCTCGCGAAGATCAAGCGGCCCCTTCCCGACACCTTCCATGGGCTTATCGACACGGAGACGCGCTACCGGAGGCGCTATCTCGACCTGCTCGTCAACGAGGAGACTCGGCGGGACTTCCTCCTTCGAACTCGCATGGTCGCTGAGATCCGGCGCTACCTGGACGAGCGCGGCTTCGTCGAGGTCGAGACGCCGATCCTCCAGCCGCGCTACGGCGGCGCGCTCGCGGAGCCCTTCGTGACGCATCACAACGAGCTGGATGCCGACCTCTATCTGCGGATCGCGGACGAGCTCTATCTGAAGCGGCTCATCGTGGGCGGCCTCGAGAAGGTCTACGAGATCGGCAAGGACTTCCGCAACGAAGGGCTGTCGACGAAGCACCAACCGGAATTCACGATGCTTGAGTGGTACGAGGCCTATGCGGACTACGAGGACACGATGGCCCGGGTGGAGGACCTGGTTGCCACCGTGGCACGCGAGTCGATCGGGACCACTCAGGTGACCTTCCGGGGCCAGGAGATCGAACTCGCGCCGCCCTGGCGGCGCCTGCGCCTCGTCGAGGCGTTGGAGGCCGAAGGCGTCTGGACGCGTGATGCCGACGAGCTGCGGAGTCGGCTCCAAGAGCGCGAGGTGGACACGGGCAAGGACGCCTCGTGGGGCCAGCTCGTCGACCACGCGCTCACCCACCTCGTCGAGCCGACGCTGAGCGTGCCGACCTTCCTCTATGACTACCCGGTGGAGCTCTCTCCGCTCGCGCGGCGCAAGGAGGGCGAAGAGGGGGTCGTCGAGCGCTTCGAGTACTTCGTCGGCGGTCTTGAGCTCGGGAACGCCTACACCGAGCTGACCGACCCGGACGAGCAGGCCCAGCGCTTCGCCGAGCTAGGAGGCGAGGGCGACCCGGATTACGTCGAGGCGCTTTCCTACGGGATGCCGCCGACGGGCGGGCTGGGCCTGGGCGTCGACAGGCTCGCGATGATCCTCACGGGCCGCGAGACCATCCGCGACGTCATCCTGTTCCCGCTCTTGCGCGAACGTGACTGACGCGCGCGCTCTTAGGTTGTAGATGTAGGGGCGGGACTTGTCCCGCCCGGTTCGAAAATCCCCGCGCCTTAGCGGATACGACTACGCGACCACCGGCGCGTACTTCGTCACGATCTGCGCTGCTGCCGGTCGGGGCATATTCGGGGACGTCGCGAGCGACGAAATGACGCTCAGCGAGATCGGGGAAATCGTTCGCGAGCACTGGCTAGCGATCCCGTTGCATTGGGCGGGGGTCGAACTCGATTCCTTCATCGTGATGCCGAACCATCTTCATGGCATCGTCGTCCTTTCCCGGGCGGGCCAAGGCCCGCCCCTACAAACAGTCGTCGGGGCATTCAAGGCGGGCGTGTCGCGAGAGGTGGGCGGGTCGGTGTGGCAACGCACGTTCCACGACCGCGTCATTCGGAGCGAGGCTGAGCTGCAGGCTCTACGTCAGTACGTGGCGGACAATCCGCTCAGATGGGCTCTCGACCGCGAAAACCCTGCTCGACTTGGGTAGGGGCGGAACTTGTCCCGCCCGGGACCCTTGGCTCCCGCCTGCGAGCAGGTAAACGCTGGCCAACCCGGCCCATTCGCCGTAGGGCGCGAGCAGCTCGGCCGTGTCCTCCGACTCGGCCCGACGGCCGAGGAGCGACGAGCAGAGCTTGATCAGGCCGAGGTCGCCGACGAGTCCGCGCTCGTAGCGGCCGAGCCCGAACAGGCAGACCATCCCGGCCGACCAGGGACCGAGCCCCCGCTCGCGCTCGATTCGGTCTCCGGCCACGGCCGTCGGAACCGCGTGCAGGCGCTCGACGTCGAGGCCCCGGGAGAGCCGCACGAGCGTCGCGGCCTTGCGGGCGGCGAGCCCGGCGCGCACGAGCTCGACCGGCGCGAAGCCGGCGAACGTGGCCCGCGTCGGCGGAAGCCGCAGCTCCCCGTGGGCCGGCGCCGCCATCCGGAGCAGCTTGGCTTCGAGGAGTCGCGCCGCCCTCGCCTGGATCAGCTGGCCGCAGACCGCCTTGAGGAGCGCGTGCGCGACCGTCGCGGTCCGCAACGGGCGCAGCCCGCGCAAGTTCCGGATCCGCTCCCCGAGCAGCGGGTCGCCGGCGAACTCGCGCAGAAACGGGGTGTGATCCTCATCCACGGCGAGCACGAAGCGCAGCCGCTCGAGCGCCTCGCGCGGCCGCGGAGCCTCGATCCGAACCTCGAGAGGACCGTCGGGGAGCTGCCGCACTCGTGCCAGGCACGGCCCTCCGGCTTCGTACGCAAGCGAGAGGACACCGTCCCGCAGGACCCGCGTCGCGTCGCTGCGCATCCTGGCGGTGAGCGCGAGTGAGTACGGCCTCCTCGGCTCGATCGTCGCCTCGAGCGGCACAGGCCCGAGTATGACGGTCGCCCTCTCCTTTCGAGCCTAGTCAGGCGGACCGGCGGCCGAACTCGGCGACGACGATCGTGACCTCCGTTTGCCCGGCGAAGTAACCGAGCGGCAGGAACACGCGCACAGCCGAGACGCCGATATTTCGCCAGCCGCGCGCCAGCAGGTTGGCGCGGTGCCCTGCGGAGTTCATCCACATGCGCACGATCTCGCGCGCGCCGAGACCTGTGCCGCCCCACGCGAGATTCTCACCGGCGCTCCACGATGTGTAGCCCGGGCCGGGCCAGTACCAATGGATCCAGTGGCTGTAGCTTGTCCAGTTCGTCGCCCGAAGCGGCGTGAAGAGCTCATGCCGGAAGTAGCCCACGAGCGCGAGTGAGCTCGAGTGGCGGTCGGCCGCCTTCCCCAGGCGCGAAGCCGCTCGCACCGGACGCAGTCCGTGCGCGGTTCGCACCTGGTTGATCTGGCTGACGAGCGCGCTTTCGAGAGCGTCCTCGGGACTGACGGTCGTGCCCGCCGCGAGCGCGTGCCCGGGTGTCGCGGCCGCCCCAGCAACCAAGATGAGTACGAGGGCGGCTGCTCGCCTCAGAGTGACCCCTAGACCCTGCGCCATGCCACTACCATCGGCGGAACGGGGAGCCTACGTGTCCCCCGTTTCGGGGTGAGCTTCAGGGACCGCCTGTGAGGGCCGATACGAGCACTGCAACATGTTTTCCTGGCGACTCAGAGCCTCCCGACCTGTTCGGTACGATAGGTCCCGCTGTCGGATGAAAGGACGCTGAGGGTTGTTCGAGCGCTTCACGGAGAGAGCCAGACAGGTTGTCGTCCTTGCCCAGGACGAAGCCCGCGCCCTGAAGCACAACTACATCGGCACTGAGCACATCCTCCTCGGCCTCCTGCGGGAGGAGGAAGGTCTCGCTGCCCGCGTTCTCGAGAGCCTCGACATCACGGTCGAAGAGGTGCGCG
Organism: Gaiellales bacterium; assembly: GCA_040878265.1. Classification (GTDB taxonomy): domain Bacteria; phylum Actinomycetota; class Thermoleophilia; order Gaiellales; family Gaiellaceae; genus JBBDMP01. The sequence goes on along the minus strand of JBBDMP010000087.1, from coordinate 150 downwards.
CGCAGGTCGCCCGCATCGTCGGCCAGGGAGACGAGGTCACCACCGGCCAGATTCCCTTCACCCCGCGCGCGAAGAAAGTCCTCGAGCTGGCGCTGCGCGAGGCGCTCTCGCTCGGCCACAACTACATCGGCACCGAGCACATCCTCCTCG
>JBBDMP010000086.1:0-5021 GCA_040878265.1 Gaiellales bacterium | reverse complement strand
CCGCCATCGCATGTTTCTTGTCGCGCTCGACGTGACCCATGAACCCGGCGATCGGGGCATGGACCGAGAGCGCGATCCGCCGCTTGCGAGCGAGCTTGCCGAACTGCTCGGCCCACGGGTAGTCCATCCAGAAACCGCTCGCGAAGTCGATCTCGCAGGCCGTGTAACCCCGCTCGAGCAGGAGTTCGAGCGCTGCCTCGGGGCTTTCGCGGCTGGGCAAGCGGGCTGGTCCGAAGCGAATCGCGGCCACCGAGTTCCGTCCGACGCCAAGGGTACGTTTTTACCCCATGGCGAAGCGACCCACGCGCATCGAGCTGCTCGAGCTGGACATCGATCTGCGCCTGGCCGATCTCTGGGGCGAGGCGTGCGGTGTGAGCGACTGGAACCTCGAGGTGGTCGCCGCGTTCCTGCGGGCCGCGTACGGCAAGGGCTACTGCGACGCGCTCACAGAGGACGCGCCCGGCTCCCTCTGTCGCGACCACGGCTACAAGATCCCGGCTCGAACCCCGCAGCCTCTCCCAGAGCTGTAAAGCCGCCGGAAAGCCCCCGGTAAACTCGGGGCGTGCGCCGGAGACGAAGCCCAGCGCGTCTTGTCATCGCGCTCTCGGTCGCTGCCACGCTGGCGGTCTTCCTGCTCTACACGAGCTTCGCGGGCGGGGCCACACCGTCGTTGCGACCGAGCCAGCTGGCCGACCACCCCGGGAAGGTGAGCCTGGCGGGAGTCGTGCTCGCGCCTGTGCGCGGAGACGCGCGCGGTGACGGGCTCCGCTTCCGGTTGCGAGACATCGACGGAAAGGCGACGGTGAACGTCGTCTACCGCGGCTCCGTGCCCGATCTCTTCAAGGCCGGCCGGAACGTCTACATGCGCGGAGAGCTCGTCAACGGCGTCTTCGTCGCGGAGCGCGACTCGCTCGTGACGAAGTGCCCTTCTAAATACGTACCTAAGGATTCCTAGTGCCCGAGCTGGGCCGGGCCGCGCTCGTCGTCGCTCTCGGGCTGACCGTCTACGCCGCCGGCGCGGGCGCGTGGGCCGCCTGGCGCGGCCGCCGGAGGCTGGCCGATTCGGCGGCGAACGCGCTCTTCGCCGCGTTCGGCGCGGCCGTGGTCGCGAGCGTCGTCCTGCTTGCAGCGCTCGCCGGCCGCGACTTTTCCTTTGCCTACGTCGCGCGCTCGACGAGCCGAGAATTGCCGCTCGGCTACACGCTCGCGGCGTTCTGGAGCGGGCAGGCAGGCTCGCTCCTGCTCTGGTTCCTCGTCCTGACGGGTGTCGGCTCGGCCGCTGTCGCCCTCAACCGCAAGCTCGTGCGCGAGGTCCTTCCGTGGACCGTCCCCATCCTCGCCGGCGTCGGCACCTTCTTCGCCTTCCTCCTCGTCGTCGTGGCGACTCCGTTCGCAACCCAGGTCCCGCCCGTGGACGGAGCGGGGATGAACCCGAGTCTGCAGAACCCATACATGCTCGCCCACCCGCCCTTGCTCTACCTCGGCTATGTCGGGCTGACCGTGCCGTTCGCGTTCGCCATGGCGGCGCTCGCCTCGCGCCGGGTCGATGAGCGCTGGATCGTCGCTACGCGCCGCTGGACGCTCGGGGCCTGGACCTTCCTCGGCTTCGGGATCCTGCTCGGTGCGAAGTGGGCCTACGAGGAGGTGGGCTGGGGGGGCTGGTACGCCTGGGACCCGGTCGAGAACGCCGCGCTGATGCCGTGGCTCGTCGCGACGGCCTTTCTCCACTCGGTGATGGTCCAGGAGAAGAAGGACATGCTGCGCGTCTGGAACGTCGTTCTCGTCGCACTTGCCTTCGGGCTATCGCTCTTCGGGACGTTTCTGACGCGGAGCGGCGTGATCAACTCGATTCACAGCTTCACGCAGTCCTCGATCGGCCCGTGGTTCCTCGGCTTCATCGCCCTCGTGGCCGCCGCGTCGACCGTGCTCATCCTCCGTCGCCTACCCGTCCTGCGCTCGCGCACGCGACTCGAGTCGCTCGTCTCCCGCGAGGCCGCCTTCCTCTACAACAACCTCTTCCTCGTCGCTCTCGCCCTCACCGTCCTGTGGGGCGTGGTCTATCCGCTCGTCTCCGAAGCGGTGCGCGGCGTCGCGGTGACCGTCGGAGCGCCCTACTACGACTTCTTCGCCGTTGTCTTCGGGCTCCCGCTCGTCCTGATGATGGGAATCGGGCCGCTCGTCGCCTGGAGGCGCGCTTCCCTCAAAGCACTCGCCGTCTCGCTCGCCTGGCCTGGGTCGGCCGCGCTCGTCGCCGGGGCGGCTCTCCTCCTCGGCGGAGCCGGCTCGAGCCTGCTCGGGCTGGTCGGCTATACGTTCGCCGTCTTCGTCCTCGGGGCGATCGTGCTCGAGTTCGTTCGCGGGACGCGCGCGCGGCACGCCCTTTCGGGCGGAGGCTGGGGCGCGGCCCTGGGCTCGCTCGTGGCGCGCAACCGGCGCCGCTACGGCGGGTACATCGTCCACGCGGCGATCATCCTCCTGCTCGTCGGCGCTGTCGGAATAGGCGCGTTCGGCACGACGCGGGAGGCGAAGCTGGCCCGCGGGGAGACGATGGACGTCGGTGGCTACACCGTGCGCTATCTCGGCAGCGAGCAGATCCGCGGCGCCAACGCGGTCGAGCTTCGCGCCGGACTCGCCGTCTCCCGCGGCGGGGACGACCTTGGCATCGTGCGCGCGGGCAAGAACCGCTACCTCGCAGAGCAGGAGACGTCGAACGAGGTGGCCATCCGCTCGGATTGGCTGCGCGGCGAGGATCTGTTCGTCATCGCCGACCAGTTCAACTCCGACGGGTCCGTGTACCTCAAGGTGCTCGTCAACCCGCTCGTCAACCTGATCTGGCTGGCCGGTCTCGTCTTCGTCGCGGGTGCGCTCGTCACCATGTGGCCGGACGCTCGAGAGCAGCGGCGGCTGGCCCGTCGCTTCGCGGACGAGGGGGCTCTGGCGCGCGCATGACCCTTGAGCTCGTCGGGCTCGCTCTCGGGGCCGCGCTGGCCGTCGTGGCGGTCGTCTTCGTCGCACGGCCCTTGCTGGGGGAATCTCGCCGAGGCGAAGGTCCGGCGCCTGCGGACGACGCGCGCATTCGCCTGCTCGAGCAGCGGGACCGGGCCCTGGCGGCCCTCAAAGAGCTCGAGTTCGACCACCGGACCGGCAAGGTCTCGGATGCCGACTACCGCGCGCTCGTCGGCCCCTTGCGCCGGGAGGTCGCCGTCGCCCTCCAAGCTTTGAAGCCGCGTGAGGAGCGGCCGAAGCGGGAAGTGGACGTTCATGCCTGACTGTCCCAACTGCGGCTCCCAGGTTCGGGCCGGGAGCAGGTTCTGCCCCGAGTGCGGGCGTGGGCTCGCCGACGCCCCGGGCACGGCCGCCGCCCCTACGTGGCGGCGCTGGCCCCCGGATCCGCTGCTCGTGGTCGCCGCGGCGCTCGTCGCCGGCGCCGTCGTGCTGCTCGTCGCGGCCGAGTGGGCGTGGGGTGTAGTCGCGCTCCTCGGTGCGGGGCTCGTCTTCCTCGCGCAGCGGGAGGCTGAGCGTCGGGCGGCCCGGTACGCGCTCGCCGGATTCGGTGCGCGCATCGCCGCCAGGCGGGATGTGTTTGCGGCCCGCTCGCGCGGCCAGCTCGGGCTCTTTCGCGCCCGCCGCGAGCGTGCCGAGCTCGAACCCGAGCGGACGCGGGCGTTCCAGCAGCTCGGGCATGCCGTGTACCACAAGGACAAAGCGGGAACCGAGTCGGCCAGGGCGGCCGTCGCGGAGGTCGTCGCGCAAATCGAAGCCAAGGAGGCCGAAATCGACACCCTGATCAAAGAGGTTCACGAGCGCGTGCAGCGCGCGCAGTCCGGCGTCAGGCCCACCGAGAGGCTGGAGCAGCCCCCTGAGCCGGCCCGCGTCCCGGAGCCGTGGCCGCCGCCCGATGAAGGTACCCCCCCGGAGCCGGCTCCGAGCCCGAGCCCCGAGCCGGAGCCCTCTCCGGCCGAGCCGCCGCCGAAGCCTGAGCATCCCCCGATGCCGCAGACGAAAGCACGCAAGCGGAAGTCACGCAGCACACGGTCGAAGTAGCGCCCGCGCGCAACTTCAGGTAGAAAACGCTGCTTCGAGAAGGAAAAGCTCCTTGCTGGCCGCGGGAGGGACGTCCGCGCGCCCGGCGAAACTTCGTCTGTGGCCGACCTTCGACGCATCAGTCTGCTCGCCGCCCTCGTCGCGGGCCTTCTGACGATCCTCGTTCCGGGGGCCTCCGGGCAGTCCGCCTGGGACCAGAGGCGCCACCTCGACTCGCGGATCGCCGGCCTGCAGGCCCAGATCGCGCAAGACAAGCAAGAAGAGGGCGCGCTTACGAGCGACATCGAGGCTGCGAGCTCGCGCATCGGGGCGCTCGAGGACAAGATCACCGTCCTCACCGACACGCTCACGAAGCTGGAGAACGATCTCGCGGCCCACCGCGAGCGGCTCGCGCGGCTCGAAGACCTCTACGAGGAGCAGACGGCCCAGCTGATCAGGCTGCGGAAGCAGCTCGCCGTCGCGCAGGCCCGGCTCGAGGCCCGCCTCGTGGAACTCTACCAGAGCGCCGAGACCGACGAGCTCGGGATCATCCTCGGCGTCCAGACGATCGGCGAGATGATCGAGCAGATCGACTACATCACCGAGATCGGGCGGCAGGACCGGTCGATCGTCGACGACGTTACGCTCCTCAAGATCGAGACCCGAGTTGCGCGCCAGAAGACCGCGGTGACGAAGAAGAAGGTGGCGAAGGCGACCGAGGTGCTGGCGGCTCGCACAGCGGCAGAGCGCGCGGCGCGCCAGACGCTTCTATCCCAGCAGGCGTCGCTCCAGTCGATGCGGGACGGCAAGGAGAACCTCCTCGGAAGCATCCGTGAGGACCGGACGCACGCGGAGGAGGACCTCGCCGCGCTCCAGGCCGCGAGTGCCCAGCTGTCCTCGACCATCCAGTCGTCCTCGTCCTCGGCACCTGCTCCGACCGGAACCGGCTCCGTCTCGGCTAGTGGCCTCATCTGGCCCGTGGGCGGTGTGGTCACGAG
>JBBDMP010000085.1:0-5074 GCA_040878265.1 Gaiellales bacterium | reverse complement strand
ATCCCGAACGCCACCGTCTCGCGCACCATCGAGTTGATGTGACCTTCGGCGGCGATGTGCTCGGGGTCGCGGTCGTCCGTGCAGAAGGCGATCCGACCCGGCCCGAACTCCTCCACGAGCGGGAGAAGGTCGTGCAGGTTCCGCGCCGCCGAAGACTCCCGGATCAGGAGCCACATGCCCGCGCGCAGGCGCTCACGCCCCTCCTCCGCGGTCGAGCTCTCGTGGTCGGACCGGATCCCAGCGGCCGCATAGGCCTGCAGCTCCTTGCCGAGCACGCCGGGCGCGTGCCCATCCACGTGCGACGCCCGCAACCCGAGCTTCGCCAACTCCTTCGGATCGCCGCTGATGACCCCGGGGAAGTTCATCATCTCCGCGAGCCCGATCACGCGCCGGCGCCGCAGCAGTCCCTCTAGGTCCCCCGGCAACAAAGCACGCCGAGGCGACTCGAACTCGGACGCCGGCACGCAGGAGGAAGCCATGAAGAAGACGTCCAGCGGCAGGTCGTGGCAGAGGTCCGCGAGCCAGTGGACACCGTCAGTCCCGAGCACGTTCGCGATCTCGTGCGGGTCGGCCACGACGGTCGTCGTCCCGAACGGCAGCACCAACCGCGCAAACTCGTCCACGAGGAGCTTCGACGACTCGAGGTGCATGTGCGCGTCGATGAAGCCGGGGACAACGTACTTGCCGTTCGCGTGCACGACCTCCTTGCCCGCGTACTCGCCCAGGCCGGCGACGTAGCCGTCCACGATCGCGACGTCGCACTCGAGCCACTCGCGCGTGAAGACGGAGAAGACGCGCCCGCCGTCGATGACGACGTCGGCGAGCTCGTCGCCGCGCGCGACCGCGAGCCTGCGTGCGAGGTCGGCCACGGGACGACGATACCGCCTGAGCGTGCAGAGTCCTACGGCCCTAGCTGTCACCCCTGCGGCCGCGTAATGATCTATGAGTGCCTAGAGAGCTCGAGCACGCCGTGGTTTCCCTGGCCTCGCGCATCCTCGGCGCCCAAATAGAGCCGACGCCGTCGTGGCTCGTGCGGCCGGGCGAGCTTGAATGCAAGAAGCGGTGGCCCCTGATCACTCAGATCTACGGCGACCTGACCGGGCTCGAGCTTCCCACGGTGATGCGTCCCGTGGAGCGCAGGACGGTTGACGCGGTTCTTCGAACTGAAGCGGGCTCGCGCATCCTCGAAGTGGATGAAGAACAGCACTTCAACGAGTTCAGGGCGCGGACTTTGCGCCACTACATGCACGACGTTTCAGTGGCGTTCGATCCCCAGGCCTGGCTCGAAGCCTCGGACGCCAAGACCCAACTCGAGGGTGGCGGATTCGGAGCGCCCAAGCCTCCGCTGTTTCCGGGCCCTGGAGGTCGACACCGACAGCGCGCGTTTCGAGATGCGCTGACGGATCTGCTTCCCGCCGAGCACGGCTTCCTGCCAACGCTGCGAGTCGCTTACTTCGAGGTCGAAGACTGGATCAACGACCCTGATTCCGAGGAGCGATTCGAGACGTTGCTCCGAGATCGGCTGCGTTACCCTCGGGCGCCAAACACCATGGAACTGATCCTCGGTGCTGGCAGGATCGATCGGCGGATAAGCGACGTCGCACGTCTCCTGCGCGATTGGCGGGAGAAAGAGAGAGACTGGGGTCAGCTCTACCTCGAGTACGAGCCCATAACGCCCAGGGACCGGGTGCTCGTAGAGGACCTAGCGGTGACGATGTTGATCAACTCGCGCGTAGATGCACGGGCGGCCACGAGCGTCGCCAGGAACGGAGCCGCACTGGATCTCGCCTCGCTTCCCGAGAAAGCACTCGAGGAAACGACGGACGAGGACCGCCAGTTCCTTGCACAGTTGATCGGCACGATGACGACGTGGCCAGGGATCGGCGCGTCTGTGGCGACCAAGACTCTCCACAAGAAGCGTCCTCGCCTGATCCCCGTCCTCGACAACCGCGCGATTTTCGGCGCATACATGAACCCTCATTGGCCCGAGCGAAGGCCTCTCGGGGAGACGATCAAGACTGTTGCGCGAATCAAGGAGGCGCTCGAATGGATTGCGGAGGACGTCGCCCGACCGGAGAACGAGGCGACGTGGCGTGCGCTTCAATCGGTCGAGCCCGACCGCTCGAGGATTGAACTCTTCGACATGACTTGGTGGATGTATTTGGGGCGCATTGAAGAACGGCGCCGCTCCGCTGCCTCAGCGCAAGAGCAGTGAAGCCAGCGCCAGCCTGCGGGCGAGATCAGCCACGCCGGCGCAGGACGATCCCGGCCAGGATCTCGCGCACGATCCGGTCGGCGACGAGGGCGGTCACATCGGCCGAGCCGATCGCGGTCGGCGCCACCTCGACGACGTCGGCGCCCACGAGCGCCAGCCCCTCGGCCAGCGCCCGGCACGTCCACAAGAGCTCGGCAGAGGTCATCCCGCCTGGCTCCGGCGTGCCCGTCCCGGGCGCGAAGGCGGGATCGAGCACGTCGACGTCCACGGAGAGGAAGACCGGCCCCTCCCCCACGCGCGCGACCGTGCGCGCGACCACCTCCTCGATCCCGAGCCGGCGCAGGTCGTGCATGAAGAAGGCCTCGATCCCGCGCTCGCGCTGCCAGGCGAACTCAGCCTCGCCCGGCCAGTAGCCGCGGAGGCCGATCTGGACATAGCGCTCTGGCGCGACGACCCCGGCCTCGACGAGCCGATACATGGGCGTCCCGTGGGAGAGCTCGACGCCGAAGACGTCCGCCGCCGTGTCGGTGTGCGTGTCGAGCTGGACGAGCCCGAGCGGGCCGTGCCGGGCGGCGCAGGCGCGTACGTCAGGCTCGGCGATCGAGTGGTCTCCCCCGAGGACGATCGGGACGGCGCCGGCGGCAACGACCTGGCCGACGGTCTCCTCGATCGCGCGATGCGACCCGACCGGGTCGGCCGGCACCACAGGCGCGTCGCCGAAGTCGACGACGCGAAGCTCCGTGAGGCCGTCCACCTTCGCCTCGAGGTGGGATCCTGGGCCCAAGCTGGCGCCGCGGATCGCGCGCGGGCCGAAGCGAGTGCCCGGCCGGTCGGAGACGAGGTCGTCGAAGGGCGCGCCGAGGACAGCAACGTCGACACCCGCGAGCTCGGCCGGGTCCTCCGTGTAGGGAAGGCCGCCGTAGGTGAGGAGACCCGCGTAATCCGGCTTCTCGCCCTGGCGCCAGCGTGTTCGAGGATCGATCACGGCGCGATCGTAAACCGCGGGCGCGGGATTCAGCCCCTGCGCGCTCCTGCCGATATCGAGGCACCGCCAATGCCCGACGACTCGACCCCTCCGGCCGACCACCAACAGGCCCTCGCGGAGGCACTCGCCACAAGCGACGTCCTGCGGCGGGTCGCCGGCACCGTCGCGATCCACCTCTACGAGATGGAGCTCCTCGGCGACGGCACCTACGTGTGCAACACCTTCATCGGCGAGGGTCTCGAGAGCCTCCTCGGCCCCGTCCCGGAAGATCGCACGCCCGAACAGGCGTGGGAGGACGCCGTCCACCCGGACGAGAAGGAGGAGTACGAGGCCGTCTACGAGGCGCTCGAGCGCGGCGAGCCCGCCGAGGTCGAGTACCGCCTCGTCGGCTACGACGGCCGGACGCGCTGGGTCTGGGACCGCATGCGGCCCCGGCGGACGGAAGACGGCCGCCTCCTGATCGACGGAATCGTCGCCGACGTGACCGAGCGCAGACTGGCCGCAGACGAGCTGGCCGAGGCGCAGCGGCAGCTCACCCACATCGCCTACCACGACTCCCTCACGGACCTGCCGAATCGGGCCGCCTTCGAGGAGAGCCTGCAGGCCGCGCTCGAGCGCTGCGCCGATGAGCGCTGTGCCTCGGCCGTCCTCTTCACCGATCTCGACAACTTCAAGCTCATCAACGACAGCTTCGGTCACGCCGCCGGTGACGAGCTCCTCCGGGCGGTGGCAGGGCGCCTAAGCCGGGCGACGCGCGGTGGCGACGTGGTGGCGCGGCAGGGCGGCGACGAGTTCCTGATCCTGATCGCGGACATCGAGTCCGAAGACGTCCAGGAGGCCGCCGAGACCGTCGCGCGCAAGATCCGCCGCACGCTGCAGGCGCCGTTCGTGATCTCGGGGGTCGAGATCTTCGTCAGCGCGAGCATCGGGATCAGCCTCTTCCCCCTCGACGCGAATGACACGGAGACGCTGCTGAAACATGCCGACGCGGCGATGTACCAGGCGAAGGACGAGGGGCGCGACTGCTTCCGCCTCTACGCGCTCGACAGCGACACCTCGTTCGAGCAGCTGTCGACCGCGGGACGGCTGCGCAGCGCCGTTGACTCCGGCACAGAGCTTGTCCTCCACTACCAGCCCATCGTCCGCCTCGACAGCGCGGAGATAGTCGGCGTCGAGGCTCTGATCCGCTGGCAGGATGGCGATCGCCTGGTGCCCCCGCTCGAGTTCCTTCCGCTCGCCGAGCGGACCGGGCTGATGGGACCGCTGAGCGACTGGGTCATCGGCGAGGCCTGCCGCCAGGCGAAAACTTGGCGCGATGCGGGGCTCGATCTCTACGTCTCGGTGAATCTGCCGCCCTCCTTCTGGCAGCCGACCGCGATGCGTCACGTCCTGACGACGATCGAGACCTTCGGGCTCAACCCCGATCGGCTCATGATCGAGATCACCGAGTCGGCGATGATGGTGGAGACGCGGCTCAACATGGAGCCGGTTCTGGCCCAGCTCCACGAGCGGGGCCTCCGGCTCGCGATCGACGACTTCGGGAGCGGCCATTCGTCACTGAGCCGCCTCAACCAGATGTGGGTCAGCACGCTCAAGATCGACCGCTCGTTCGTGCAAGGCCTTCCCCAGGACGCGAACACGGCCGTGCTCGTCTCGTCGATCATCCAGCTCGCCCAGAACCTCGGCCTCGAGCCGCTCGCGGAAGGGATCGAGACGGAGGAGCAGCGCGCCTTCTTCCTGGCGCACGGGTGCGAGCTCGGACAGGGGTTCCATTTCAGCCGGCCCGTGCCGGCCGGCGAGATCGAGGGGCTCTACAAGCTGGCGCGCCGCTCGGAATCCGCCGCCTGAGCGGCGTACGCTCGGCGGCTAGTAGG
>JBBDMP010000084.1:0-5153 GCA_040878265.1 Gaiellales bacterium | reverse complement strand
CGACGACCGCGCCGGCGTAGACGAGCACTTGCGCGGCCGCGACGAACTCGGCCTCGAGGATGAGGTAGAGGACGGCGAGCGATGCGAGGTTCCCGATCAGGGCGAGCGCGCTATAGAACGGGTTGGCGAAGAGGACGACTGCGAGCCCGGACGCGAGCAGCGCCGAGGCCGCCACCACCCAGACCATCCAGACGAGGACTTCCTCCATCTAGCTCTCGGCCTTCCAGGCAGGAATCGGCGTGTCGTAGAGATCCCGGTCGGCGACCGGCACGCGCTTGATCGGCGGGGCGAGGAGCATGTCCTTCGTGTAGATCAGGTCGTCGCGGGAGTACTCCGAGAGCTCGTACTCGGCCTCGAGCGTGATCGCGTCGAACGGGCAGGCGAGCTCGCAGTAGCCGCAGAAGATGCAGCGCGACAGGTTGATCTCGTAGATCCGTGCGTAGCGCTCACCGGGCGAGACCCTGTTCTCGGGCGTGTTCTCGTCCGCGACGACCCGGATGCAGTCCGCCGGGCAGGCGGCCGCGCAGAGTGAGCAGCCGACGCATTTCTCGAGCCCGTTCTCGTGGCGCCACAGGCGGTGCCGTCCGCGGAAGCGGGGGTAGACCGGCCGCTTGTACTCCGGGTACTGCTGCGTGATCGGCTTCTTGAAGATCTGCCGGAAGGTGACGGCGAACCCCTTGAGGGAGTCGAACGGCTGCGGGCTCACAGCGCCACCACGAGGACCGCCGTCACAACCGCGTTCAGGGTCGCCACAGGCAGGAGTACCTTCCAGCCGAAGCGCATGAGCTGGTCGTAGCGAAGGCGCGGCAGCGTCGCGCGCAGCCACATGAAGACGAAGATGAAGGCGAAGAGCTTGAGTAGGAACCAGACGGGCCCCGGGAGCACGGGGCCGCCCCAGCCGCCGAAGAAGAGCGTCACCGCCAGGCCCGAGAGCGTGATCATGTTGATGTACTCGGCCATGGAGAAGAGCCCGAAGCGCATGCCGCTGTATTCGGTCTGGTAGCCGGCGACGAGCTCGGTCTCGGCCTCGGGGAGGTCGAAGGGCGGGCGGTTCGTCTCCGCGATGCCCGCGATGAAGAAGACGAGCAGCCCGACGAGCTGGGGTGCCGCGTACCAGATGGTCTCCTGCTGGCGCTCGACGATCTCGACGAGGGAGAGCGACCCGGCCATGAGCACGACCCCGAGGACGGAGAGTGCGAGCGAGACCTCGTAGGAGATGAGCTGCGCCGCCGTCCGCATCGACCCGAGGAGCGAGAACTTCGACTCGCTCGCCCAGCCGCCGACGAGAAAGGCGTAGATCCCCATCGCTCCGAGGGCGAAGAGGAGCAGAAGCGCGATCGGGACGTCGACGATGCGGCCGGTGACGTCATAGGGCCCAACGTGCCAGACGCCCCCGAACGGGATGACGCTGAAGGCGGCGAGCGCCGTGAACGCGGCGACGGCCGGGGCGGTTATGTAGAGGACATCGACCGCGCTCGCCGGGTAGAAGTGCTCTTTGCGGATCAGCTTCACGAGATCTGCGATCGGCTGCAGGAGGCCAAATGGGCCGGCGCGGTTGGGGCCGTAGCGGCCCTGCATCCGGCCGAGGAGCTTCCGCTCGAGCCAGGTCGAGTAGGCGAAGGCGCCCAGCACGAGGTTGACGATCAACAAGGCTTTGATCGAATCGATCCACCAGGGCTCATTGAGGGAATTCACGAGTTTCCTCCGGAAACTCGTGAAAGAGAAACCCTTTCCTCTAAGCCCTCAGCATGCTCTGCGGGGATGCGCACAACTCCCTGGAGAAGACGGCGGTTTAGGCGCGCCGTGAGCGTCCGTGACGTTCCGTTGGACGTCACCGCGACGTAGTCCCCACTTGCGAGTCCGAGCTCGCCTGCGTCGGCGGCCGAGAGCTCGACCTCCGCCAACGGGCGCTGGAACTGAAGCTGGGGGACGCGCTCGACCGCGGCGCCGCTGAAGAGCCCGCGGTAGCGGACGAGCCGGAGCCCTTTTCCCCCCCGGTCGCCGCCGCGTGCGCGTGGGGGCGCGGCTTCGGGTGCGCCCTCGTCGCGCTGCGGCAACTCCGCCTCGTCGGCGGGCAAGGCTTTGCTTGACCAGGGATCGACGGCGATACCAAAGCGGCCCGCCAGCGCGGCGTAGAGCTCGAGCTCATCGGCGAACGGGGGCGCGACGGCGCTGCGCAGCCGCTGCTGGCGACCCTCGAGATTGACGTAGGTTCCGTCTCGCTCGAGATAGCTCGCTCCCGGGAGGACGAGCTGAGCCCGGCCGGTTACCTCGCTCTGGAACATCGCCGCGACGAGAATGAAGCGGGCGCGCTGCGCAAGCTCGACCACTCTGGGATCGGTGCAGGCCTCGTCGCCGGACACGATCAGGGCGCCGATCTCGTCTTCGGCGGGAGGCCGGTCGCCGACGCCGTCGCCTGCGTCGCGCCAGGCCGCGGCGACGCCTCGCCCGTTCGGTGTGCGGGGGAGGAGGTAGGCCGCGACCTCGCCGCCGATTCCCGCGGCCAGGGCGGCGACATGCTGGCCGCCGCTCGGGTCGTCCTCGGACCAGATCAACGCGACCCGGGAGGCCTTCTTCAGGTCCCGAGCCGCCCTCTGGAGGTCCTCTGCAGGTGACTCGCCGAGAAGCTCTTCCGAGGCAGTCGCGGCATAACCGGGCGGAACCGAGACCGTCCCGGCCGGATTTACAGTGATCACCTCGGCGCCCGCGCGCCGGGCTGCCCGGAGCCAGAGGTCGACGACGGGAGCCCGCTCGATGACCGGCTCGTCCCCGAGGACGAGGCAGACCTCTGCGGCACCGATCGCGGAGAGCGGCGCGCGGAAGCGATCGAGCGATGGGTGAAAGTCGTCAGGGAGGAGGGCGGTGTTGCCGCCGAGCCCCTCGCGCACGAGGCGCGCGAGCGCGCTCGCCTGCTCGATGGTCTCGGACCCGGAGAAGGCGACGACGATCGAGCCGGCGGCCTCGCGCAGGCCCCGCTCCGCCGCTTCCAGTGCCCGCTCCGCGTCGACCCGCTCGAAGCCTCGGGGGCGGACGCGAAGCAGAGGCTCGCGAATCCGGTCGCCGGCGCGAAGGTGGTCGTAGGCGAAGCGGCCCTTGTCACAGAGCCAGCCGGCGTCCACCTCCGGGTGGTTGCGGGAGAGGATGCGCGCCACCTTGCCCTCGCGCGTGGTCGCCCAGATGTTGCAGCCGACGGGGCAGAGGCCGCAGACCGTGGGCACGTTCTGGATCTCCCAGGGGCGCCCGCGGAAGCGGTAAGTCGTGGAGAGCAGCGCCCCCACCGGGCAGAGCTCGATCACGTTCCCGGAGAAGTGCGCGCGGTAGGGCTCGTCCTCGAACGTCGCGATCAGCGACTGCGCGCCGCGGTTCACGGCGACGAGCTGGCCGTCCTCGGCGACGCCCTCGGAGAAGCGCGTGCAGCGGTAGCAGAGGATGCAGCGCTCGCGGTCGAGTGCGATCAGCGGCGAGACGGGGATCGGCTTGTCGAACGTCCGCTTGGGGAAGTGCATGCGCGTGTTCCCCGGGCCGAAGCGGAAGGTGAGGTCCTGGAGCGGGCACTCGCCGCCCTTGTCGCAGTCGGGGCAGTCGAGGGGATGGTTGAGGAGGATGAACTCGAGGACCGCATCCTGGCCCTCGGCGGCCTGGGCGCTCGTCTGGGCGGAGCGCAGCACGAGCCCGTCCTGCGCGGTCAGCGTGCAGGCCGCCTGGAGCTTCGGCATGCCCTCGACCTCGCAGAGGCACATGCGGCACGCGCCCACCGGGGGGCCGAGGCGTGGCTCGTAGCAGAAGACAGGGATCTCGATCCCGGCCGCGAGCGCCGCCTCGATCATCCCGGTGCCGTTCGGCACCGAGATGGCGCGGTCGTCGACCGTGACCGTAACGAGCTCGGGTTGGCCGTTAGGCGAGCTCATGGATGGGAACCTCGATCTGGCTGCGCATGTGCGCGTGGTGCTGGTCGACGGGCGCCAGCACGCCCTCCAGGGACGACTCGCCTCCGAAAGGACAGCCCCCTTCGTCGATGTGGCGCTGGTGCTCCTCGCGGAACTTGGCCACGTAGCTCGCGACCGGCATCGCGGCCGCGTCGCCGAGCGGGCAGAGGCAGTTGCCGAGAATCCGGTCGCAGACGTCGAGCAGGAGGTCGAGCTCGGCCTGGTCGGCCTCCCCCGCTTCGATCTTCTTCAGGAGCTGCACCATCCAGCGCGTTCCCTCGCGGCAGGGAGTGCACTTTCCGCAGGACTCGTGCATGTAGAACTGCGCGACGCGGAGGCCGAGCTGCACCATGCAGGCGCGGTCATCGAGGACGATGACGCCGCCGGAGCCGAGCATCGTCCCCGCCTGGGCCATCGCGTCGAAGTCCAGCGGCGTGTCCACCTGGTCGGCGCTCAGGACGGGGACCGACGAGCCGCCGGGGATGATCGCCTTCAGCTCGCGCCCGTCGGGAATGCCGCCGCCGAGGTCGTAGATGAGCGTGCGCAGGGATGTCCCCAGCTCGACCTCGTAGTTGCCGCCGTTGACGACGTTCCCAGAGAGCGAGAAGAGCCGCGTCCCCGCCGAGCTCGCCGTGCCGATCTTGGCGTACTGGACGCCGCCGAGCTCGATGACCTTCGGCACCGTGGCGAGCGTCTCGACGTTGTTAATCAGCGTCGGCGAGGCGTAGACGCCCGAGGTCGCCGGGAAGGGCGGCTTCGTCCGCGGCTGACCGCGCTTGCCCTCGAGCGACTCGAGCAGGGCGGTCTCTTCGCCGCAGATGTAGGCGCCGGCGCCGCGATGGACGACCACGGTGAGGCCCCAGCCGGTCCCGAGGATGTCGGCGCCGACGAGGCCGGCTCTGCGGGCCTCCTCGAGCGCGTCGCGGAGGATCTCGAACTCGGTCAGGTACTCCCCGCGGATGTAGACGAACGCCGCCTTCGCCTGGATCGCGTGAGCGGCGATGACGATCCCCTCGAGGAACATGTGCGGCAGGCGCGCCATGATCTCGCGGTCCTTGAACGTGCCCGGCTCGGACTCGTCCGCGTTGGCGACGAGGTAGATCGGCTTGGCCGTCTGGTCCGGCTTCGGCAGGAAGCTCGTCTTGCGGCCCATCGGGAAGCCGGCCCCTCCGCGCCCACGTAGGTTCGCCGCCACGAGCTCGTCGAGCACCTGCTGCGGCCTGAGCT
>JBBDMP010000083.1:0-5190 GCA_040878265.1 Gaiellales bacterium | reverse complement strand
CCTCGTCAACCATCGAAGCGGCCCTCGACGACTCGCTCGCGGCCGGCGAGATCGGGTGTCTTGCCGACGTTCGCATAGCCGAGCTCCTCTAGGAGACGCGCGACGCGGTCGGCGCGGCCGGCGGCGCACTCGAGGACGAGCCACCCTCCCGGGCGGAGGACTCGGCGCGCGCCCGCTGCGATGCGGTCCGTCTGGCCGCGGTCGACAAGGGCCTCCCGCGGCTCCCAGAGGCGCACTTCAGGCTCGAGCGTCGCAAGCTCGCCGGCCTCGACATACGGCGGGTTCGCGACGACGAGGTCGAAGGGGCCGGACACGGCGGCGAAGAGGTCGCTCTGCAGTATCTGGACACGCCCGTCGACACCGGACCGCTCGCGGTTCGCCTCCGCGACCGCTAACGCCCCGCCGGAGCGGTCGACCGCCGAGACGCGAACGCCGGGGTGCTCGTCCGCGAGAGCGAGCGCGATCGCGCCCGAGCCCGTTCCCACGTCGAGGACGAGCGGCTCGGCGAGCCCGCGGAGAAGTGCCAGGCAGCGCTCGACAACCACCTCGGTCTCGGGGCGCGGCACGAGCACCCGCCGATCTACTTCGAGCGTCAGTCGGCGGAAGCCCCACTCGCCCAGGACGTAGGCGAGCGGCTCCCGAGCTCGCCGTCGATCGACAAGCGACCGAAGGCGCAGAAGCTGCTGCCCTTCGACCTTCTTGTCGCGGGAGTAGAGCTCGGTACGGGACAGCCCTGTCACGTGGGCAACGAGGTGCTCGGCGTCGACGCGCGGCGACGGCACGCCGGCCTCGTCGAGCTCTCGCGCGACCCCGCTGACCGCCTCCAGGGGCGTCATACCGTGGCTGCTTCGAGCGCCCTCCGCCGGTCCTCCGACGAGAGCGCCTCGGTGAGCTCGTCCAGCTCGCCGTCGAGGACGTGCTCGAGGCGGTGGACCGTGACTTTGATCCGGTGATCGGTCACGCGGCTCTCCGCGAAGTTGTAGGTGCGGATCTTCTCGGAGCGCTCGCCGTAGCCAATCTGGGAGCGGCGCTGAGCCGCGAGCTCGTCCCTCTGCTTGCGCAGCTCTTGCTCGAGCAGGCGGGCGCGGAGGACCCGGAAGGCCTTCTGTTTGTTCTGAAGCTGCGACTTCTCGTCCTGCATGGCGACCACGAGGCCCGTGGGGAGGTGGGTGATCCGGACGGCCGAGTCGGTCGTGTTCACGCTCTGGCCCCCCGGGCCCGTGGAGCGGTAGACGTCGATCTTGAGCTCGTTCGGGTCGAGCTCGACCTCGACCTCCTCGGCCTCGGGCATGACCGCGACGGTGGCGGTCGAGGTGTGGATGCGGCCCTGAGACTCGGTTTGCGGGACGCGCTGGACGCGGTGCGTCCCGCCTTCCCACTTGAACACCGAGTAGGCGCCCTCGCCCTTGACGGCGAACGTGACCTCCTTGTACCCGCCGGTCTCGTTCGGGTTCGAGCTGAGCAGCTCCCACTTGAACCCGCGGCGCTCGGCAAACCGCGTGAGCATGCGAAACACGTCGCCGGCCCAGATGGCGGCCTCGTCGCCGCCGACACCCTGCCGGACCTCGACGATGACGTCCTTCAGGTCGTTGGGGTCCCGCTCGACGAGCGCGAGCTTCAAATCGCCTTCGATGCGTTCGGCCTCGAGGGCGAGCTCTTCGGCCATCTGTGCGAGCTCAGGGTCGGCCTTCGCGTCGGCAAGATCTTGCTGCACCTGGCGCCACTCCTGAGCGAGCTTGTGCGGCCCTTCCAGCTCCTTCAAGCGCCGACCGGCGTCTCGAGCAGTGTTCTGGTCGGCGTAGACCGCGGGGTCGTTCATCCGCTCCTGAGCCTCTGCATACGAGCGCTCGAGCTCGTCGACGAGCGTGTCGATCGTCCGAGCCGACACGTCTAGGCCATGACTTCGACCTTGCGCTCCTCCGGCGTGATCCGCCCTTCCAGGCGCAGCACCTCGCGGAGCGCGCGGATCGAGACCTCGATCTGGTCGAGCGTCGGCTCGCGCGTCGTCAGCCGTTGCAGCCAGAGCCCCGGCGCCAGCAAGGCGCGCAACGCGGGATGCTGAGGGTGCTTGCCCGCGAAGCGGATCACCTCGTAGGCGATCCCGGCGATCACCGGCAGCAAGAGGATGCGCGAGGCGATGAGCCCGACCCAGCCCGGCCGGCCGACGAAGGCGAAGACGAAGATGGCGATCACCATCACGTAGAGGAGAAAGGCAGTCCCGCAGCGGACGTGGAGAAGGCTGTAGCCGGCGACGCGCTCGGGAACGAGCTCGTCCCCGGCCTCGTAGGCGTTGATCGTCTTGTGCTCGGCCGCGTGGTACTGAAAGACGCGTTTGAGGTCCGGCAAGAGCGAGATCACGAGCAGGTAGCCGATGAAGATGGTCACCCGGATCAGGCCCTCGACGACCACGAAGGCGCCAGTGGACTCGACCGGGAGCCAACTCGTGATCAGCGCCGGCGAGACCTTGAAGAGGAGCAGCGCGAAGCCGATGGCGATGCCGAACGCGAAGAGGAGTTGCCCGCGGGTGAGCTCGGTCTGGACCTTGCCGTCCTCGCGTTCCTCCTGTGCGGCGTAATTGGCGGAGATGGCGAGAGCGCGAAAGCCGATCGCGAGCGCCTCACCGAGCGCGACGACGCCGCGGACAACGGGGATGCGCAGCCAGCGGTGGCGAAGGAGGATCGAGCTGGTCGGCTGGTTGATCTCGGCGATCTCGCCGTCCGGTTTCCGCACCGCGACGGACCAAGCCGAAGGCCCGCGCATCATGACGCCCTCCAGGACCGCCTGGCCTCCGATCGGCTGGCTCATCGTGAGTTAGGCGCTGTCGGCGCCGCTGGGCGCGCGCTCGGCGCGCTCGAGGCGCTTCTGGAAGCGCTCGACGCGTCCGCCCGTGTCCAGGAGCTTCTGCTTACCGGTGTAGAACGGGTGGCACTCCGAGCAGACCTCGACATGCAGCTCGGGTCGGGTCGACCGGGTCTGGAACTCGTTGCCGCACGAGCAGCGCACGGTGGCGAGAACGTACTCAGGATGGATGTCAGCCTTCATCTCCTTCGAGGATAGCAGAGGCGGTTTGGGGCGAAACATTGCCTCCGGAGACAACGAAGCACACCGTTCGACCCTCGACTTCGGGGATCTTGCCGGCCAGCGCGGCGCCGACTCCGGCCGCGGCTCCGGGCTCCGCTGCGAGCTTCGCTCGCTCGTAGAGGAACCGGAATCCGGCCACGATGTCCCCTTCGCTGACGAGCAGGGTCTCGACGCCGAGGCGGGCACAGATCTCGACGGCGTGCTCGCCGGCGAAGGGCGCGCCCAGGGCGTCGGCGATCGAGTCGGGGCGAAGCTCAACCGGCCGGCCGGCCTCGAGAGCAGCGTGGAGCGCAGCCGAGCCCTCCGGCTCGACTCCAACGATTCGTTTCCCGGGCAACGCCGAAGCGATCCCGGAGATGAGCCCTCCTCCGCCGACGGGAACGACCACGACATCCACATCGGCAAGGTCCTCGCCGATCTCGACCCCCACCGTTCCCTGACCCGCGATGACGAGCGGGTCGTCGAAGGGATGGACAAGGGTTCTCCCGCTCTCTCGCCGGAGTTTCTCGACGCGCTCGAACGCCTCGATGTGGTCGCCTGCGGTCTGATCGACCGCCGCGCCGTATGCCTTCGTCGCCGCGACCTTGAACGGGCTGGCGTCCCTCCACATGACGAGCAGGCAGTCGATTCCCTCTGCCGTGCAGGCCCAGGCCAGCGCCTGCGCGTGATTTCCGGCCGAGATCGAGATGACACCTCGCACCTTCTCCTCGGCGGAGAGGGAGGCGAGCTTCGTCAGCACGCCGCGCGGCTTGAAGGAGCCCGTCTTCTGGAACAGCTCCGCCTTGAGGAACGCCCGGCCCTCAAACACGCGCCCCAGCGTCTCCGAGGAAAGGACCGGCGTCCTGTGCAAGCGGCCGCGGAGCACCGCAGCCGCGCTATGGACTGCTTGTTCGTCCAGCGACATAGTCGTCAAGAACCCACGCAAGGAGGGACAAGGATGCGCAAGCTGATCGTCATTCTCACGCTCGCGGCCGCAGCCGTGGTGACCGCCATCGCTCTGGCGACCCCGGCTAGCGGACCGGCCCTACTCTCAGCCGAGACGGCTCGAGGCACGTTCGACGAGCTGCCCATGGTGAACACGAAGTTCGCCAATGGGGGTCGGGTCAAGCTCCAGGTCAGAGGTCCGGTCGAGCTCATCAGCCAGAGAATCGTCGCCAAGCCAACGGCCACGTTCGGCTGGCACTTCCATCCGGGGGAAAACTTCAACGTCATCATTTCGGGAACGCTCACGCTCTACCACGACGAGGCCTGCACGGCGGGCATCGAGTACGGGGTGGGCGATGCATTTTCCACAAGCCCGACCGACATCCATCTCGCCCGGAACCTCGGGACGGAGGACCTCGTCTTCTTCGCGACCTATCTCGCGCCGAAGACCACGCCGCCGACCCTGGTGCGGGAGGACGCGCCGCTGCCGGGACCCGGCTGCCCGTCCTAGCCACGAGAACGGGAGCGCCGGGCCAACCCGGCGCTCCCGCTACATCAGCGTGTACTCGGGCCCGTCCCCGCCCTCGGGCGGAGTGAGGCGCCCGCCCTTGGCGCTGATGGCGCCGCACTGGACGCAGTTGGAGGGCGTCACGTCGACCTCGACGACGTTCCCGGCGGGGCTCGCCTCGCCGACGATCTCGTACACCTGTGCCGGGCACATGTGCACCCATCCCTCCGCGATCTCTCGCCGCACCTTGCGGTCGATGCGAATGTGGTTGGGAGCGTCGTCCCGGGTCTTGTTCCCCGAGAGATAGACGCTCGAGAGCTTGCCGAAGAAGAGCTGCCCGTCGGCCTTCGGGTAGCGCTTGGAGCGGTCACCGACGAAGAGCTCCACCGTCGTGTCGGGCTCGAGCTTCAGGTTGCCGCGCGGGATCTTGCCCAGCGAGTTCATCGCCGCGCCGGCCAGGACCGCCCCGCGCACGAAACCGTGCTGGAAGGCGGGGCGCATGTTCCGCACCCGTTCGAGGTCGGTCCAGATATAGCTCTCCCGGACGGCGCGGTCGTAGGGGTCAAGCGCGCCGGGAGCCCATGCCGTCTTCCCGGGCTTCACCGCCTCGAAGGCTGCCTCTGCCGCGAGCGTTCCCGAGCGGATCGCGTAGTGGATCCCCTTCAAGGCCGGCACGT
>JBBDMP010000082.1:0-1033 GCA_040878265.1 Gaiellales bacterium | reverse complement strand
AGAGGTAGAGGGAGGTCGCGGCCAGCCCCGTCGCGAGGAGCCAGGCACCGCCGAAAGCAAGCTTTGTCCTCGCGAGCGAGGCCCGGGCGAGCAGCGAGCCCGCGACGCCGGCGGAGGCAACCGCGGCGACCGCGGTCCGCGGCGCGTCGATCACGATCGTGCGAGCCTTGAACGGGTGGGCGAAGGCGGCTCCGCCCGCACCAGCGAGCACGCGTCCGCGCTCGGCGCACTCGATTCGGTCGTACGCGCTCGGGCGCCCGGCTACGAGCACCTGGAAACCGCGCTCCTCGACGTGCCCTCCGCAAACCTCGCACTGGGCCACGTCCGCCTTATACAGGCAAGGCCGGATGCCGGGGAGGGGTTACATTCGCCCGGTGCTCCTCGTCGGCGCGATCCTGCTAGCGGTCTACGTCCTCGATGCGCCCTGGTCGGTGATCGTGGTCGGGATCGCAGCGGTCGTCGAAGTTGGGGAGACCTTCTTCTGGATCTGGCTCTCGCGGCGCCGGCGCATCCAGATGGGGCCGGAGACCCTCGTCGGGTCTCGGGCGCAAGTCGTCGTGGATTGCCTTCCACAGGGTCAGGTGCGCGTTCAGGGAGAGCTCTGGCAGGCGCTGTGTCCCGCCGGAGCACGAGCCGGTGAACAGGTGCGCGTGACTGCCCTGGACGGCCTGACCCTGGTGGTAGAGCGGGATTAGACTCAGCGCATGGCCCAGGTCAGCCCGCCGAAGGCGCCGTACGACGAGCTTCCGCCCGAACTCGACGACCCGCTCTACCTGCAGGCGCTCGGGCAGCTCGACCAGGTGCTCGAGCACGCCGACATCGACCCAGGCGTCGCCGCCAAGCTCCGCTTCCCGGAACGGGCCCTCTCGGTCTCCATCCCGGTGAGCATGGACGACGGCTCGCTCGCGGTCTTCCCGGGCTACCGAGTGCAGCACTCGAGCGTGCTCGGGCCGACGAAGGGCGGCATTCGCTACGACCTCAACGTCACCCTCGGCGAGTGCGCCGCTCTCGCGATGTGGATGACCTGGAAGTG
>JBBDMP010000081.1:0-5215 GCA_040878265.1 Gaiellales bacterium | reverse complement strand
ACCTACTCGAGTACCTGGCCCACCACCGGGCCCAGGACGGGGCGGGCTAGGAGGGCTTGGCGGAGCAGGCCTCGCCGTCGGGGCGTGCTGGGCGGCGCGAGGCAAGGACGCAGGGAGCGCTCGTATTGATCTGAAATACGGGCGCGACTGAGGACGCCGCCTCGCGCCGCCCAGTGCGATTCCGGCGGCATTGTGTCTGTTGCGCCAAGCCCTCCAAGCTACGCTTCGGCCGTGGACTTCGAGACCCGCGCGATCCACGAGGGCCAGGAGCCCGATCCGGCGACAGGCGCCGTGATCGTCCCGATCTACCAGACCTCGACGTACATCCAGGACGAGGTCGGCAAACACCGGGGTTACGAGTACTCCCGCACCGGCAACCCGACCCGGACCGCCCTGGAGGTCTGCCTCGCCTCGCTCGAGAGCGCCGCCTACGGCCGGGCCTTCGCGTCGGGCATGGCCGCCGAGACGACGGTCATGCACCTCCTCTCCCCGGGCGACCGGGTCGTCTCGGTCAACGACGTCTACGGCGGCACCTACCGGCTATTCACCAAGGTGTACGAGCCGAAGGGCTACCTCTTCGAGTTCGTCTCGGCGGAGGACGCGAGCACGCGACTCGCCGACGCGCTCGACGAGCGCACCCGGATGGTCTGGGTGGAGTCGCCCACGAATCCATTCCTCTCGATCGTCGACATCGGCGCGGCGGCGGAGGCCGCGCACTCGGTCGGCGCGCTCTGCGTCGTCGACAACACCTTCGCCACTCCGTACCTACAGCGCCCGCTCGAGCTCGGCGCAGACATCGTCGTCCACTCGACGACGAAGTACCTCGGCGGCCACTCCGACGTCATCGGCGGCTTCGTCGCGATGAACGACCCGACGATCGCGGAGCGAATCGCCTTCCTTCAAAACGCGCTCGGAGGCGTGCCTGGCCCCCTCGATTCCTGGCTCGTGCTTCGCGGCCTCAAGACCCTGGCGATCCGGATGCGCGAGCACTGCGCGAACGCACGCCGGATCGCGGAGTGGCTCACCGCCCAGCCCGGCGTCGAGCGCGTCCGCTACCCCGGTCTCCCCGACCACCCCCAGCACGAGCTCGCCAAGTCCCAGATGGACGACTTCGGCGGGATGATCTCCTTCGAGCTCGCCGGCTCGGAAGAGGACGCGCGTCAGGTGCTGGGCGCGACCAAGATCTGGCGACTGGCCGAGAGCCTCGGGGGCGTCGAGAGCCTGATCGAGCACCCGGGGCTCATGACGCACGCGAGCCTCGCCGACTCGCCCTTCGCCGTTCCGGGGAACCTGATCCGGCTCTCCGTCGGGATCGAGTCAGTCGACGACCTGATCGCCGACCTCGAGCAAGCTCTCACCCGCGCCCGAGCGCCTGAACGCGGACGCGTTTAGGAATCCTAGGTACGCAGCCTCGTAGTCGGCCACCATCCGGTCGGCCGAGAAGCGCTCCTCGACGTAGCGGCGGCACTCGAGCGGATCGATCTTGTCCGCGGCTTCGAGCGCCCCGGGCATCTCCTTGTGGTCATCCACGATGATTCCGGTGCGCCCGTCCTCGATCACCTCGGGGACTGCCCCCCGGCGAGTCGCGATCACCGGGGTCCCGCAGGCCATGGACTCGATCATGACGAGCCCGAAGGGCTCCTCCCACTTGATGGGGAAGAGCGTCACGCGCGCGTTCTGGAGCAGGTCGACCTTCTCCGCGTGGCTAACCTCGCCGAGGTACTCGATCGTCGGGCTCAGGTGCGGCCGGACCGCCTCGTCGAAGTACTCCTCCTCGAGCCGCTCCTGCATCTTGCCGGCAAGCTTGAGCGGCAGGCCAACCTGCTGCGCCACCTCGACTGCCCGGTGCGCGCCCTTGTCCGGGCTCATTCGCCCGACGAACAGGAGGTAGTCCCCGCGGTGCGGGTGGACGGGATAAGCGGCAAGGTCGAGGGCATTGGGGCAGTTCGCGATCCAGTTCAAGCCGAGTTGAGGGCGGCGCTGGTTGAGCGAGAGGGAAATGAGCCCGACCTGCGGCGCCACGAGGGCAATCTGGGCGTAGACGTCGCCCATGCGCCGGTCGAGCGGGCCGTGCACGGTGTGCACGACGCCGGTCGGAACCGCACCGCCGACCGCCGCCGCGAGCGGCCCGGAATGGTCGTTGACGATGTCGAACTCGCCTGCGCGCTCGAAGCAGGCAAGCGCGTGGTGAAGGTCGTAGGCGGTGTGGCCGATGAACTCGGAGGGCGCCTCCGGATACACCGAGGCGAGGTTGGCCTCAGTAGTCGAGTCGCCGGAGGCGAAGAGCGTGACCTCGTGGCCGGCCCGGACGAGGCCGTCGGCGAGCAGCGAGACGACCCATTCGATGCCGCCGTAGCGCGTCGGCGGGACCGGAAACCACGGAGGGGCGAGGATGGCGATGCGCACGGCTACGTCTCGGTTACGCGCACCTGCCCGTCTTCGAGACGAACCTCCCAGCTGCGGTCGAAGGCGGGCACGCCCGACAGTCTGAGCGACCCGGCCCAGGAGGGCAATTCCAGCGGTGCGACGGACTCGAGCACGTGCCGCTTGGGATCCGGCTGCAGGCCGAGCAGGAGCTGGATCAAGAGCACGGGCGCGCCAGCAGCCCAGGCCTGCGGGCGGGTCGCTGTCGGATAGGCGATCGGGAACGGCGTCTCGCTGCGCGGGAAGCCGGCGAACACCTCGGGCAGCTGGAACTCGAAGTGGCCGGCGGCGTTCAGCATTCGGCGGATGATCCGCTGCGCCTCGGCCCAGCGCCCGTAGCGGACGAGCCCCCACGCGATCAGGGAGTTGTCGTGCGGCCAGACGGTGCCGTTGTGGTACGAGAGCGGGTTGTAGCCCGCGTCCGCGGCCGACATCGTGCGGACGCCCCAGCCCGACCAGAGATCCTCGCCCATCAGCTGGTCGACGATCGCGTCGGCGCGCTCAGGCGGCACGATCCCGCTCCACAGGAGGTGGCCGATGTTCGACGTGAGCGAGTCGACCTGCCGCTTCTCGCCGTCGAGAGCGAGCGCGTAGTAGCCGCCGCGCTTCTCACACCAGAAGGCCTCGTCGAAGCGTTGCCGGAGAGCGTCTGCTTCCTCGTCGAATCGGGCCGCCAGCTCCCGCTCTCGCCAGACCTCACGGCAGAGCTCCGCCGCGCGCCGCTTCGCGTCGTAGACGTAGCCCTGCGCCTCGCAGGGGGCGATGGGCGGCTCGGCGCGCGAGCCGTCCGCGAAGAGTTGGGAATCCGTCGAGTCCTTCCAGGACTGGTTGCGCAGGCCGCGGGACGAGCGACTCCGGTACTCGATGAAACCGTCCCCGTCGAGGTCGCCGTAGCGATCGATCCACTCGAGCGCTCGCAGCGCGGGCTCGCGAAGCTCGCGCACGAGCGCGGCGTCGTCCGTCCAGCGCCAGACCTCGGAGAGGAGGACGATGTAGAGAGGCGTCGCGTCGATCGTCCCGTAGTAGCGCGGGAACCAGGCCTCCGCCCCCTTGCCGTGTCGCACCTCGTGGACGATCTTGCCAGGCTCTGCGTCGATCTCCGGGTCGTCCTCCCGCGCCTGCAGCTCCGCGAGCTCCCTAAGCGCGTTCCCCGCCAGCTCGGCACCGAAGAGGAGCGTCTGCAGCGAGGTGATAATCGTGTCCCGGCCGAAGACGGTCATGAACCACGGCATCCCCGCGGCCGGGAGGTTGCCCGGTAGATGCTCGTCCTCGCCCATGCGGAGCGAAGCGATGTCGGCGATCGAGCGCCCGAACGCATTCCCGAGCTGGTCCCACGATGCGCGGATCTGCGGCACGCTCAGGTTCCACGCGTTGAGCGAGGCGCGGACGCGGGCGAGCTCGTCTCCGAACTCCCGCTGGACGCGGCGCGCCGTCGTGCGCTCGCCGTCCAGGGAGGGGACGACGTCGGCGCGAAGCTGCCAGCTCTCGCGCGGGCCGAGCGCGATGCGGTAGCGGACGAGCCCCCCCTCGACCTCGCCGGGCTGCGAGAGCACGACCTGGGTGAGGCAGCCGGAACCGTCCAGGAGCACGAACTGGTTCTCGTCTTGCTCGTAGGTGGGCTGTACGAGGTCGGGCAGCGGCGCCGGGTGCTCCGGGTCGCCGAGCGTGAAGTCATATGACTTGACCGCGAAGATGTCCGCGAAGTCGGAGCCGAGCTCGAGTGCGAGCTCCAACTCGACCGGCCGCGGCGCGTGGTTCTGAACGACGAGATGCTCCTGCATGCCGTCCCCGACGAAGCGGTCGCGACGAATGGAGACCTCGTCGTAGCCGAGCCCCCCGACGACCGGGTTCCGCAAGTAGAAGGCGGCCGAGAAGTAGTCGACTCGGTTGGACGAAAGGAGCAGCGGCCGCGTCCCGTTCACGGTCAGCAGCCAACGCGAGAGGAAGCGCGTGTCGTGGGTGAAGAAACCCATCGTCGGGTCGACGATGTCCCCCCGGTCGTCCGAGAGACAGAAGGTCGACCCCTCGAGAATGGTCAGCGCCAAGAGTTAGCTAGTTCGGACGATCTGGTCCTGGCTCGCTTGCTGGAGCGGTTTGATGACGATCTCGTCGACGTTCATGTACGCCGGCCGGGTCAGCACCCAGAGAATGCAATCAGCCACGTCGGTCGGGGTGAGATAGTCGACACCCTGGTAAACGGACGCCTTGCGCTCGGCGTCACCCCGGAAGCGGACGTCGGAGAACTCGGTGTCGCCAACCATGCCGGGATCGACGGTGCTCACGCGGATGCGTCCGACGAGCTCCTTACGGAGAACGTAGGTGAGCGCCCGCACGGCGTACTTCGAGCCGACGTACATGCCGCCGTTCACGTATGCTTCCCGTCCCGCCCACGACCCGAGGTTGACGACGTGGCCGCGCCCGTCCTCCATATGCGGGAGGACGAGCCGGGTCACGCGGAGCAACCCGGCGACGTTCGTATCCCACATGAGCGCGTCGTCTTCGTCGCTTCCTTCCGCGATCGAGGAGCGCCCGAGCGCCAACCCGGCGTTGTTTACGAGCTTGTCCAGCCGGCCGAGGCGAACGGCCGCCTGGGCAACAAACTCCTGGCAGCTGGCAGGATCGGTTACGTCCAGCGGCGCGAAGAAGTGATCGCCTCCGAGTTCCGCGACCAGCTCCTCGAGCCGCTCGACGCGCCGCGCGCCGAGGGCTAGGCGTGCCCCCTCAGTCGCGAGCGCACGCGCAGTCGCCGCGCCGATGCCGCTCGACGCGCCCGTGACGACCGCGGTGTGGC
>JBBDMP010000080.1:0-5223 GCA_040878265.1 Gaiellales bacterium | reverse complement strand
TGATGGGGATCGGCGGAACGCCCGAGGGCGTGATCGCGGCGGCCGCGGTCAAGTGTCTCGGCGGCGCAGTGCAGGGGCGTTTGTGGCCGCGTGACGACGAGGAGCGGCGGAAGCTCGTCGAGGCCGGCTACGAGCCGGACCGCGTGCTCTCGACCGACGACCTCGTCGGGAGCGACAACGTGTTCGTGGCGGCCACCGGCGTCACCGACGGCGCGCTCCTCCGTGGAGTCCGCTTCACGCGCGACGGCGCCGTGACCGACTCGATCGTCATGCGCTCACGCTCGGGCACGGTGCGCCGCGTCGAGGCCTACCACGTGCTGGAGAAACTCTCGAAGCTCTCGGGCCGCGAATACCGCTAGGCGACTCCGGCGAATTCCTTCTCGAGCTTGTCGCTGTACTCGCCGGAGCGGGCCAGGCCGTTCATCTTCGCGCGGTGCGCGAATGCCTCCTGGCCGGCGGGCACGTTCGCGGGGTCTCCCCGCCAGGCCTTGAGCGGGGGCGCCTGGAGCGCCCGGCCATAGGAGAACGACAGCTGCCACGGGTGCTCTCCCATTGCGTTCATCGCGTTCAGGTGGGCTGTGGCGAGCTCGTCGCTCTGCCCGCCGGAGAGGAAGACGATCCCCGGGACGGCCGGCGGCACGGTCTCGCGGAGAGCCCGCACGGTCTGCTCGGCCACCTCCTCGACGCTCGCCTGTTCCGGGGCGCCCTTGCCGGAGAGGACCATGTTCGGCTTCAGCAGCGTCCCTTCGAGCTGGACCCCCTGCAGGTGCAGCTCGTGGTAGACGGCGTGGAGCGTGCGGACGGTCACGTCGTAGCAGCGCTCGATCGTGTGGTCGCCGTCCATGAGCACCTCCGGCTCGACGATCGGCACGAGGCCGGCCTCCTGCGAGAGCGCTGCGTAGCGGCCGAGCGCGTGCGCGTTCACGTGGATGCAGTAGTCGGTCGGAAGCCCGTCGCCGATCTCGATGACCGCCCGCCACTTCGTGAAGCGCGCGCCGAGCTCGCGGTACTCCTCCAGTCGTTCGCGGAGCCCGTCGAGCCCTTCCGTCACCGTCTCGCCCGGCGAGCCGGCCAGCGGTTTCGCGCCCTTGTCCACCTTGATGCCTGGAATCACGCCCGCCGCCCGGAGCAGCTCTGGAAACGGCGTGCCGTCCGAAGACGACTGGCGAATGGTCTCGTCGAAGAGGATGACGCCGCTGATGTAGTCGCCGATTCCCGGCGTCGTGAAGAGCATCTCGCGGTACGCGCGGCGGTTGTCCTCGGTCGACTCGACGTCGATCGAGTCGAAGCGCTTCTTGATCGTTCCGTCGCTCTCGTCGGCGGCGAGGATTCCCTTCCCCGGCGCGACGATCTCGCGAGCCGTCGTCTCCAAATCGTGGCTGGTCGTTGCCATGCGTCCCCTCCTTGGTCCACCCTAAGTATCCCGCATACCGGGTGCCGCGAACCCGGCTCTAGAGAGGGGGCTGACTAGCCGGCGAGGAAGCCGACGACGTCCATCAAGTTGTCGGCGACGCCCGTGGCCATGAGCGCGATGGCGAGGACGATCACGGGCGTGATCACGGCGAGGATGACGCTGTACTCGGCCATCGTCTGGCCTTCTTGGCGGCGTAGAGAGAGGGGTTTTCTCACGCTGATCACTCCTTGGGCGGGCCGCATTTCCGCCGCAGTCGCTTTGCTCCGAATCGTCGCCCCGAACGGGCGTTCACGCTATCCCCGGAAGGGGGATGCCGCGCTATCCTTGGCCTCGCGCGGACGTAGCTCAGTTGGTAGAGCATTGGCTTCCCAAGCCAAGGGTCACGGGTTCGAGTCCCGCCGTCCGCTCTCTCCGTGCCCTCTGCGACCCTGCACACGAATCACGGCCCGATCGAGCTGGAGTTGTTCGACGAGGACGCCCCCAAGACGGTCGCGAACTTCGTCAAGCTCGCCGGCGAGGGCTTCTACGACGGCGTCGTCTTTCACCGCGTGATTCCGGACTTCATGATCCAGGGCGGCGATCCGACCGGCACCGGGACCGGTGGGCCCGGCTACACGTTCGAGGACGAGATCAATCCCCACCCTGTCGCTCGCGGCGCCCTCGCGATGGCGAATGCGGGGCCGGACACGAACGGGAGCCAGTTCTTCATCGTGACCGCCGAAGCGTGCCCGTGGCTGGATGGAAAGCACACCGTCTTCGGCCGCGTTTCCGGCGGCATTGAGGCCGTCGACGAGATTTCCGGAGTCGAACTCGGACCCGACGACAAGCCGCGGGCCGACGTCGTCATCGAGCGCGTTGAGCTCACGTCCTAGCGGCCGGCAGAAAGCGCGTTAGAACTTCCAGAACTTGGGAAAGGATTGCGGTGTGCGCATGCGCGTCAGCCCGATCGCCATCGTCTACGTCATCATCGGCATCATCGTCGCGGTCTCGAAGGACTACTTCGAGAACCTCGACCGGCTGAAGCCCATCATCTCCGCGATCCTGGCGGTTCTCCTGTGGCCCCTGGTACTCCTAGGCGTCGACGTACACGTCGATTAGTTCGGCGCTAGCGCGCCCCTAGCGGCCGCGAGCACGACCAGCGCCGCCTTGCGCAGCTTGACGCGGTCGAGGCGGTGCGGACGGTCGCACGGCAGGTGCCAGCACGGATCCCAGCGCCACTCGACCCAGGCCGCCGGCACGCCGCCTCGCGTGAGA
The DNA here is from genome assembly GCA_040878265.1 of Gaiellales bacterium. Classification (GTDB taxonomy): domain Bacteria; phylum Actinomycetota; class Thermoleophilia; order Gaiellales; family Gaiellaceae; genus JBBDMP01. Next base: position 2,555 of record JBBDMP010000080.1, on the reverse strand, counting down.
TCGTCGTGGTCGGACTGGCCCGTGTCGCGCAGGTACGTGGCCCATATGCCCAGCGACCGGGCGGCGGCGAGCAGCCGGCGTGCAGAGCGGTTCGGGGACGTCTCGAGACCGCGAACGTTGAAGGTCGGGCCGACGCCGACCATGTCGACCGAGAGGGCGAGCACGACGTTGTCCCGCTGGGCCCGGGGGATGCTGCGCACGAGCCTGAGGGAGCCGAGATGGAAGTTGGAGCCGGTGACCATTCGCTCTTCCGCGCCCAGCGCGGCGACGAGCACGCCTGGCTCGGCGTGGAGGGAACGCGCCACCTCGAGCATCGTCGCGACTCCCGAGCCGTTGTCGTTCGCCGCGACCGTGTGGTGCACGCCGTCCATGTGCCCGACGACGATCACCCGAACAGGCCCGGGCCCTCGGCCGACGACGTTCCGCGACAGCCGCCCGTTCGGCAACCGGAACGTCTGCACCTCGACCGTGTAGCCGAAGCTCGTCAGCTGCTCGCGCACGAGGCGGCCGACGCGGCGCTCGTTGAGCGAGCCCGCCGTGCGTGGGCCGAGCGCGGCGATCTGCCGGACGAAGGCCTTCGCCCGCGTGCCCGACACAGCGTGGTCGGCCGCCGCCGGCTGCGCCGCGACGAGCACGAGGGAGGCGACGAGGGCCCCGAGCGCTGCACGCCTCACGGCACTGAGGTTAGCGGCTGGTATCGTCGGATTCGTGGCAGAGAAGCTGGAAGCGCTCCTTCGTCGGGCTTTTCCCGATGCTCGCGAGCTCGGCGTCGTCGACCGCACTGGCACGGGCGACCACTTCCACGTCACCGTCGTTGCTCCACGCTTCGCCGACCTCTCACGCGTCGACCAGCATCGTCTCGTCTATGACGCCCTGGCGGAGCCGCTGGCCGACGGCACCATCCACGAGCTTCGGATCACGACCAGAGGAGACGGATGAGCGACCTCCAGCAGAAGATCAAAGACGTCATCGAGACCGAGCCCGTCGTCGCCTTCGTGAAGGGGACACCCGAGCAGGTGATGTGCGGGAACTCCCAGCGCGCGATGGATGCTCTTCGCTCCGTGGGGGCATCGTTCGCCGCCGTCGATGTTCTCCCCGTCCCCCGAATCCGCCAGGAGCTCTCCGCGCTCTCGAGCTGGCCGACGATCCCCCAGGTTTTCGTGGGCGGCGAGCTGGTCGGCGGCGCCGACATCGTGCAGGAGATGGCCGCCACCGGCGAGCTCGAGGCGAAGCTGGACGCTAAGCTCGGCGGCGCGTGGCGGAACGGCGGCGAGGAGCGGACGATCGCGGTCAGCGACCGCGAGGACCCGCTCCGGCTCGCTCGCTAAGGCTGAACGCGGTTCTGGGGCGAGTAGCCCAGGGCGCTTCACGTTCTGGTGCGGTAGTGGAGATGAACCACCCCGTTGCCGAAACGGCGTTCGTCCAGCAGTTCGAGCTCCAAGCGGACATCGTTGGGGAGGGACTGGTTGCCGCCTCCCACCACCACGGGCGTGAGGAACAAGTGGTACTCGTCGACCAGCCCGGCCTTGATCGCCTGGGCGGCGAGCTCGGGACCGCCCACGGTGATGTCACGTCCCGCTGACGCTTTCATCTGCCGGACCGCTTCAGGGTCGAAGTCTCGTTCGATCCGCGTCCTGGCGCTGGAAACCGATTCCAGCGTCTTGGAGTACACAACCTTGTCGGCCGCCCGCCATATCTCCGCATATTCCTGCATGAAGGGCGGCTGATGGGCGAGGGTGTGCGCTGTCTCCCAGTAGACCATCACCTCGTATATCCGCCCCGTAGAGGTAGGTGCCGACCGGCCGCTCGAGGTCGTTGGCGAAGCTGTGCACCTCCTCGTCCGGCGCAGCCCAGTCGAAGTTGCCGTCCTCGTCCGCCACGTAGCCGTCGAGTGATGTGATCGCCGAGTAGATCAGCTTGGCCATGTTCTAGACGCGCGAGCCCAGCAGGATCGCCTTGATCGCCTGGTGGCTCGCCTCGTCCGGCGACTCGCTGATCACGGTCGCTGGGCGGTTGAAGCGCGCGAGCGCGCCGCTCAGTGGCTCCGCGCGTAACGTGCCCTCGCCGTAGGGCAGGTGCTTCGTCTCGTTCCGATTCGCGAAGGCGATGTCGGAGAAATGCACGTGGAACGGCGCGCCCCGAGGAAGAACCATGTTCACGGCCGAGAGGACCCCGCGAAATGCCTTGGTCGTCGTAAAGCCGCCGTCGGTGACGGCGTGGAGATGCGCGAAGTCGATCACCGGCCGCACCCAGGGCAGCCGCGTCGAGATGTAGAGGACGTCCTCGAGGCTCCCGAGCTCGCGCACCCGGCCCATGACCTCGACGCCGAACGGGACGGCGCGATCCTTCGCCTCCAGCCGAGCCCGGAGCTCGGCGAGCTGCTCGACTACCTGAGTCAGCGCGCGTCGGCGAGTCCGGCCAAGCAGGAAGCCCGGGTGAAAGACGACCGGCTCAGCGCCCGCCACCTTGGCGATACCCGCCGAGTGGTCGAGCATCCCGACCGCCATCGCATGTTTCTTGTCGCGCTCGACGTGACCCATGAACCCGGCGATCGG
>JBBDMP010000079.1:0-5252 GCA_040878265.1 Gaiellales bacterium | reverse complement strand
CGTCGGTCGTGCCCCCGACGACGAGGCGAAGCCTCGCTGGCGGAAGCGGTAGTCCCTCGCTCTCCGCTCGGCCGTTTCGGCCCCGCAGGGCTCGCGCGCGCTCGTACAAGCGGTAAGCGGGCGCGAGGACGCCGACGCGCTCGAGGCCCTGCAGCAGTGGTTTGGGGGCCCGCACCCCCGCAGGTTCTACACGCCCGGCGTCGGAACCCGGTCGGTGAGCGGCTCGATCGCGCCGGCGGTCGGCTCGAGCTCGCCCGACCCGAGACCGGCCGCAAGCTCCTGCGCGAGCGCCCGCGCCTCGCTCCTCTGGCGCGGCTCCAACACGGAGTTCACCGTCGCCAGCACCGCGTCTCCATTGCGGAGCTCGACAGTGACCGTCTCGATATCGCGGTGGCGGATGTAGGAGTCGTTCGGGACGCCGATCCAGATGGCGACCGCGCGTCCGTCGGGCAAGACGACGGTCTGCTCGATCGGCTGGCCGCGAAGGCTCACATTCCGATCTTCACCGCTGTGGGGGCCTGGTCAAACACTCGGCAGCCTTGACATGCGCCGCGCCGCTCCTTATGTTCGCGCAATCCGAACGGTCACGGCCCATCTGTTCGGGGTGGCACGACGGAACAGACGAGCGACAAGACAGCCGCGATAGTCGGCCAGCGGGTCCGGCGCCTTCGCGCGCAGCACGGGCGGACGCTGCGCGAGCAGGCACGGACCATGGGGATCTCGGCGTCATCCCTTTCGGACATCGAGAACAGTCGCGGCGGTATCTCGCTCCGCCGGCTCCAGCGGGTCGCCGACCATTTCGGGCTCCGCCTCACCGACCTTCTCGCCGAGCCCGACGGCCTCGGCAGCTCCGATGGGTCGGTTGAGGTGATCCGTGACGCGCCCGGAGCCGTGCCCGCGGTGCGACGCGGCAAGGGCGTCCTCTACCAGCTTCTCGGCCGGCCGCAAGGACATGCCCTCCAGGCCTGTCTGCTCTCGTTCGAGCCGGGCGGAACCTTCGAGGACGACAAGATCGCCCACCCCGGGGAGGAGTTCGCATACGTGCTCTTCGGCGAGATCGAGCTGCTCTTCGGCGACGAGGTGCACCGCCTGTCCCAGGGTGACCTCGTCCGCTTCAGGACCGAGACCCCCCACGCCTATCGAAACGCTTCGAGCGTCGGCATGGCCGCCGTGCTCGGCGCCGCGACACCTCCCTGGTAGTCCGAAATGCGAAAGGAGACCTGATGAGCAAGCGGCCCCCCGACATAGACCCTCGGGACTTCGAGGCGATCGAGAAGTTCGTCAAGCAGGAGATCACCCGCAAGCAGGCGCTCAGGCGCTTTGGCGCAGGCGGAGCGCTGCTGTCGCTTCCCGCCTGGCTCGCCGCCTGCGGGGGCGGAGACGACGGCGGCGGCGAAGCCGGGACGACGACGACGCCCGCGGGTGAGATCAAGAAGGGCGGCCGCTTCAGCATGGCCCGGAACGAGGAGCCGCTCTCGCTCGACCCGGTCATCCCGTCGGACAACGGCTCGATCTGGGTCATCTACCAGATCTTCGACCAGCTCACGACCGTGAACGAGGACTCGAGCGGAGTCGCCCCTTCGATCGCCGAGAGCTGGGAGGTCTCGGACGACGGCACCGTCTACACGTTCGTCATCAAGCAGGGCGTCAAGTTCCACGACGGGAGCCCGATGACCATCGACGACGTCGTCTTCTCGCTCGAGCGGGTGTTCGACCCCAAGGGATCCGGTTACTCGTTCCTCTTCGGCGCTGTCGAAGGCGTGACAGCACCCGACGACGCCACTGTCGTGATCACCCTGAAGGAGCCCTTCACTCCGCTGCTGGACAACCTCAACGTCTTCCCCGCCTCGATCGTGCCGAAGGCGGCCGTCGAGGCCGACGCCGAGGCGTTCGCGCAGAACCCGATCGGCACCGGTCCGTTCAAGCTCATGGAGTTCTCCAAGGGCCGACAGGTTCTTCTCGCCAAGCACGACGAGTACTGGAAGCCCGACCGGCCGCACGTCGACGAGGTCCTCATCCCGTACGTCACGGACGACAACACCCGCATCCTCAGGGTGCAGGGCGGCGAGGTCGACGCGGCGGTCGCGATCCCCTACGCGCAGATCGACCAGCTCGACGCGCAGGACGAGATCGACGTACAGATCGAGGAGCTCTTCCGCTTCGACGGCATGTGGCTGAACCACGCCGAGGCGCCGCTCGACGACGTCAAGGTTCGGCAGGCGCTGAACTACGCGACCGACAAGGAGGCAATGCTCAAGAGCATCTTCTTCGACAAGGTCGAGATCGCGAACCACATGATGCCGAAGATGAAGTACTGGCGGGAAGACGTTCCCGCCTACGAGTACGACCCCGAACGGGCGCAGTCGCTGATCGCGGAATCGAAGGTCCCGGACGGATTCACGCTCCCGATCGTGATCCCGACCGGCGACGTGATCATCCAGCAGATCGCCCAGATCATGAGAGAGTCGTACGCGGGAATCGGAGTCGACGTGCAGATCGAGAACCTCGACATCGGGACCGCGTACACGAACTTCTCCAGCTTCAACTACATCGCCGGGGGCAACTGGTACATCACGAGCGACGTCACCGGGCCGGACGAACTCGCCGCCATCCAGTTCGACTTCAGCGCGGCGAGCGGAACGAAGTCGTTCTTCACCAACTACAACAGCCCGCGCGCGACCGAGCTCGTGAACGAGGCCGGGCGCGGGGACGAGGCAGCAAGAGAGCAGGCCTTCGGAGAGCTGCAGCAGCTCGTGATGGACGACGCCGTCGAAGTGGCGCTCTTCTTCACGCCGGCACGGGCGGCGCTGCGCAGTCACGTCCGGGACTTCAAGACGGTGAAGACGGCGTGGTGGCGGCTGGAGGACGTCTGGCTGGACGCATAGCGCGACATGCTCCGGTTTCTCGGGCTTCGGCTGATCCACACGCTGCCCGTGATCATCGGGATCACGCTTGCTGCGTTCGTGCTGATCCATGCGGTGCCGGGCGATCCGATCAGGATCATGCTCGGCGGCAAGGCGTCGCAGGAACGCATCGACGAGGTCGAGCGCCAGCTCGGGATCGACCGGCCGCTTCCTGAGCAGTACGTCGACTTCGTCGTCGGCATCCCGCAGGGGGACCTCGGCGAGTCGATCATCCTGCGGCGCCCGGTCTCCTCGGTCGTGGGCGAGCGCCTCGGGCCAAGCGTCTTCCTCCTCGCCTACGCGACGCTGATCGCCGTCGTCGTGGCGGTCCCGCTCGGGATCGCTTCGGCGCTGCGGCGGAATCGGATCACCGATCACGTCATCCGACTGCTGACGCTCGTCGCGTTCGCCATGCCAGCGTTCTGGCTCGGGCTCATCCTCATCCGCAACCTGTCCCTCAAGCTCGGCGCATTCCCCGTTGCCGGCTACGGAAGCGGGTTTCTCGACATCGCGCACCACCTGACCCTCCCCGCGCTCACGATCGGGCTCTTCCTGGCGGCCATGCTCATCCGCTCGCTGCGCTCGAGCCTCGTCGAGGTCTTCTCCGCCGAGTACATCGAGGCCGCGAGGGCGCGGGGGCTGTCGGAAGCCAGGGTGGTCATGAAGCACGCCCTCCGCAACTCCCTCATCTCCACGATCACGGTGCTCGCGGTGAACCTCGGCTGGCTCATCTCGAGCGCGGTCGTGATCGAGAGGGTGTTCGACATCCCCGGCCTCGGCCACCTGCTCGTCGAGTCCATCTACACGCGCGACTTTCCGACGATTCAGGCGCTGACGCTCGTCTTCGGCCTCCTCGTCATCGCCATCAACCTGCTCTCCGACCTCGCGTACTCGCTTGTCGACCCGCGGGTCCGGCTCAGCTGATGGCGACCCGGCAGGAGGCCATCCTCACCTCGGCCGCGCGGCTGCGGAGGCGTGCGGTCAGCGAGCGGCGCTGGGCGAACGCGACTCTCTACGTGGGAGCCGGGATCCTCGGCCTCGTCGCCGTCGTCGCGATCTTCGCGCCGTTGATCGCTCCTCACCCACCCAACGCCCAGGACCTCGCGAACGCGTTCCAGCCGCCCTCTGCCGACCACATCATGGGAACCGACAACCTCGGGCGCGACATCTTCTCGAGGGTGGTCTACGCCGCGCGGGTCGACCTCCAGATCGGCTTCATCACGACGTACGTGCCGCTTGTCTACGGCGTCATCCTCGGGGCCGTGGCCGGCTACTTCGGCGGCTGGGTCGACTCCGTGATCATGCGGCTGGTCGATGTCGTCATCGCGTTTCCGTTCCTCGTCCTCGTGATCGCGATCCTCGCCGTCGTCGGGCCGGGCGTGAAGGGCATCTACATCGCCGTCCTCGCCGTCGCCTGGGCGATGTACGCGCGCCTGACGCGGGCGGAGATGCTCGTCCTACGAGAGCAGCAGTTCATGCTCGCGGGAGAGGCGCTGGGCTTCTCGCGCCGGCGGATCATCTTCCGCCACGCGATCCCGAACCTGCTCCGCCCCAACCTCGTCTTCTCGATGGCGGACTTCGTCCTCAACATCCTCCTCGTCGCCTCGCTCTCGTTCCTCGGCCTCGGCGTGCGGCCCCCGACGCCCGAGTGGGGCGCGATGGTCGCCGAGGGACAGAACTTCCTGCTCAACGCCTGGTGGATCACGACCCTCCCGGGCATCGTCATCGTCGTCGTCGGGATCGCCCTCAGCCTGGTCGGAGACGGGCTCGCAGACCGTCTGGGCGAGCGCTTCCGGCTCACGGTGGATTCCGGCTCAGCCCCTGAGACAGCGAAAGGAGAGCGCGCATGAAGGTCTTCATCTCGGTCGACATGGAAGGCGTCACGGCCGTGACCGACCCGGAGGACGTCCTCCCGGAGGGCTCCGACTACCAGCGCGGCCGGATCTTCATGACCGGCGACGCGAACGCGGCGGTCCTCGGGGCGTTCGACGCGGGCGCGACCGAGGTCGTCGTGAACGACTCGCACTGGATCATGCGGAACCTGCTCATCGAGCAGATGGACCCGCGCGCGCGCGTGATCAAGGGCTTTCACAAGCCGATGTGCATGATGCAGGGCATCGACGAGAGCGTCGACGCCGCGGTCTTCGTCGGCTACCACTCCTGCTCCGGCACCGAGCAGGGCGTGCTCGCCCACACGCTCCTCGGCAAGGAAGTCCACAACATGCTCATCAACGGGGAGCCGACGGGCGAGACGAGACTGAACGCACTCCTCTGCGGCCACTTCGGCGTCCCCGTCGCCTTCGTCGCCGGCGACGACACGGTCTGCCGCGAGGCGAAGAACGTCCTCGG
>JBBDMP010000078.1:0-5398 GCA_040878265.1 Gaiellales bacterium | reverse complement strand
TGATCGTCCCGGCGATGATCAGCACTCCCACCGAGACCATCGCCATGTTCGAGAACCGGGGCACGCAGCGGGTGGCAAGTGGCCAGCGATCGTCGCCCGCGAGCACAAGCCCGAGGACGAGGAACGCGAGCCCCCCGGTCCAAGCAGCGGCCGCCTGAATATGGGCGATGTCCGCCACGAACGAAAGAGGCCCGCTCACGCTGGCGTGCCCGGACGCGGAAGGCGTAACGATCATGCCCGCGACGAGAACGACCGCGAGCGCGGTCAGCGGCAACTCGCCTCTTCCTTCGCTGCTTCGAAGGGCCAGCGCGACGAGGGCCAGCGTTGCGGCCAGCGAGGCACGGATTAGCGAGGCCTCGCCGTAGCGCGTGTCCGCGACCGCCGAGACGACGTCCCAGCTGAATGCGTCCACGAGGCTGAAGCCGCTGGCGGCAGCACCCTGGAGAGGGAGGCCGATCAGCGCGACGGCCGCGAGTGCCGTCGCGAGCACTCCCAGCAGGCCGTAAAGCCTGGAGCGGAGCTCCCGCGCAGCCGAGCCGAGCGCGAGGACGAGCGATGCCACGCCGCCCGCGCAGAGCAGGAGGAGGGCGAAGTCGAAGAAGCGGCCGGCCGTGTAGAGCCCCGAGACGACCACCGGCGTGTCCTCGAGGACCTGCACCGCGATGCCGCTTGGTTGCGACCCTGGGGCCTCGACGTGGAAGACGAAAGCGCCGTTGATCGGATCCGAGTCCGCAGAGATGACCCGCCAGGCGACCGTGTAGGTCCCCCGAGGCAGGTCCGAGTCCAACTCGACGGTGACCTCGTTGAACCGGGGCTTCGAGATCGTCTCCGCGTCGACCCGCTCTCCATCCCCGTTGAAGACGCGGATGGAGCCGAGGGCGGACTCGACCCCCTCGTCGAACCGGAGCAGGACGTGCTCCGGTGCCGTCTCGAGAATCGAGTCGTTCGCGGGCTCGGTGGCAATAAGCACCGAGTGGGCGGAAGCCGCCTGGGCCGTGGCCAGCGCGATCAACGTGGCCACGAGAACCGGCCGGCACCGCCTGGCTGTAGCCCTCAGGCGGGCCATTCCCTCTCCTCCTTGGCTCGGGTTACGGGCTCAGCTGAACGCTGGAGGAGCGCGCTGCCCGTGTCCGAGCACGAAGGCCGGGGGCTGGGGCCACGAAGCCGCGAGCGGCTCGAGGAGGAAAGCGGGCGCGCGCACGATGACGGCCGGGCGCGCGCGCAGCGAGCGGACGACCGCCGCAGCGAGGCCGAGCACGGCACGCGCGGCCACGTAGGCCGCGAGCGCGAACGGGATCTGGAGCGAGAGCCCCACGAGAAGCGATAGGCCGACCGCGGGCCGTCCGTCGGCGAAGAAGCTCACGGCCTGTTCCTGAGCGATGAACCCGACCGGCGGCACGAGCGCAAAGAGCCACAGCGGGGATCGCGCCGCGGGGCCCCGCGCAGACATCAAGGCCAGGGCCACGAGCCCGACCGTCGCGCAGACCGTCAAGCAGAGCGGCAGGTGGCTCAGTTCGACGTATCTGGCCGAGTGGTGGGAGGCATTGTGCGCGTGGACGGGAACCATCTGAGCGGCGACGTGCGTCGCGTACCCGCCGACGGCTGTGAGCGGGACGCAGATGAGCCAGATGACTCGCTGCGGTCTCACGTGCGTTGAGATGCTAGGCCATACGGGGCTCTGGACGAAGCGGATTCAGTCGTCCGCGGGAGGACGACGAAGCCGTTTCGTCTGGCCGCGAAGCTTCTTCTCCGAAAGCCGCCGCTCCTCGGCGGCCCGCGAAGGCGACGTGGGACGGCGCCGCCGGGGGCGTGCCAGTCCTCGAGCGAGCTCCTTCGCCAGGCGCTCGAGCGCCAGCTCGCGGTTCCGCGATTGGCTCCGCTCGTCCTGGGAGACGGCGCGGACCACAGATCCGAGGCGTTCGACGATTCGCCTCTTCTGCGCCTCGCTCAGCGTTGACGAGGCCTCGACGTCGAAGACCGCTTCGACCCGTGTCTCGGTCTTCTGAGCGTGCTGGCCGCCCGGTCCGCTCGAGCGCGAGAAGCGCAGCTGCACCTCGCTGAGAGGGATCGCGAGCGCGCGGGTGACGCGAATAGAGTCTCCGTCGATGACCGCGATTCTGCTCGACATCGATGGTGTCCTGCATGTCTCCGGGGAAGCGATCCCCGGCGCGGCCGAGGCTGTCGGGGCGCTGCGAGGGGCGGGCCACCGGCTCCGGTTCGTCACCAACAACACGACGCGGGCCCGAGTGCGGCTGGCTGCGGAGCTTCGAGCCCTCGGCATCGAGGTCGAGGAGGACGAGGTCGCCACGACGGCGGTCGCGGCCGGAAAGCTGCTCGAGGGCCTGCGGGTCCTCCCGGTGACGATGGAGGCGATTCACGACGACCTCGCGAGGCACGTCACCCTGGTCGACTCGGACGCGGACGCCGTTCTCATCGGCGGCGCCGACGAGTCCGCCGAGACCGAGCGCGTCTTCGCGTGGACGAACCTCAATCGCGCCTTCGGCGAGCTGCGCGACGGCGCGCGGCTCGTCTCTCTGCACAAGAACGCCTGGTGGCAGACCTCGGCGGGCCCCCTGCTCGATTCGGGCGTCTTCGTCGCTGGGCTCGAGTACGCGGCCGGAGTCGAGGCCGAGGTCGTCGGCAAGCCCACGGCGGCGTACTTCGAGGCCGCCCTCGCCGACCTGGGCACCCCACCGGCCGAGGCCGTCATGGTCGGGGACGACGTCGTCTCCGATGTCGGGGGCGCCAAGGCGGTCGGCATGCGGGGGGTCCTCGTCCGCACGGGCAAGTTCCGCGAGGAGGCGCTAGAAGCGGCCGAACCGAAGCCGGATGCAGTTCTCGACTCGATCGCGGACCTTCCGGGCTACCTCGCCGCATGAGGGTCGGGCTCGACGTCATCGAGATCGATCGCGTCGCGCGCGCGCTGGGCCGCTACGAGGCCTTCCGCGAGCGGTGCTTCACGGAGGCGGAGCGCGCCTACTGCGAGTCGCGGCCGAACCCGGCGCAGCACTACGCGGCCCGCTTTGCCGGGAAAGAGGCGGTCGGCAAGGCGCTCGGCTTCGGCGTCGCGCGTGCATTCGCCTGGAAGGACGTCGAGATCGCCGGGCGGCCGAAGCCGGCCGTGCGGCTCTCCGGGCGCGTCGAGGAGTGGGCGCGGGACGCCGGCGCCGGCGCGATCGATCTCTCCATGACCCACTCTCGGGGCCTCGCCGCGGCGGTTTGTGTGGTGGTGACCCCGTTGGGGGCGGGTGGCGGGGAAAAAATTGACCTGGCGTGAGCCGCTGTACACGGCCGCCGAGATGCGGGCGGCCGAGGAGGCGTACGAGGGCACGACGCTCGAGCTGATGGAGCGCGCCGGCGCTGCCGCGGCCGAAGCGGTTCTGCGCCACTACCCGGACGCCCGCCTCGTCTCGGTGTGGTGCGGGGGCGGGTCGAACGGCGGCGACGGCCTCGTGATTGCACGGAAGCTCCGCGAGGCGGATCGCGAGGTCGAGATCCGCCTCATCGTCCCCGAGGACAAGCTCACGGGCGATGCAGCCGAGAATCTCCGGCGCGTGAAGGATGCGGGTCTCCCCTTCACGGAGGACGGTGGCGCCGGGGGCGTGCTCGTGGACGCGCTCTTCGGCACGGGGTTCAGCGGAAAGCCGCGGCCCGACTCGGCTCGGGCGATCGATCAGATGAACCGAGCGGACGCGCCCATCCTCGCTGTGGACGTTCCCTCCGGCGTGGACGCCTCCACGGGTGAGGTGGCGGGGCCCGCCGTCGAGGCGGAGCGCACAGTGACTCTCCACGGGCGGAAGGTCGGCCTCGCGGTCGCGCCCGGCCGCTTCCACGCAGGCGCGGTCGAGGTGGCCGACATCGGTCTTCAGTCTTCCGAAACCCGGCATAGCCGGGTCACCTCGGAGATTCTCGAGCTCGTCCCGAGGCGCGGCCCGAGGGACAACAAGTATTCGGCCGGCTCGGTGCTCGTCGTCGGTGGCTCGACCGGACTGACCGGCGCGCCCTCGCTGACTGCCCAGGCCGCCCTTCGGGCAGGGGCCGGCATCGTTACCGCCTGCGTGCCCGCGTCGCTGAACGTGGTGTTCGAGCAGCGGCTGCTGGAAGTGATCACGCGGCCGTGCGCCGACAAAGACGGCTCGCTCACCCTCGATGCGGCGGACACCGTCCTCGAGGCGGCAGAGCGCGCCGATGCCGTCGCGGTCGGACCGGGGCTTGGGCGGGCGGACAGCGGGCGCGGCCTGGTCGGGTACCTCCTGGATCGGCTCGACAAGCCGGTCGTCCTCGACGCTGACGGGCTCTGGGCGCTGAGCGGGCACCTGGACTGGGTCTTCTCGCGGGACGCGCCGACTGTATTGACGCCGCACGCCGGCGAGCTTGCCCGCCTGCTGGGGCGCGACTCGAGCTGGGTGAGCGAGCACCGGCTGAACGCCGCGCAATCGGGCGCGGACGACGTCGGCGCGGTCGTCCTGCTGAAGGGCGCCGACACACTCGTCGCGGCCCCGGGTCGCGGCGTCCTCGTCTCCGACCTCGGAAATCCCGGCCTCGCGTCGGCCGGCACCGGCGACGTCCTCACGGGCATCGTCGCCGCGTTCCTCGCCAAGGGGATGGAGGCCCAGCCGGCCGCCGCGGCGGCCGCAGCGGCGGGAGGCGCGGCCGCCGACCTCGCCGCTGAGCGGCACGGTGCTGCGGGGCTGATCGCCTCCGACGTCGTCGAGTCTCTTTCACTCACCCTTTCCTGAGGTCTGTTAGAACCGTGGGATGCGGCGGTCGGTGGTCGAGATCGACCTGCGCGCGCTGCGGCGGAACGCCGCGCGTCTGCGCGAGACGGCTGGCCCGAGCGAGCTCTGGGCCGTCGTCAAGGCCGACGCCTACGGTCACGGGGCCGCCGACGCCGCGGGAGCAGCCTTGGCCGCAGGCGCCTCGGCGCTCTGCGTGGTCACGGCCCAGGAGGGCGCCGCCCTTCGCCTCCGATTCCCGCAGACCCGCATCCTCGTCATGGGGCCGCTCGCGGAGGGCGAGGAGGCGCTGGCGCGCGAGGCTCGACTCGAGGTCGCGCTCTCTCGGCCGCAGCTACCCGACGGACTTTCCGTCCATCTCAAGGTGGACACGGGAATGGGCCGTTGGGGGATGGCGCCTGAGGAGGCGCTCGCTCTTCCCCGTGACCGGGTCGTGGGCGTCATGAGCCACCTCGCCACGGCCGAGGAGGAAGACGATTCGTTCGCACGGCGGCAGATCGAGCGCTTTCGGGAGCTCGCCGTCGCCTTCCCCGGTGTGCAGGCGCACCTCGCCAACAGCGCAGCCGCGCTTCGCTTTCAGGAGGCCCGCTTCGACGCCGTCCGCTGCGGCATCGCCCTGTACGGGCTCTCGCCGTTCGGCGACGACCCCGCCCGGCACGGTC
>JBBDMP010000077.1:0-1088 GCA_040878265.1 Gaiellales bacterium | reverse complement strand
GCCACCACCGCTTGACCCCAACGCCACCGTGCTCGTCACCGGCGGCACCGGCGCGCTCGGCGCGCTCGTCGCCCGCCACCTGGCCAGCCAAGGCGCCAAGCACCTGCTTTTGACCAGCCGCCGGGGAGCGAAGGCCGAAGGTGCAAAGGAGCTGAAGGCCGAGCTCAAAGCGCTCGGCGCCAAGGCGACGATCACCGCCTGCGATGCCTCCGAGCGCGACCAGCTCGCAGACCTTTTGAACTCGATCACCAAAGCCCACCCGCTAGGTGCCGTGATCCACACCGCCGGGGTGTTAGACGACGGCGTGATCGAGTCGCTCGACGACGAGCGCCTCGATCGCGTGCTCGCCCCCAAGCTAGACGCCGCCTGGCACCTGCACGAGCTGACCAAGGGGCTCGACCTTCAGGCGTTCGTGTTGTTCAGCTCGGTCGCCGCCACCTGGGGCGGACCCGGCCAGGCCAACTACGCTGCCGCCAACGCCTTCCTCGACTCACTCGCCCGCCACCGCCGCGCCCAGGGTCTTGCCGCGCACTCGATCGCCTGGGGGCTATGGCAAAAGGCCAGCGGCATGACCGGCGAGCTTGGCGAGGCCGACCTGGCGCGCATGGCGCGCCTTGGCATCGCCCCGCTGTCCGACCAGCAGGGCCTCGAGCTATTCGACCAAGCGCGCACGATCGACGAGCCCTTCCTGGTCGCCGCCCGCCTCGACACACCGGCGCTGCGTGCTCAGGCGCGCTCGGGCATGCTGCCGGCGCTTTTGCGCGGCCTGGTGCGCGCTCCCGCCCGGCGCTCCCAAGACACCGGCCAGCTCGCACGCCAGCTGGCCGAGCTGCCAGAGGCCGAGCGCGAGCAGGCCGTGCTGGCGCTGGTGCGCACGCACGTCGCCGCCGTGCTCGGTCACGCCTCGCCCGAGCAGGTCGATCCCAAACGCGCCTTCAAAGAGCTCGGCTTTGACTCGTTAGGGGCGGTCGAGCTTCGCAACCGACTCTCGCAGGCCACCGGCCTGCGCCTGCCCTCGACGCTGGTGTTCGACTACCCGAGCTCGGTCGAGGTGGCGGGCTACCTGCGCGAGCAGGTGGAGGGCAAGG
>JBBDMP010000076.1:0-5529 GCA_040878265.1 Gaiellales bacterium | reverse complement strand
GACGTCGACCGCTTCGAGGTCGTCCCGCTCGAGGCTTAGAGAAAGCCCAGGAGCCGACGGCGCCGAGCAGGGCGCTCAGCTGCCGCTCGCCGCTTCTCGTCGAGCTCCTTCTGGATGCGCGCGATCCGGCTGGCGAGGCGACGCGCCACTTCCTCGTTCTCGGCCTCGATCGCGGCCCACTCCTCAGGGCTCAATCTCTTCCTCTTCTTCATCGTCCTCCCCTCGCAGGATAGCCAGGATTTTCAGCGTGTTTGACTGGATTCTGGCGAGCGCCCAGAAGATCTCGATCACCTCGTCGCGGTCGAGCGGCAGCTCGGGACCGGGTTCGGAGCGGCGGCGGAGCACCAGGTCATGCTCACCCTCGCTGGGGTGCTACGCAAGATGGCCAAACCGGCCCGTCGACGTAGGATCCGGTCGTGGTCCCATGGCAGTCTCTTAGCGTCCTCGCGGCCTCGCCGCCGCGCTTCTCCGCGGAGGAGGCGGCGACGATCGCGGCGACGCTCTTCGACCTGCGCGGCGACGCGGTCGACCTCGGCAGCGAGCGCGACCAGACGTTTTTGATCGAGGACGGCCGCGGCGGCGGCGGCGTCCTCAAGATCTCGAACTTTGGCGAGGATCCGCCCGTCCTCGACCTGGAGGAGAATGCGCTCGTCCACATCGCACGGGTCGATCCCGAGCTGCCGATCGCACGCCAGCGGGGGAGGGCCACCGTCGACGGGCTGGACGGGCCGCACTTCGTGCGCCTTTTCGAGCGGATGCAGGGGCGGGTGGGCGGCGCCGACCTCGGCGACGACGCCGTCGCTGCCTTCGCCGCCACGCACGCGCGCCTCACGCTCGCGCTGAGGGGGTTCTTCCACCCCGCGGCGGGGCGCGACCTCCTTTGGAATCCCGCGCAGGCGCCGCGGCTCCGTCCTCTCGCAGCGTCCATCCCGGACGCGGGCCGGCGCGGGATCGTCGAGCGCGTCCTCGAGCGCTTCGAGGCGCGCGTGCTCCCGCGTTGGGACTATCTCCCGGCGCAGGTCGCGCACGGGGACTTCACGCTCGACAACGTCTTCCTCGACGAGAGCGACCGCGTCGCGGGGATCGTCGACTTCGGCGACATGAGCTTCACCGCGCGCGCGGGCGATTTCGCCATCGGCCTCGTGTCGCTCCTCCGAGGTCGCCCCGAGAGCGATGTCTTCCGCGTCGCGCGCGTCGCGATCGACGGCTACGTCTCACGGATTCCGCTCGAGGACGAGGAGCTCGACCTCCTCGCCGACTTCGTCGCCGCCCGACTGGCCGCCCTCGTCACGATCAGCGCCTGGCGGGTCGAGCGCTATCCAGAGAACGCGGAGTACATCCAGGCGTGGGACGTGGACTCGTGGGCGCTCCTCGAGCAGTTCGACTCGGTTGGTCTTGACGCCGTCGCGCGCGAGCTGGGGGCGAGGGAGGCGCCGGTTCCGACTGAGGAGCTCGTGGGCAGGCGCTCGGTCGTGCTGGGGTCGGCGCTCACCGGGCTCACATACCGTAATCCCGTTCATGTGCTGCGCGGCGAGGGCGTCTGGCTCTTCGAGGCGGACGGCCGGCGGTACCTCGACGCCTACAACAACGTCCCCGTGGTCGGGCACTGCCACCCGCGCGTGACCGAGGCGGTCGTCCGCCAGACGCGCCTACTGAATACACACTCGCGCTACCTGTACGAGCCGCTCGTCGAGCTGGCCGAGCGCCTGATCGCGACGATGCCGCCCGAGACGGGGCTCGACGCCGTCATGCTCGTCAACTCGGGGAGCGAGGCGAACGACCTCGCCTGGCGGCTCGCGACCGCCGCTACCGGGCACGCGGGGGCGATCGTCACCGAGTTCGCCTATCACGGCGTCACGACCGCGATCGCGGATTTCTCTCCCGAGGAGTGGCCCCAGGGCTACCGCCCCGAGCACGTGGAGACGATCGCGCCACCGGGCTCGGGGCGCGACGTGGACCTGGCCGGCGCGGTGGAGCGGTTGGATTCGCGCGGATTCGGCCTGGCCGCCACCTATCTCGACTGCGGCTTCACGAGCGACGGGATCTGGACGCCGTCCGCGGACGAGGTGCAGGCGGTCGCGCGCGCGACGCGGGAGGCGGCCGGTCTCGTTGTCGCCGATGAGGTGCAGGCGGGCCACGGGCGGAGCGGGGAGCACCTGTGGTCGTTCGCGCAGTACGGCATCGCGCCGGACGTCGTCACGCTCGGGAAGCCGATGGGAAACGGCTATCCGGTCGCCGCCCTCGTCACGCGGCAGGAGCTCTTCGACCGGCTCAAGGCGAGCACGGAGGTTTTCAGCACGTTCGGCGGCAACCCCGTCGCCGCGCGGGCGGCACTTGCCGTCTTCGACGTGATCGAGGACGAGCGGCTCGTCGAGAGCGCGGCGCGGGTGGGCGAGGAGCTCATGGAGGCGCTGCGCGGCCTCAAGATCGGCGAAGTGCGCGGCCGAGGCCTCCTGGTTGGGGTCGAGCTAGAAAGCCCCGAGCGCGCCGAGGACGTCGTGAACCGCATTCGCGACGCCGGCGTCCTCATCAACCGGACGGGCCCGCACGGCAACGTGCTCAAGATCCGCCCGCCACTCGTCTTCACGACCGAACACGTGAGGCGGCTCGTCGATGCGCTCGCCACCGCGATGGCCGGCTCGCGCGAATAGGACGTTGGAGCGGGGCGCGCTGGCCTCGACGATCGCCCACGACGCGCACAACATCGTCGTCGTCGGCGTCGACGACGGCGACATGGCGCGGGCCGTGCAGCGGCTGGCGGAGATGGGGGGTGGGCTGGTCGTGATCGCCGACCGCGGCGTGCAGGCGGAGCTGCCGCTGCCGGTGGCGGGATTGCTTTCCGATGCGCCGCTGGCGGAGGTGGTCGAGGCCTCGCGCGCGTGCGTTCAGGCGGCGGAGGACCTCGGCTGCAAGATCGCCGCCCCGTTCCAGATCCTGTCCTTCCTCGCGCTCTCCGTGATCCCGAAGCTGAAGATCACCGACCGCGGCCTCGTGGACGTGGATCGGTTCGAACTTGTCGGCCTCACTACGTAGCGAAGGTACTGCGCCTCACCTTTCTTCTAGTTGGCACCGGTCGTTGATTTTTCGCTTCTCCGTAGTAGCTTGACTGCAAGAAGTAGAGAGTTCGACATAACGACCAAATCTGGTACCACCAACTGTGGTTGTGTCGATGATGGTGGCTGCTAACCTAGGCGCATGACTGAGTTCGTCGGACGGAGCGAGCAGCTCGCCCTCCTCGCTGAGGAACTCAACCGTGCACGCCGACGTATGGCTAAACCAGGTCGCATGCTTGCGATGCGTGGCCGGCGGCAGGTGGGGAAATCGACGCTGGTTGAGGAGTTCATTCAGCGCACGGAGGTGCCCGCGGTTTTCTACGTCGCTTCGCGGCAGACCGCTGAGCGTGAGCTTGACTTGTTCACTGAGGCGATCGCCGCCTCCGGGACCAGCGCGGCTGAAATCGCCCAGGCCGGCCCCTTCGGTTCGTGGGAGGCGGCGCTGACGCTGCTCGCGCGCGAGACCAGCCCTCAGCAGCCGCTCATCGTCGTCATTGACGAGTTTCCCTACTTAATCGAGTCGCTCCCCGAGATCGAGGGGATTGTCCAGAAGGTCTGGGACCGGACGCTCGAGAAGTCGAAAGTCCTTCTCTTGCTCGTCGGCTCAGATCTTTCGATGATGAAGGCGCTGAACGAGTACGGGCGACCGCTGTACGGGCGGTTCCGCGAGGTCATCGTGCCACCGCTATCGCCAGCCGAGATCGGCGAGATGTTGGGTATGGGACCGGCCGCCACGCTGGACGCATACTTGATGATCGGTGGCTTCCCGCGCCTGGCGGCGCTCTGGCACCGCGGCGAGAGCATGTGGAAGTTCCTGGAACGGGAGCTCGAGGACCCCACGACATCGCTCGCGGTGATCGGTGAACGATCCGTCAACGCCGAATTCCCAGCTGACTTACAGGCCCGCCAGGTACTCGAGGCGATCGGGGCTGGCGAGCGCGCGTACAGCGCGATCGAACAGCGCTCGCGTCTGCCGCAGACCTCCCTCAACCGCTCACTGGAGGCGCTCCAGGAGAAGGGCGTGGTCCTCAGGCTGACGCCGTACTCGAACAAGCAGAACGCCAAGCCGCCCCGTTACATCATCGCCGACTCATACCTGCGCTTTTGGCTGCGCTACATCAACCCGAACCTCGAGTTGATCCAGCGGGGCCGGGGTGATGTCGTCCTCGAGCGCATCCGCCAGTCTTGGAAGGACTACCGTGGCCGCGCGATCGAGCCGCTCGTGCGCGAAACCATCGAGCAGATGCTGCCGGCGGATGTGTTCGGGGGGGCCCGCTTCGTGGGCGGGTACTGGACGCGTGACAACAGCGTCGAGGTAGACCTCGTCGGAGGCCGGGACGAGAACCGCAGTGACGTCATCGACTTCGTCGGCTCGATCAAGTGGAAGGAGAGGAGCCCTTTCAACAGGGAGGACTTCGGCGAGCTCGTCGACGACCGCGCGCGCGCGGCGGGCGCGGGGGGCCACACCCGGCGCGTGGGCGTCTCGCGCTCTGAGTTCTCGACCGACGGTCTTGACGTCCAGCTTGGTCCAGACGACCTGATCGCGGCATGGCGCCGCTAGTACTTGCAGTCTGGAAGCCTCACGGCCTTTCGCCGAGAAGCTAAGGACCAATGTGGCCGCGGACGTGTGCCGCAGGACTGGATCACGCGGCGAGAGACGCGGAGGGCTGGAGCGTCGTGGCGCTCGCGAGCTACTGATAGGCAGGGACGTGAACGCGACGTCGGAAGTCGCGAACGGAGACATCGGGAAGCCCCGCGTCCCGTGCGGCAGCCAGGAGCCGCCGCACCGACCGCGGCCTCGTCGACGTCGATCGCTTCGATATCACTTCCCTGGACGCGACTAACTGACGGTGCATGTAACTGACGACTCAGGTAAGTTACGTCAGACGTCACTTACGGAGATGCCGTGTTCGTGAACCGGACAGACGAATTGCGCGCGCTCGAGGAGTGGTGGGCTGCGCCGCGTGGAACGCTCGGCCTCGTGTGGGGGCGCCGCCGCGTCGGTAAGACCGCCCTCATCCAGCAGTTCGCCCAGGGTCGGCGAGTGGTCTTCTATACAGCGGCCGGTCGCCCGATCGATGACGAGCTTCGGCTCCTTTCTCGCCTGAGCGCACCGGTGCTTGCAGGTGCTCTTCGCGATCTCGAGGAGAGGCCGTTCGCCGACTGGACGGACGCGCTCGAGACCTTGGCCGCCGCTGCCGCGGACGAGCCTCTGCTCCTGGTGATCGACGAGTTTCCGGAGCTGGTCAAGGTCGCGCCCGAGCTCCCCGGCATGATCCGCGCGCTTTGGGATCGCATCGGTGCGAGAACAAGGCTCCGCGTTCTTCTGTGCGGGTCTTCCGTCCGCACGATGGAGGCGATGCAGGAGGAACGCGCCCCGCTTTTCGGCCGGCTCGACCTTTTGCTCCTCGTCCATCCGTTTCGGCCTCATGAGGCTGCGCTCATGCTCCCCGAGCTGGCGCCGAAGGATCGTGCC
>JBBDMP010000075.1:0-5542 GCA_040878265.1 Gaiellales bacterium | reverse complement strand
TTCTCATCGTGCGCGGCTTCTACCAGGAGATCTTCGACCGGATCGAGCTCGAGCCCGTGCGAAACGCGCTGCAGAACGCCCTCGAAGCGCGCATCCTCGCGCGCTAGTGGGCGACTGCTGCTCGCTACCGCGCGGTTACGACAAGCTCTTCGGCGAGAAGACGGCTCGCCGCGACCTGAAGCGCTACCGGCGGAAAGGACTCGACGACACGGCGCGGCAGATCGTCGAATTTCTGCGCGGGCGGGGCGTGGAGGGCCTCAGCGTGCTCGAGATCGGGGGCGGCATAGGGGCGCTCGAGGCCGAGCTGCTCAAGGCGGGTGCGGCCCGCGCGGTCAACTACGAGCTCTCGCCGTCCTATGAGGAGTCCGCCGGCGAGCTCTGGCGCGAGTCGGGCGTCGAGGATCGCGCCGAGTACCGCGTCGGCGATGTAACGCAGAACGAGGTCCCGGCGGCCGACGCGGTTGTCATGCACAAGGTCGTCTGCTGCTACCCGGACGCCGAGGCGCTCGTCGGCGCCGCTGCCGAGCGCGCCGGGCGTTACCTCGCCATGAGCTTTCCGCGCGAGCGCCGCCTCACCCGGATCGGCTTCGGCGGGCTCAACCTCGTCGCACGGCTCCTTCGCTGGGAATACCGCAGCTTCATCCATCCCGTCTCCGAGATCATCGGCGCGGCGGAGAGGCGCGGGCTCAAGCAGGTCGAAGAACACCGTGGCCTCATCTGGCAGGTCGTCGCGCTCGAGCGCGCGTAGGGCTTCAGAAGCCCCCTCGGTACCATTGAGTTGATGGCAGTCACGACTGCGCCGAAGCTCGACGCGCGCCGCCTGCGCGCCGACTTCCCTATCTTCGAGCACCCGATCCACGGGAACCCGCTCGCCTACCTCGACTCGGCGGCGTCCTCCCAGAAGCCGCGGCAGATGCTCGATGCGATGCGCGAGTTCTACGAGACCTCCTACGCGAACATCCATCGCGGTGTCTACGACCTCGGCGAACGGTCGACCGAGGCTTACGAGGGGGCCCGCGAGAAGGTGCGCGCCTTCGTGAACGCGACCTCGGAGCGCGAGATCATCTTCACCCGGAACGTCACCGCCGCTCTCAACCTTGTCGCCTACGCCTGGGGCCTGGACAACCTCGGCCGCGGCGACCTCGTCGTGGTGACGGAAATGGAGCACCACTCCAACTTCGTTCCCTGGCAGTACATCGCCGGCCGCACGGGCGCCGACTTCGCCGCCATCCCGGTCGACGACAACGGCGAGCTGCGCCTGGACGAGCTCGACTCGCTGGCGGCTCGCGGGCAGATCAAGGTCCTCGCCTGCACGTACGTCTCGAACTCGCTGGGCACGATCAACCCCGTCGACCGTCTCGCCGCCTGGGCGCACCAGCAGGGCGCAATCTGCGTGGTGGACGCGGCCCAGGCCGCGCCTCATCGTCCCATCGACGTGCAGGCGATCGGAGCCGACTTCGTCGGGCTCACCGGGCACAAGATGTGCGGCCCGACCGGGATCGGCGTTCTCTGGGGGCGCCGCGAGCTGCTCGAGCGGATGGCCCCGTTCGAGCTCGGGGGGCACATGATCCGCAGGGTGACGCTCGAGCGGACGACCTGGAACGAGCTGCCGGCGAAATTCGAGGCGGGTACGGGCCCGATCGCGGAAGCCGTCGGCCTCGGCGCGGCGCTCGACTACCTCGGCGAGGTCGGGCTCGACGCGATCGAGCACCACGAGCGCCAGCTGACCGAGTATGCGCTCGGACGCTTGGCCGAGGTGCCGGGCGTGAGAATCTTTGGGCCGCCCGCCGACCGCCGCGTCGGCATCGTCTCCTTCGAGGTCGAGGGCGTGCACCCGCATGACGTTGCGCAGATCCTCGATCGGGACGGCGTGGCCGTCCGCGCCGGTCACCACTGCAACCAGCCGCTCATGGACCGCCTGGGAGTCTCCGCGACGACCCGCGCGAGCTTCTACCTCTACACGCTGCCCGAGGAGATCGACCGCCTCGTGGAGGGTCTTGCGAAAGTCCGTAAGGTCTTCAGCTGATGAGCACCGACGAGCTCTATCGCGAGGTCATTCTCGACCACTACAAGAACCCGCGCGGCCACGGCGTGGTCGAGCCCGCAGACGCCGAAGCCGAGGGCATGAACCCGCTCTGCGGCGACGAGGTGGCCATCTCGATCTCGTTCGACGGCGACAGGATCGACGACGTCAAGTTCCGCGGCCGGGGCTGCGCGATCAGCCAGGCGGCGACGTCGATGCTCATGGAGATGGTCAAGGGCCGCACGGCCGCGGAGGTCGCGGAGATGTCCCGCGAGGAGCTGCTCGAAGAGGTGGGGATCCCGCTGACGCCGATCCGCCTTAAGTGTGCGCTGCTCGGCCTCGGCGTCCTCAAGGTCGCCCTCCATCGCGGCAAGGGCACGCCCTTGCCCGAAGAGTGGGCGGGCCTCGCCGAGGAACTCGAGATCAAATAGCTGAGTCATGGCCGACCTGACCGTGTGCCCGGTGGAGGAGCTTCCGCCGGGCGAGGTGAAGATCGTGCGCGCCGGCGAGCTCGCCATCGGCGTCTACAACCTGAACGGCGAGTACTACGCGATCGAGGACCGCTGCTCGCACGACGACGGGCCCCTCGCCGAGGGCGACTTCGAGCCCGACGAGGGCGTCGCGATCTGCCCGCGCCACGGTTCCCGCTTTGACGTCCGCACCGGGCGGCCCCTGTCTCTTCCGGCCTATCTCCCCGTGGAGACCTTCGAGGTTCACGTCGAGGACGGCCTCGTCAAGGTTGCGGTGCCGTAGTCGTCACTCGCTATAGTCGGACCACCACGGAAAGGAGGTGGTCCGGCGTTGAATTTTGACAGTACGGGCAGTGGAGGTAGTCGCGGGTAGGGGCGTGTCCCCAGACCTACGGGGAATCGCCTTAGCCAGCGTGGGGGACAACCCAGCGCCCCTGCCAATTCAGGCGATGTACCGCTTCCGGGGCGCCTTCACGGGCGCCCCGGTTGTTAATCGCCGAAAGTCCGTACGGCTTACGCCTCGGACTTTCGGCGAAGAAGGTCTTCAAAAGGACACGACCGGGGTCTGACCCCGGACATGGCCGTTTAGGCCGCGGCGCGGCGGATCTGGTCGTCGAGCGAGATCGGCTGGATGCCGAATGCCTCGACCGCGGGCCCGATGTCGGTGACGTTGTCCTCGTGCTCGAGCATCGCCACGGCACCACGGGCCCCTTTGAGCGGCGGCAGGACCTGGGCGGCCGTAGCCGCGGCCTTGCTCAGGCCGAGCGGGATCTGCAGCTTCAGGCGTCGCTTGCCGAGCAGGCGCCGAATTCGGTCGTAGAGCTCGTTCCAGCTGACCTGGTCGGGACCGGCGATCTCGAACGTGCCCTTCCGGGCAGCGTCCGACACTGCGGCTGCGTAGAACGCGGCGACGTCCTCGACCCAGATCGGCTGCAGGCGCCTCGAGCTCGGCACCGGCATGACCGGCGAGTACCGCGCAAGCTTGAGGAGGGCCGGCAGCATGCCGCCGTCCCGGCCGAAGATGAAGCTCGGCCGGAAGATCGTGTGGTCGATCCCCGAGCCCTTCACGGCCTTCTCCATGAACCATTTGCCCCGGTAGTAGGGCGCCACCGCCTGGGTCTCCTTCTTCGTGCCGAGCGCGCTCATGAGGACGAACCGCCGTACGCCAGCGGCCTTTGCGGCCTCCACGAGGTGCTCCGTTCCCCGCACCATCACGCGGTCGACCGCTTCGTCGCCGCTGAACGGCGGGAGCGCCACCAGGTGCACAACCGTCTCGCACCCTTCGGTTGCGCGGCGAAGGCTTTCTGCGTTGGTCATGTCGCCCTGGACGACCTCGACCCCCCACGCGCGGAGCCGATCTTGCTTCTCCGGCTTGCGGGCAAGCCCGCGGACTGGGTGGTCGAGCGCGCGCAACGCGTGCACGACGTGCGAGCCGACGAAGCCCGTGCCCCCGGTGACGAGAATCACGCGCCGCCCTCGAAGTTCCTTCGGGAGGTGCGGCCTTCGGCGGCACCTCCCTCGGGGCTTTTCCGCTGAACATCCGAGCTGTCTCGTGACGCGCCGCCTTCGGCGGCAGGTCCCGGCCCGCTCGTCTGCTCATCAGAAAAGTTCTTCCAGTAGCGGCTCGGGGTTGGGCCCTCCTGGCCCTGGTACTTCGAGCCGAGGCGGTCGCTTCCGTAGGGCTCTTCGGCCGGCTCGGACAGCTGGACGAAGGAGAGCTGACCGATCCTCATCCCGACGTAGATCGTGATCGGGAGGTTCGCGACGTTCGAGAGCTCGAGGGTGACGTGCCCGTCCCAGCCGGGGTCGATGAAGCCCGCGGTCGAGTGGATCAGGAGGCCGAGGCGACCGAGCGAGCTCTTCCCTTCGAGGCGCGCAACGAGATCGTCGGGGAGGCGGATCCGCTCGAGCGTCGAGCCGAGCACGAACTCGCCGGGATGGAGGATGAAGGGCTCCGAGCCCTTCACCTCCTCGAGCTCGGTGAGCTCCTCCATCGGCTTTTTCACGTCGATGAACGGGTAGCGCGAGTTCCTGAAGACGCGGAAGAAGCGGTCGACGCGCACGTCCACGCTCGACGGCTGCACGAGCTCGGCGTCGAACGGATCGATGCCGATTCGCCCCTCCTGGAGGAGCCGCCGGATCGTCCGATCTGCGAGGACCATGGTTAGCCCCAATCTATAAGCTCCGCACGTGGCCACGACCCGCTCGATCGAGCTGAAGACCGACGTGCCCGGGCCGCGCAGCCGCGAGATCCTGGACCGGAAGGATCGCGTGGTCGCCGAACCTCTTGGGGTCTACCTACCGGTCGTGGTCGCCGAGGGCGAGGGCGCGATCCTCACCGACGTCGACGGGAACACCTTCATCGACTTCACGGGAGGCATCGGCTGCCTGAACGTCGGCCATTCGCACCCGCGTGTCATCGAGGCGGTGCACGAGCAGGTCGATCGCTTCCTGCACACCGACTTCACGATCATCCCGTACGAGAACTACGTCACCCTCGGCGAGCGGCTGGCCGAGCTCGTTCCGATCTCGGGCGAGAAGCGCGTGGGCTTTTTCAACTCGGGGGCCGAGGCGATCGAGAACTCGATCAAGTTCGCCCGCTCGTACACGAAGCGCCCCGCCGTGATCGCGTTCGACGGCGGCTTCCACGGCCGCACGCTGCTCGCGCTCAGCCTGACCTCGAAGACGCATCCCTACAAGGCCGGTCTCGGGCCGTTCGCCCCGGAGGTCTACCGGGTGGCCTTCAACGATGTCGGTGCGGTCGAGGATGCCTTCCGGACGCGCATCGCGGCCGAGGAGGTCGCCGCAATCGTCTTCGAGCCCGTTCAGGGCGAGAGCGGCTTCATCGTCGCTGAGCCGGAATTTGTTCGCGGCCTGCGGGCCCTCTGCGACGAGCACGGCATCATCCTCATCGCCGACGAGGTGCAGACGGGCTTCTGCCGCACGGGCCGCGTCTTCGCCATGGAGCACTACGACGTCGAGCCTGATCTCATCGTCGTGGCGAAGTCGATCGCCGCCGGGCTGCCGCTCTCCGGCGTCATCGGCCGCG
>JBBDMP010000074.1:0-5542 GCA_040878265.1 Gaiellales bacterium | reverse complement strand
GCCTCCGCCGCCAGGATGCCGGGGAGGAGGACTACGGCCACTGGGCGACCTCGACGGACAGGACGGGCGGGAGCTGGGAAGCCGCCTCGTGCCAGCTCTCGCCCTCGTCCGGCGAGACGAAGAGCGAGCCGCTCTGCGTCCCGAGGTAGAGGCCGAATGGATCGAGCCGGTGAACGCGAAGCCCTCCCGCATCACGGCCGCCCAAGCCTGCTCGGGCAGGCCTCGCGAGGACAGCTCCCATGAAGCGCCTGCATCGTGGGTCGTGTAGACGCCCAGCCGCCCGTCGCTCGTGACCCGGTTCTCCGCGCCCACTTCCGGGACGACGTAGGCGCGGTCGGGATCCCGCGGGTGCAGGGCGAGCGGGAAGCCAAAGCCGCTCGGGAGGCCGTTGCCCTCCAACCGTTCCCACGACTCGCCCCTGTCGTCCGAGCGGTAGACGCCGCAGTGGTTCTGCTGCCACAGACGATCGGAGCGCTCCGGGTGAAGGAGCACCTTGTGCACGCACTGGCCGACCGTGGGAAACGTGTCCGCCTGGAAATCCGCCGCCGTGCCCTGGTTTGCGGGCGCCCAACTGGCACCGCCGTCGTCGGTGCGGAACATGCCGGCCGCGGAGATCCCGACGTACATCCGCTCGCGGTCGTCCGGATCGAGCTGAATTGAATGGAGGCACATGCCGCCGGCTCCGGGGTTCCACTGGTCGCGGGTGGGGTGATGGAGGATCCCTTCGACCGCCTCCCAGCTCTCGCCGCTGTCATCGGAGCGAAAGAGCACTCCAGGGGCGGCGCCGAGCCACAGCCGCCCGGGCTCGTCCGGGCGCCCCGGCTCGACGTGCCAGGTCTTCTCCAGCGTCGTCTCGCCGTCGCCCGGCAAGCCGAGTTCTTCGGCACGAGTCCACGTTTCACCGAGATCTGCGGAACGGTGCACGGTGGGGCCGTAGACGGGGTTGTTCGTGGCCGCGTAAAGCGCTCCATCCCGAGGGTCGAGAAGCGCGTGGAAGACTTCCCACCCGGTGAGGAGGGGCCCTTCCAGCTCCCAGCTGCGGCGCTCCGCGTCGCTTCGGAGCAGGAAGAGGCCCTTGCGGGTGCCGATGGAGGCGAGCACGCTCATCCCCGGACCTTCATCCTAGAGACCCGGGCCCGAGCCGGTCCCGACGATCGTGAAGGCCTCGCTCGCAGCAGGCGGGACGAGTGTCCCGAAGGGGTAGCGCTCGTCGTAGAAGTCGTTGCGATTGACGAGCACCACCTCCTCGCCCAGCCCGAGAAGCTTCTCGACGAGAGCTGGGAAGGAGGTCGTGAAGCGCAGGTTCACGAGCGGGCGCGTCACTCGACCGCCCTCGATTCTGAAGGTGCCGTCGCGGGTCATCCCGGTGATGATTCCTTCGCGGGGATCGACGACACCGAGGTAGTGGAGTCGGGTGACGTAGATCCCGTCGTCGACCCGCGAAACGAGCTCGTCGAGAGTCGCGCCGCCGCCGGGCACCGAGAGGTTGAACGGAACCGGGCCGAAGGACTGCGCCGTCGGCTGCAGCGCGTGGCCGGTCGATTTTCTCCCGCCGCCGGCCCGCTTCGCCGTCCGCCGGTCCCAGACGACGTCACGCGCGATCCCCTGCTCAACGATCGCGACCCGCTGCTTGGGCGCGCCCTCAAGGTCGAACGACTTGGGCAGGCCGCGCGGATCGAGCCCGTCGTCGTACAGGGAGAAGTCAGGGTGGAAGATCGGCTCTCCGAGCCGGCCCGACAGGTAGCTCCGCTCCTCGAGGCACGCGAGAGCTCCGAGCGAACTGAAGCCGAAGTACCAGAGGAGCTCAGAGAACGCATAGGGCTCGAGCACGGCACGGTACGTGCCCGGCCCGATCTCACTCGCCTGCTTTGTCCGCCTTGCCTTCTCCGCCGCTTCGCGTGCGATCGACGCGGGATCGAGCTCGGACGCCCTCCACGCGGATGCCTCGGCGAAGCCGGACTCCGAGTCGGTGGCGGCGACGACGAGGACGCTCGCGTCGGTCATCCGCTGCGAGACCGCATGGCCGGTGGTCGAGGCGAGCGCGACCTCCGTCACCCCGCTCGTGAAGTATCCGTACAGGCCGTGGTCGTCCACCGAGGCGATGGCCTTTGCCGCCTCGGCCGCTTGCTCCTCCGGCGTGAGGCCCGCCGTGCCCTCGTCGTACCCTTCGACCTCGGGTACCTCCGCCGGCTCTTGCAGGCCGGCGAAATAAGGGTCCCGCGGTGAGCCGTCCGCGGCTTCGGCCGCGCGCCGAGCTACCTCTCGGAGCCCCTCGTCGTCCGTTCGGTTGGTCACGGCGCATCCGACTCGCCCGTCGCGGACGACCCGGAGCGTGACCGACTCGTCGCGGATGAGCGTCGGCTGGTGGACCTCGGAGCCGGCGAAACGGGCGAAGCCGGACTGTTCCGAGTGAACGAGCGCTTCGGCCTGGTCGGCCTCCGCCGCTTGGTGGGCCCGTTCGGCGAGGTCGAGCGCAGCGGAGTCGGGGCTCACGCCTCTCTCACACCGACCCGAACGTTGCGAAACCGGGCCGGCGTGGTCCTGTGCGAGACGTGCGCGTGCTGGCCGGGCTGGCCCTTGCCGCAGTTGGTCAATCCGTGCAGGCGCCACTCGTCCTGCCCCGCAACGGCGTCCATCGAAGCCCAGAAATCCGGCGTCCGCCCCATATACGTGGCGTCGCGGAGCATCCGCCCGAGCTTCCCCTTCTTGATCTCCCATGCGACCTGGGTGCCGAACTGGAAGTTGAGCCGCTTGTCGTCGATCGACCAGCTCTTGTTCGTGCAGAGGTAGATACCGTCGTCGACGTCGGCGAGCAGATCCTCGACCGAGCCCTCGCCCGGCTCGAGGTGCAGGTTGGTCATCCGCACGAGCGGCATGCGGCTCCAGCCGTCGCCGCGCATCGAGCCGCCGTGGCCGCTCCCGAGCAGCGCGGCGGTCTCGCGCGAGGAGAGGAAGCCTCGCAGGATCCCCGCCTCGACGATGATCTCGCGCGCAGCGGGGACGCCTTCGTCGTCGAACGCGAACGTGCCGAGGCCCTCCGGCGTCGTCGAGTCGGCGACCACGTTCATGTGCTCGGAGCCGTACCGGAGGTTGCCGAGGTCCTCCGGCTTCAGGAAGCTCGTGCCCGCGTAGGCCGCCTCAGTCCCGTACACCCGGTCGAGCTCGGTTGGATGCCCGACCGATTCGTGGAGCTGCAACACCATCTGCTCGGCGTCGGCGACGATCGTCGTGACCTCCGAGGGGCACGGGTGCGCCCGCAGGAGTGCGGCCGCCTCCTCGCCGACCCGAGGGGCCTCGCGCTCGAGTTGCAGGGATTCGACAAACTCCCATCCGGCCTGCGCGCTCGTGCCGCCGTGCGCGCTGGGGTAGCTGCGTACCTGAACGCGGCCGTCCGCGACGGCGAGCGCGTCGATCCCGGCTCCGCACTCCGCGAACTCCTGGTAGACGTCGGCGCCCTCGGACGAGCGGAACGCTCGGCGCTCTCGTTGCGAGCGGACCCCCGCCTCGGTGATCTTCACGTCTGGGTGCCGCATCTCCGCCTCCGCGCGCAGGCAGAGGTCGATCTTCTCGGAGAGCGGAACCTCGATCGGGTCGCGCTCCGCAGGCGTGCGGTACTCGCCCCGCGCGGGCTGGAGCGGAACGAGCTCGATCCTCGTGCGCTTTGCGCTGGCTGCGCTCGCGCGCGCGAAAGAGACGGCGCGCTCGGCCGCCTCCCGGGCTCCGTCCTCGCTCAGTCGCCGGTCACACGCGAAGCCCCAAGCGCCGCCGACGAGGACGCGGACGCCGATCCCCTCCGTCTCTGCGTCGGAGACCGCGTCGACCTCCCCGTTCTTGGTGGCCACGTGCTGGACGCGCCGGTTGACGGCCCGCGCGTCGGCGTAGTCGGCTCCGGCGGCCGTTGCGGCGTCGACCGCGTGCTCGCACAGGGCACGCAAAGCGCCGTACCTTAGTGGTACTCGTGCATGAGGGCGTGGCCTCGCCCGCGGGTCAGGAGCCAGTAGTTCACCGGATACGCGGCGACGAACGCAACGGCGAGCGCGAAGGCGAGGCTGCCCCAGAAGAGCATGCTGCCGATGCCGGCCTCCATCGCCCCTGGAATGATCAGGATGATCGCGTTGTCGACGATCTCCATCACGGTGATCGAGAGGGTGTCCACGGCGAAGGCGATCCCGAGCGCCGTGCCGAGCGCGACCCCGGCCTTGAACAGCGGTCTCAGCGTCAGCGAATAGCCGAAGAAGAAGGCGAGCACCACCGCGAGCGCGATCGCAGGGGCGGTGCTCCAACCGAGCGCGTCGGCGATGACGAGGCCGAGCACCTCGCCGATGCCGCAGCCAGTCAGACAGTGAAGAGTCGCCGAGAAAGCGACTCGGCGCCGCGAGCTCCAGTTTGTGTCGTGCGCATGCTCCATCTGTGCCGCAGGACGCCGTTATGCGCTGGAGAGGACTTGAACCTCCACGGGCCGCGAGGCCCACAAGGCCCTCAACCTTGCGCGTCTACCAATTCCGCCACCAGCGCGTGGGAGAGGAATTGTAGCGAGCCGGCCTTCCGCCTCAGGGCCGGCAGTTGACGGCGTCCGGCCGCCCGGCTACCGTATACGAACAAATGTTCGACCAGCGAGGGCCAACCATGCTGAGCAAGCGGCAGAGCGAGATCTACGACTTCGTCCTCCACTACGTGGACGAGCACGGGTACCCGCCAACCGTCCGCGAGATCGGCGAGGCGGTCGGGCTGGCCTCCCCGTCGACAGTGCACGCACACCTGGCGAACCTCGAACGCGCCGGCTACCTACGCCGTGATCCCACGAAGCCGAGGGCTCTAGAAATCACCGGGCGCGGACGCACGCCGGCTGCTGCGACGGCGCGAGCCGAGCCGCGGATGCTCCCGCTCGTCGGCGAAATCGCGGCCGGCGGGCCCCTGCTCGCCGAGGAGAACGTCGAGGAGTATCTGGCCGTGCCCGAGCCGGTGTCGCGCGGGGGCGAGGAGTTCCTGCTCCGCGTGAAGGGCGAAAGCATGGTCGAAGCGGGGATCCTCCCGGGTGACTTCGTCGTCGTGCAGCGGCAGTCGACGGCGCAGAACGGCGACATCGTGGTCGCGCTCGCAGGCGATGACGAGGCCGCCGACGAGGCAACCGTGAAGCGTTTCTTCCGGGAGGGCGGTCGCGTTCGGCTCCAGCCCGAGAACGCGGCGCTCGAGCCGCTCTACCCTGATCACATCAAGGTCCTGGGCAAAGTCGTTGGAGTGTTTCGGCGGCTGTGATGGTGATCGAGCTCAACAGAACGCTTGACCAGGAGCTCCTCGCGCTCATGCGCGGCGCGAGCCTTGAATGCCCCGCGTGCGGCGAGTTCGTCATCCAGACCGCCGCAGGCATCGTCTGCCCGGAATGTGGCTCGCGCTGCCTGAAGGAGGCCCAGGCGAAGGTACAATTGAGCTTGCAGGCCGGGTGACCGCGGGCCGCCGCGAGGCGGTCCGAGGAAAGTCCGGACACCACAGGGCAGGACGCTGGGGAAACCCCAGGCGGCGAAAGCCGACGGAAAGTGGCACA
>JBBDMP010000073.1:0-1093 GCA_040878265.1 Gaiellales bacterium | reverse complement strand
CCCTCCGCGCACAGGCTGGCGATGAGCATGGCCATGCCCGCGCGGATGTCGGGGCTCTCCATCCGTTCGCCGTAGAGCCGTGCAGGCCCGGTCACGACGGCCCGATGGGGGTCGCAGAGGATGATCCGCGCGCCCATGGTCACCAGCTTGTCCACGAAGAACAGCCGGTTCTCGAACA
The DNA here is from genome assembly GCA_040878265.1 of Gaiellales bacterium. Lineage (GTDB taxonomy): Bacteria > Actinomycetota > Thermoleophilia > Gaiellales > Gaiellaceae > JBBDMP01. The sequence continues at coordinate 915 of JBBDMP010000073.1, read as the reverse complement.
TCTTCTCGAAGATGAGGATGGTGCCGCGGGCCTGCGTCGCGACGGCAAGAGCGATCGAGGTCAAGTCGGCGGGGAAGGCAGGCCAGGGGCCGTCCTCGATCTTCGGGATCTGCGCGCCGATGTCGTCCTGGATGGCGAGCTCTTGCCCGTCGGGCACGCGCACCCAGGAGTCGCCCGCTTCCCACCGCAGGCCGAGGCGCTCGAAGCCGGGCCAGACGGCGGTCATGTGCTCGGGGACGACCCCTTCGATGACGATGTCTCCCTCCGTCACGGCCGCCAGCCCCATCAGGCTCGCCACCTCGATGTGGTCGGTGCAGATGTGCCAGTCGCCGCCTCGGAGGCGCTCGACGCCGCGGATGCGGAGGACGTTCGAGCCGATTCCCTCGATCTCGGCCCCGAGCGAGACGAGGAAGCGGCAGAGATCCTGGACGTGCGGCTCGCAGGCGGCGTTGCCGAGAACTGTCTCGCCGGGCGCGAGCGCCGCCGCCATGACAACGTTTTCCGTCGCGGTGACCGACGCTTCGTCAAGAAAGACGGGCCCGCCACGCAGGCCGTCGGTCCGCATCGTGTAGCGGCGGTTGGTGTGAACCTCGACGCCGAGCTTCGTCAATGCGTGGATGTGCGTGTCGAGCCGGCGCCGGCCGATCACATCACCGCCCGGCGGCGGGACGATTGCCTCGCCGCAGCGGGCGACGAGCGGCCCGGCCAGCAGGATCGACGCTCGGATGCGCCGGCAGAGCTCCTCGTCGAGCTCGCGTCTGGCGACGTCCGCCGCGTGGATCCGCACTTCGCTTGGCCCGAGCTGCTCGACTTCGACACCGAGATCGGCCACGAGCTCGAGCATCGTCTCTACATCGCGAATCGAGGGGACGTTCGAGAGCGTCACGGGCTCGTCCGTGAGCAGGCAAGCCGCGA
>JBBDMP010000072.1:0-1095 GCA_040878265.1 Gaiellales bacterium | reverse complement strand
GGAACGCGGTCGATCCGGCCCTTCCGGACGGCAGCCACCTCAAACGAGATCTCGAGCTCCAGGAGCTCGGGATTGCGAGCGAGGAAGCCTTCGGCGGCTCGGCGGAGCCGCCGGGCCTTCTCAGGGCCGACCGCCTCGAGCGGGTCGCCGAAGCGCTCCCCCGAGCGCGCCTTCACCTCGACGAAGACAAGCCGGCGGCCGCGGCGCACGACGACATCGAGCTCGTTCCCTCCCGCGCGTGCGTTCGCAGCGAGCAGGCGGTAGCCGCGCAGGAGGTAGTGCCGGCGAACGCGGCGCTCTGCGCTAGCTCCGAGAGCCCGTGTACTGCTCTGCATAGCAGCGGGCCTCGAAGGAACGACGGTGGATCTGGGTGGGACCCCGCCGGCGCACGACCGCGGAATGCCCCGGTGTGATGTAGCCGACGTGCGAGACGAAACCGTAGCCCGGGTAGAGCGCGTCCATCCGCCGCATCGTTCGGTCACGCACCACCTTGGCGACGATGGACGCGGCCGCGATGACGGCGCTCCGCTCGTCGCCGTCCACGACCGCCTGGTGCTCGGGCGCGAGCGGGCCGAGGCGGAAGCCGTCCACGAGACACGCTTCGGCGGGCGGGCAGAGGTCGGCGAGCGTCTCGCGCAGGCCGCGGAGATTCGAGCGATGGAGACCGTCGCGGTCGATCACGCTCGGTGGAATGACGCGGACCGCGATGCGGGTCGCGCAGCCGGCCACCGCGCGGAAGAGCGCCTCGCGTCCGTCAGGCGTGACCTGCTTCGAGTCGTTCAGGAGCCCGAGCGGACGGACACGGTGGTCGTGCAGGCCTTCATAGTCGAAGAGGACAGCCGCGGTGACGAGCGGGCCCGCGAGACTCCCTCGACCCGCCTCGTCGGCGCCCGCGAGAAAGCGGACCCCGATCCGCCGGTCGAAGGCGAGGAGCTTACGTCCCGTGCGGCGCACCACCGCGCCGGAGGATAGCCCTCCGACCGGCGAGGCCGTCAGGCGCGCGCGTCTTCCGCGACGGAAGCAGGCGACTCGGGAGGCGTTTCTTCAGGCGCCTCTTCCGGCGTATCTTCGGGTGGCTCTTCGGGAACCGCCGCC
>JBBDMP010000071.1:0-1104 GCA_040878265.1 Gaiellales bacterium | reverse complement strand
CAGCTCGGCCGCGCCGACGTCCTTCGCGGACGGCGAGGGCAAGTCGATCGGGGACATCTACGAGCAGGAAGGGCGCGGTGTCGTCCAGGTCCTTTCGACGTCCGTCGCTTCGGATGACCCGTTCTTCGGGGCGCAGGAGTCGCGTTCGAGCGGCTCGGGCTTCGTCATCGACAAGGCCGGGCGGATCGTGACGAACTACCACGTCGTACAGGACGCCGAGAACGTGCAGGTCAGCTTCTCCGGCGAGGACAAGGTGGACGCGCGTGTGATCGGGGTCGACCCCTCGACCGACATCGCCGTGCTCCAGATCGATGAGCGCGCGCGGGCGCTGACGCCGCTGCCGCTCGGCCAGTCCGACACCGTCCGAGTCGGCGACGCGGTCGTTGCGATCGGGAACCCCTTCGGGCTCGAGCGCAGCGTGACCGCGGGGATCGTGAGCGCGCTCCAGCGCGAGATCACGGCCCCCAACGGCTTCGCCATCGACGAGGTCATCCAGACCGACGCGGCCATCAACCACGGCAACTCCGGCGGGCCGCTCCTGAACGCGAACGGTGAGGTGATCGGCGTCAACTCCCAGATCGAGAGCGACACCGGCGGCAACGTCGGCATCGGTTTCGCCGTACCGATCAACACGGTGAAAGAGGTCGTGTCTCAGATCATCGAGAGCGGCAAGGTCGAGCACGCCTACATGGGGATCGAGATGCAGACGATCGACGCGGGCCTCACGGAGCACGTCCGGCTCCCGGCCGAGCGCGGCGTCCTCGTCTCTCGGGTCGTGCCGGGGAGCCCCGCCGACGAGGCCGGTATCCGAGGCGGCTCGAGAAACGTCGTCTTCGACGGAGAGAGCTACGTGCTCGGCGGCGACATCATCACCCAGGTAGACGGGCAGCCGGTCGAGAGCGCCGAGGAAGTGCGATCGGTCGTGGACGACAGGGAGCCCGGCGAAGAGCTCGAGATCGAGGTGCGCCGGGAGGATTCGACGGAGACCCTGACCGTCACGCTTGGGCGTCGTCCGGCCAATCCGGCCGGCTAGAGACGTCCGAGGCCCCTCCCCCAGGGGCTAAACGGCCGGAGGCCCGATCGCCTGCCCGGGCCTCCGGCCAC
>JBBDMP010000070.1:0-1111 GCA_040878265.1 Gaiellales bacterium | reverse complement strand
CGAGGACGGCCGCGTCTGGGTCACCGTCGTCTTCTACGGCGACTGACGAAGCTCCTTCCAGTTCGCCGGTGACAACTCGTCACGTCCGGCACTGACCCCTCGGAGGGGAACGATGGAGTCGAGGTCGGCCTGCCTCGAGCGGGCCCGACCTCCTCCTCGAAGGGAGAGCCATCCGAGCGGGCGTACGCGGCGAATGCGAGCCACACCCGGCTGGCAGCCAACCTCGTCTCGCATGCCGAATCGGCCGTCACGGATGCCGCGAAGATCGTCTGCCCCCATTTCCGCCGGATCGTCGCATCATCTCGCCGGGGGTCCTCTCCTTGACCTACTTTGTCGGCAGGGCCTAGAGTTGCCGGTCCGGGCATCACCAGAATCGGATGCGGACCTGGCCGATCCAGCGAGGTTCCGGAGGAGCCATGTCAATCGATACCCAGGTCGGACGGCGGATCGGTGAATACGAGATCCAGCAGCTGATCGGCCGCGGTAGCCTGAGCGTGGTCTATCTGGCCGAGCACATCCGGCTTAAACGCCAAGTCGCCCTCAAGCTCTTCTCGGCGGAGCTCGCCGAGGATGGCAAGTCCACTCGCCGGCTCCCGATGGATTGGGAACGGTTGGCGCAGCTCGACCACCCGAACATCATCCCCATCTTCGAGGCGGGCGAGGCAAGCGGTCTTCCGTTCATTGCGATGAAGCACATCGTGGGGCGGTCACTCGCCGACACGATCGTGCAAGAGGGAGCACTCGATCCCGAGCAGGCGCTGGACATCCTCGGTGACGTGGCGTCGGCGCTGGAGTTCGCGCACGAACGCGGCATCGTCCACCGCGACGTCAGACCGAACAACATCCTCATCGCCTCCGACGCAGACCCGGCGTGGGCGGATCGGACCTTCCTGTGCGATTTCGGGATCATCGAAGACACCGCGAAGTCGCGGAGAGCCCAGACGGTCGGGTCGCGCGCCTACATGGCGCCGGAGCAGCTCCGCGGCGACCTCGTAGACGGGCGCACAGACGTGTACGCGCTTGGCTGCGTGCTCTTCGAGACGCTCACGGGATCGCCGCCGTTCGCGTCTGAGGGCGCCGACGGGCTGACCTTCGCCCACCTGGCGAAGCG
>JBBDMP010000069.1:0-5750 GCA_040878265.1 Gaiellales bacterium | reverse complement strand
GTCGAGGTCGCCCAGTGGCCGTAGTCCTCCTCCCCGGCATCCTGGCGGCGGAGGCGGGTGGAAAGAACCGGTTCGACCTCGACGCGTCCACGGTGGGCGAGGCGCTCAGAGCGCTCCCGATCGCCGACCGTCTTTTCGACGAGCGCGGCGAGCTACGGCGGCTCGTGAACGTCTACGTCGACGGGGTCGACGTGCGCGACCGCGGCGGGGTCGACTGCCCGCTCGAAGGCGTCGAGACGGTCCGCCTCGTCGGGGCTATCGCTGGGGGTTAGCTGGGCTCTACAGCTGGTAGAAGAGGGCGATCGTGTTCGCGCCGAAGAAGAATGCGACCACGACCGTGAGGCGTGTGAGGTTCCGCTCGACGATGTGCTGGCCGCCCTGCGAAGCCGGCGTGAAGCCGAGGCCGCCGAAGCCCGTGTCCCGACCCGAATGCATGAGCACGAGGGTGATCAGGATGAACGAAAGCAGCACCTGAGTGACAGGCAGGATTACGTCGAACACGTAGCCAGGATAGCGACTACTGCACGCTGTTAGGGTCACGCCCGATGGACGCGAACGAGCACATCCGGAAGCTGGTCGTCCTCGGGGACAACCGGCTGAAGCAGGGTCTGCCGAGCAAGGCTCGCGAGACCTTCGAGGAAGCCCTCCAACTCGCCCGCGAAGCCGGGCTGGAGGAAACGGCCGGACGGCTCGTGACGGGACGGATCGAGGATCTCGACCGGGTCGAGGCCGGAGCTAGGAAGACGCCGCCGAGCGCCTGATCTCGAGGCCGCTGGCCGTGCCCACGTGCTCCACCTGGAGCGTTGTGTGCTCGATCGCGAACCGCTCGCGCAGCATGCTCTCGAGCTCGAGCCGGATGCGGTGGCAGTCGGCCCCGGGATCGACGAGAACGTGCGCCGAGAGAGCGGGGAAGCCACTCGTCACGGTCCAGACGTGGACGTCGTGCGTTTGGACGACCCCGGGGTGCCCCGCGATTGCCTCCCCGACTTCCGCTGGCGGAGCGGACGCGGGCGCCCCTTCGAGGAAGATGCGGCCGGACTCCCGCAGAAGCTCGTAGCCCGCCCGGAAGAGGAGCACGGCGACGAGGAGGGACGCGACCGGATCGAAGCGGTCCCAGCCCGTCAACAGAATGAGGAGCGCCGCGAGCCCCGTCCCCGCGAAGGCGGCGACGTCCATCAGCACGTGCAGATAGGCAGCGCGCACGTTCAGGCTTTCCCCCTGGGCGCGCCCGAGTAGGCGAACGACGCCGAGGCTGACTACGATGCCTGCGAGCGCGACCCAGCCGACGAGCGCCGCGTCGACCTCCCGCGGGTCGAGCAGGCGCCGTACCGCTTCGAACACGATCCACCCGCCGAGCAGGACGAGCACGATCCCGTTCGCCTGCGCGGCCAGGATCTCCGCGCGCTTGAACCCGAACGTGAAGCGGCCTCGCGCCGGGAGAGAAGCGGCCCATGCGGCCAGGAGCGCAACACCGAGGGCTGTGGCGTCGGTGAGCATGTGGCCCGCGTCCGCAAGAAGGGCGAGTGAGTTGGCGAGCAGGCCGACCACCACCTCGACGGCCATGAATGCGAGCAGCAGCCCGAGCGAGGCGGCGAGCAGGCGGCGGTCGCCGCGTCCGTCCCCATGGCGATGCATTGCGGTCATTCTGACGGCAGGCCCTGCAGGACTCGCCCGATCCGCTCGACCTGGCGCTTGACGTCGTGCTGCGCAGCGACGGCGCGGGCGGCCGCGTTGGGACGAGGCAGCTCCGCGGCGGCGCGGAGCCCGGCTTCGATGGAATCCACGCTCGCCGGGTCGACGAGGGCGCCGACTTCGGGAGTCACGAACTCGGGCGGCCCGCCGATCCGCGTGGCGACCACCGGCCGCTCGCTCGCGAGCGCCTCGAGCAGCGCCTGGCCGAAGGGCTCGAGCAGGCTCGGCTGGCAGAGGACGTCGCAGGCGGCGATCCAGTCAGCCACCTGCTCGTGCGGCACTCGGCCGACGACGCGGATGCGCGGACGGTCCTCCAGCCTTGCCCGCAGCGGCCCGTCGCCGACGAAGGTGAGGCTGCCTGAGTCGAGCCGCTCGAACGCTTCCGCCAGCCGGAGCACGTTCTTGCGTTCGTCGAGCGTCCCGACGCAGAGGAAGAAGGGCGGCTCGCCCTCCCAGCCGAGCGCGGCCCGCGCCTCCGAGGCGTCACGGCCCCGAAAGCGGTCGAGGTCGACACCGGAATCGATCACGACCGTTTTGCCGCGCGCCTCCGGCACCTTCGTCTCGAGCTCGCGGCGCAAGAAGTCGGAGACCGCGATCACGGTCGTAGCCCGACGAACGGTCGCACGCGTCGCGAGGGCAACTCCCGGAATCGCGCCGATGTTCCGCACGTCGCGCCCGTGTGCCGTCACGACGAGGCGCGCACGCGAGGTCGCCGCCGCAATCGCCGAGATCGCTCCCGACGGCACGAGGAAGTGGGCGTAGACGACGTCTGGACGCACGCGCCGCGCCTCCGCCACCGCTCGGGCGCCGAGACGGACGTACTTGAAGCGCGAGCGCTCTCGCCGGTCGAGCACCGCCCGCGCGACCTCGTGCCCCTGCCGCTCGAGCTCCCCCTCGATCTGCTTGACGAAGGGGCCGAGGTCAGGGGCATCCGGTCCGGGATACATCTGAGAAACGAGAAGAACGCGCATCTTGACTATTGTCGATATGCCTCAAACGGGGGACGTTCCGGCCGTCCGAGCAAGCTACGGTCGAAGCGTATGGCGAAAGATGCGGCCAAGACGGTCGACGTTGCCGCCGTCGAGGCTCACCTCGCGCGCTACGTCGTCTCCTGCCCTCTGTGCAAGGCGGTCGACCAGTTCGGGGTCGGCCATCATTTCGGCACGATCGAGTCGGCCAACGGCGTGAAGGACTCCGTCGCTGCCGTGATCGTCATGTGCAAGCGGTGCGGCTTCCTGATGCCGCTCGCCGCCGACCACGTCGAGCAGCCGGCGGCAGCAGCCTAGTAAGCGGGTCAGGCGGCCTGGCGGAGGCGCTTTGCCTCTCGCTCGAGGCGCTCTTCCGCGCGTGCCCGAGCGTGGATTCGCTCCAGCGGCCCGTGACGGAGCCGCGCTCGGACGTTGCGGTACTCGGACCACAGGTCTTCGATGCGCGCGGTCAGTTGGGCAGCCTCCGCGGACTTCGCGGGGTCGTGCCCCTCGTTCAGGTCGTCCCAGAGCTCGGCGCGGCGCGCGATCGCGCCTTCGAGCTCGGCTTTGATTTCAGCTTGGTTTCTCACGCTTGGTTAAACGACGGCGTAATGCTCGGCATTCCTCGCGAGAGAGCCGGAGAGAGGACTCGAACCTCCAGCCTTCGCCTTACAAAGGCGCTGCTCTACCGATTGAGCTACTCCGGCGCTGCCCCACCATGGTAACGCTTGAACCGTCCGCCGCTGCGTTTACTCTTAAGACAACGTGCATCCGAAACTTATCGGCGATCGCACCACTCTGGCAGTGATGCTCGCCCTACGCGCGGCCGGCTTCGTCGTACTGCTTCCGTTCGGGGAGAACGCGCGATACGACCTCGTGATCGACAACGGAGAGCAGTTATCGAGAGTCCAATGCAAGACCGGCCGACTTCGCGGAGGTGCCGTTCAGTTCAAGGCGTGTAGCACTTACGCGCACCACGCTCGGTGCCTCACTGCCTCCCGCGATTACCACGGGGAGGTGGATTACTTCGCCATCCATTGTCCTGAGACCGCAGGGGTTTATCTGGTGCCAATCACCGATCTCGCCGTCCGAGTAAAAGCCAACCTTCGAGTAACGCCTGCCCGAAACGGCCAGAGCAAACGGATCCGCCTCGCTGAGACGTACAAGATCGGCTCAGTCAGAGTTCGACCGACCGATTCCTTCGGACCCGCGCAGCCCCGTTAGTCGAGAACCTGGCGGCCCTGCTGGTGGAGCAGGATCTTGCGCTTCACGCGCTGGAGCGCGTTGTCGATCGTCTTCGTGTCGCAGCCGAGCAGCTCGGCCATTTCCTCGTAGGAGTTTCCCTCGATGTAGAACCGAAGGGCGTCCGACTCGAGCGACGAGAGGCCGGTGCCGAGGCAGAAGACGAGGCTCTGAAGCTCCTCGGTCGAGATGACGCAGATCGCGGGATCGTCGATACCGGGGCCGGGCAGCGCATCGCCGAGCGTGCACTCCCCCTCGTCCTGGCCGGCGGGCGTGTGACTGAACGAGACGTACGTGTTGAGCGGCGAGTGCTTGTACCGGGTCGCCGTCTTGATCGCGGTGATGATCTGGCGCGTGATGCAGAGCTCGGCGAAGCTCCGGAAGGTCGTGTCCTTGTCGGACCGGAAGTCGCGCACGGCCTTGTAGAGACCGACGAGGCCCTCCTGGATGAGGTCGTCCGACTCGCCGCCGGCCAGGAAGTACGAGCTCGCCTTGAGGCGGACGAAGCCCGTGTAGCGCCGCAGCAGCGTGTCCATCGCCGCGTCGTCGCCGTTGCGGGCGCGGAGGACGAGCCGTAGATCCTGGGACTCTCGTTGGGCTTTCTCTTGCGGGGCGACCGTTGCGAGCTGACGGCGGGGCATCGGCGGTCTCCTGGGCTCGTGGTTCTTGCCGAGCAGGCGAGCCTCGACAAGCCTAACCCTCAGCTTGAGGGTTCGATGGTAGCAAGGGGGAGCGAATCTTTCAACGCCGGCGACGCCACTCCTCGAGCTGGGCCCGCGTCGCCGCGTCCAGGGCGTCCTCGACCTTCGAGTCGGGAACGTGGGGCTGCCGCTCCGCGAGCGTCCGCTCGAGCTCGCCGAGGAAGCGCTCCGCCGGCACCTGCGAGACCTCCTGGCCCGCCGTCTGCCTGATGGCCCGGTCGGACGAGACGATCACCACCCGCTCGCGCTCCCGGTGCTCCGCTGCCAGGCGCTCGATGACGTCGTCTGCGTGAGCGGCGTAGCGGACCTCGAGCGGGCCGTGGGCTTCCTCCTCACCATGCCCGTCGAAGACGACGACGCCACGCGCTCCCTGGAGCGCGACGAAGCTCGCCAGCCGGTCGACGAGCGCCTGCCGGTCACGAAACGGCCCCGCGTGCAGGATGTTGGACCCGTCGAAGAGGTAGAGCACCGCCTAAGGATGCCGTGGCGAGGGAGGTGCGGCTCGCTGCCTGGCCGCCTCGAAGAGGGCGATCCCGGCCGCGACGCTCACGTTCAGCGACTCGACCTTGCCCGCCAGGGGAATCGTGAAGGCGTCGTCGCACGCGCGCCGAACGCCCGGGCGGATGCCGCGCCCTTCCGCGCCGAAGACGAGCACCGTCCCGGTCGTGAAGTCCGCCGACCAGACCTGCGTCTCTGCGTCAGAGGTTGCCGCCCAGACCCAGAGGTCGCCCCGCTTGACCTCGCCGAGGTAGCGGGCGAGGTTGACGACGACCGCGATGCGCACGTGCTCGACCGCGCCGGCGGACGCTCGGCACACGGCCGGAGTGACGCGCGCGGCGTTGTGCTCCGGAACGACGACTCCGCTCGCGCCGGCCCCCTCGGCGCTGCGGCACACCGCCCCGAGGTTGTGCGGATCGCTCACCTGGTCGAGGCAGGCGACCAGCGGCCGCTCGCCCGCCACGAGCTCGTGTGCGTCCGCATAGCGATAGGGCTCGCAGAAGGCGACGACGCCCTGGTGGTCCCGGGTGTGCGCTTCCTCGTTCAGCCGCGCGTCCCGGACGACCTGCAGCCGCACCCCTTTGACCTCCCGCAGCCAGGGCTCGGCGGCGAGAGCACGTTCCGTCGCGAGCAGCTCCAGGACCTGTCG
>JBBDMP010000068.1:0-5804 GCA_040878265.1 Gaiellales bacterium | reverse complement strand
GGGACGTTCTGGTTGAGCCGGAACAGGTTGGTTGGATCGTATCGAGCCTTGATGCGCGCGAGCCGGTCCCACGTGGGGCCCGGATACGCGTCGTGGATACGAGCCTCGCCCTCGTCGCCGAGGAAGTTCACGTAGGCTCCGGTCTCGCCCCTGTGCAGCGCGGCCGAACACGCCCGCACCCAGGCCTCGTGCTCGGCCCGGTCCTCCGGCTCCTCGTAGACAGCCGCGACGTTCACCATGAGCCGGCGGTCGCGGTGGGCGAACGCCGTGGCCTCGTTCGGCACCCGGGCCATGGCCCCGCCGAGGACCCTGAGCTGCGCGACGCGCATCGGTGCGGTGGAGGCCTCGAGCCGCTCGACGATCGTTTCCGTCGCCGCGCGGTCGACCTCGTCGACGAACGCCGTGTGCCCGACAGCCATCGGGTGGTACTCCTCCTCGTCGGGCGGATAGATCTCGGGGTACGGCATCGGCTTGAGCATGTCGGCGATCGGCGTGGCGAGCGCGCGGAAGGGCGCGAGCGCCTTCTCGCCGGCCTCGGTGTCGCCCGCGAAGCACATCAGCGCGAGGATCGAGAGCTTCCCGTGCTGTTCCTCGGGCACGAATGGCATCGGCGGCGCCGGCATGACGTTGGCCATCGTCGACAGCTCCTCGGGCGCCGCCTCGGCTTCCGCAACGAACGCGTGGATCGTCTCGGGCGTCGCCGGCAGCAGCAGCATGCCGCCGACCACCATGTCGAGCTCGTGCAGTCGGAACCGGAACCGAGTGACGACGCCGAAGTTGCCGCCACCGCCGCGGATCGCCCAGAAGAGGTCGGGATGCGACTCGGCATCCACGCGGAGCAGCTCGCCGTCGGCCGTGACGATATCGGCGGCGAGCAGGTCGTCGATCGTGAGGCCGTGCTTGCGAACCAGGTAGCCGACCCCGCCGCCGAGCGTCAGCCCGCCGATCCCGACAGAGCCGGTGTCGCCGAACCCGAGCGCCAGGCGGTGCGTCGCGGTCGCGGTCGTGAATTCGGCGGCGGTGAGGCCCGTCTCGGCCCACGCGGTCCGCTCCTCCGCGTCGACGTCGAGTGCCTTCATCTCGGAGAGGTCGAGCACGATCCCGCCCTCGGACACGCTGTGCCCGGCGATGCTATGGCCGCCGCTCCGAACGGCGAGCGGAAGGCCGGTCTCGCGCGCGAGCGTGACGACGCGCGAGACGTCGGTCGCATCCGCGACCCGGACGACGACCGCGGGTCGCCGGTCGATGCCACCGTAGAAGAGGGTGCGGGCCTCGTCGTAGCCGTCGTCGTCGGGCTCGATCATCCGACCGTTGAGCTCGGACCGGAGCTGCGGGATCGAGCTCATCGTTCCACCGGCTGGTAGCTGGCGATCAGGACGCCGGTGCTCGTCGTCTTGGAGTCGACGAGCCGGAGCTTGGTCGTCGGGGTCCCGTCGCCGAACAGGCGCCGTCCGCTCCCCAGCACGATCGGGTCCACCATGAGCTGATACTCGTCGACCAGATCGTGTTCCATCAAGGTCTGCACGAAGTCGCCGCTGCCGAGAACGGAAAGGTCCTTCCCCGGCTCCTGCTTCAGCTTCGCGACCGCTTCGGCGACGTCTCCTTTCAAGAGCATCGAGTTCTTCCACTCGAGCGGCTCTTCCAGGGTCCTCGACGCGACGTGCTTCGGCAGGCCATTGAGCGACGCCGCGAACGGGTCGTCATCTGGCGCGGTCGGCCAGTAGCGCGCGAAGATCTCGTAGGTGCGGCGACCCAACAGGTACCCGCCGCACTCGGCCATCGCCTTGACGACCACGCTCATGAAGACGTCGTCCGCGTAGGGCATCGACCACCCGCCGTGCTCGAACCCGTCGCGTCGATCCTCGTCCGGGTCGCCCGGCGCTTGCATGACCCCGTCGAGACTCAGGAACTCGCTCACGATCACCTTCCGCATCGCGACCCTCCTCGGAGTGTTATCAGCCGTTACGACCGAGCGAGGTCGTGGAACTCATCGGATCGCGCGATGAGTTCTGCCCGGCGTTTCGGTCCTTTCAACGGATGACGACCCACGATGGCACCGGGCCAGCCGAGCGCGGGGCGCCGAGCCCGGCGCGACCACCGCCCGAGCCGAGCACGAGCGTGCTCATCCTCGGCGGCACCGTCGCTCGCCGGGAGATCCCGGAGATGTGCGAACGCGCGCGCGAAACGCTCGAGTGTGGCGCGGGTCCGGTCGACTGCGACGTGGGGGCTATGAACCCGGACGCAGTGACCGTCGAGGCCTTGGCCCGTCTCCAGCTCACGGCCCGAAGGCTCGGGCGTCGTGCGCGCTTCAAGGACGCCTCACCCGAGCTGCAGGGGCTGCTCTGTCTCTTGGGGCTTGACGAGGTCCTGCCGTGCGGCGGGGAGTCAGGCCTCGAGTCGCGCGGGCAGGCCGAAGAGCGGGAACAGGCTCGCGGTGTCCAGGAAGAACGTGATCCCGGCGATCCGGCCCTGTGAGATCTCGAGGACCTGGAGCGACCACGGCTCGTGCCCGCCGTCCGGAGCGGGCTTGTACTGCCCGAACGCCGGCGAGCCGTTCGCCGTCGTGGGGAGGAGCCGCGAGTCGCGGCACCCGATCCCGGGGCCGAGGCACCACCGGCGGATGTCGTCGTGCGTCTGCAGCCACAGCTCGTACGGCGGCATGTTCCAGGTGGCATCCTGCTGCAGGAGCGACGTCAACGAGTCCATGTCGTACCGCTCGAATGCGTCGACGTAGCGAGCGAGGAGCGCACGTTGCTCCTCGTCGTCCGGCTCGGAGAGCGCCTCGACGTCGGCGGCCGCGAGCGTCGCGCGTGCCCGCTGCAGCGCGCTGTTGACCGACGCCACGGTGGTCTCGAGGAGCTCTGCGACCTCGGAGGCCTTCCATCGCAGGACCTCGTGCAGGATGAGCACGGCTCGCTGCTTGGGCGGCAGATGCTGCAGCGCCGCGACGAACGCGAGCCGGATCGTCTCGCGCGACTCCGCGACCTCGGCGGGATCGCCATCCTCCGGGACGACTCGGTCGTCGGGCACGGGCAGGATCCACGTGACCTCGGGCAGGGGTTCGCCGAGGGGTGCGTCGGCGGTCCTCGCCGGCGCGAGGTCCATCGGCCGGGCGCGGCGCTCCTTGCCGCCCAGCATGTCGAGGCAGACGTTCGTCGCGATGCGGTAGAGCCAGGAACGAAGCGCCGCACGGCCCTCGAACCCCTCGAACCCCTTCAGGGCCCGAAGAAACGTCTCCTGCACGGCGTCCTCGGCCTCGAACGCGGAGCCCAGCATCCGGTAGGCGTACGCGGTGAGCTCGGTCCGATGCTGCTCGAGCTGGCGGTGGAGGCCCTGGGTCGTGGCCAGCTCGGTCATGGGGTTCCTCTCTCGGGGGTGAAGGGCCGTCGGAAGCGGTCATGATAGGCCACCCTCCGGAGACTGACGATGAGTTCTCACCCGCCCGTCGGTCTCATAACAGAGACTGACTGGCAGGAGGTTGGACATGTCGCTGGAGACCCTCGGGAACGAAGAAGCGGCCACGCCGAGGGCGACCCGCCGCGAGTGGATCGGGCTCGCCGTGATCGCCCTTGCGTGCGTACTCTACGTGATGGACCTGACCGTCCTGCACCTGGCGGTGCCGGCCATCAGCGCCGATCTTCAACCAAGCAGCGCCCAGCTGCTGTGGATCATCGACATCTACGGGTTCGTCGTCGCAGGCTCGCTGATCACGATGGGCTCGCTGGGCGACCGGATCGGCCGCCGTCGGCTGCTGCTGATCGGCGCCGCCGCGTTCGGCGCTGTCTCCGTGCTCGCGGCGTTCTCGACCAGCGCCGAGATGCTCATCGCAACCCGCGCGTTGCTCGGGTTGGCCGGGGCAACGCTGGCGCCGTCGACCCTGTCCTTGATCCGCAACATGTTCCTCGACCCGCAGCAGCGCACGACCGCGATCGCGGTGTGGATCACCAGCTTCTCGGTGGGCGCCGCGATCGGCCCACTGCTCGGCGGGCTGGTGCTCGAGTTCTTCTGGTGGGGCGCCGCGTTCCTGCTGGCCGTGCCGGTGATGGGGCTGTTGCTGGTGCTCGGGCCGAAGTTGCTCCCGGAGTACCGGGATCCCGAGGCAGGCCGGGCGGACCTGCCCAGCGCGGCCCTGTCGCTGGTCGCCGTGCTGGCGATGGTCTTCGGCCTCAAGCAGTTCGCCCAGGACGGCCTGGGATGGCTGCCCGCCCTGTCCGTCCTGGCCGGCCTCGCCGTGGGGGTCGCGTTCGTGCGCCGCCAACGGCAGCTCGCCGACCCGCTGATCGACCTGCGCCTGTTCCGCATACCCGCCTTCAGCGCGTCTCTCGCGACGTACGGCGTCGGCATCTTCCTCGTGTTTGGTGGCTTCCTCTTCCTCCCGCAGTACCTGCAACTGGTGCTCGGCCTCTCGCCGCTCGAGGCGGGCCTGTGGACGCTGCCGTGGGCCCTCGCCTTCATCGTCGGTTCCATGCTGACCCCGCGGATCGTGCGCAGTGTGCGTCCGGCGTTCGTGATGGCTGCCGGTCTGGCGCTCGCGGCCCTCGGCTTCTTGGTGTTCACGCAGGTCGACGTGGCCTCCGGGTTCGGGGTCATCGTGACCGGGTCCGTCGTCTTCTCGCTCGGTACCTCTCCCGTCTTCACCTTGACGAACGACCTGATCATCGGGTCCGCCCCACCCGAGCGGGCCGGGGCGGCCGCGGGGATCTCGGAGACCAGCGCGGAGCTGGGAGGGGCGCTCGGGATCGCGATCTTCGGCAGCATCGGGATCGCGGTCTACCGCGGCGCGATGGCCGCCGCGGTCCCGAACGGTGTCCCGCTCGAAGCCGCCGACGCCGCGCGGGATACGCTCGGCGGCGCGGTCGAGGTGGCCAGGCAGCTTCCCGAACAGCTCGGCGCCGCGCTGGTCGATGCCGCTCGCGAGGCGTTCGTTCAGGGACTGCATCTGGGCTCCGCGATCAGCGCCGTCGGCACGATCGGGCTCGCGATCTTCGTGGTGGTTCTGCTGCGTCGCGTGCGAACGGGCGGAGAGCCCGAGGGTCGGGCGGATCATGAGGAGCAGGCAGAGACCGAACCGTCTGCGGCAGCCTGAGGGAGGAGGATGTGATGAGCGGTCAGGTCTTCGTGGACATCACGATGTCCCTGGACGGTTTCATCACGGGACCGAACGACAGCGTCGAGGCGCCGCTGGGCGAAGGCGGCGATCGCCTTCACCGGTGGGTCTACGACCTCGCGAGCTGGCGCCGGCCCCATGGTCTCGAGGGCGGCCGAACCGGTGCCGACGACGACCTGATGAACGAGGCGTTCGAGCGAACGGGCGCGGTCGTCATGGGCCGGCGGATGTTCGACCACGCCGAGGAGCCTTGGGGCGACGATCCGCCCTTCCACGCGCAGGTATTCGTGCTGACCCACCGGGCACGAGAACCACTCGTCAAGGAGGGCGGAACGACGTTCACGTTCGTCACCGACGGGATCGAGCGGGCGCTCGAGGAGGCGAAGGCCGCCGCGGGTGACAAGGACGTCTCGATCGCCGGCGGCGCGAACGCGATCCAGCAGTACCTGAAGGCCGGGCTGCTCGACGAGATGCAGATCCACGTCGTGCCGGTCCTCCTCGGCGACGGCCGCCGCCTGTTCGAGGATCTCGGAACCGAGCCGATCGAGCTCGAGGGAACCCGCGTCATCGACTCGAACGACGTAATCCACCAGCGGTTCCGCCCGCCGAAGAAGGACGCTCACGCGGTCTGAACGCCCTATCGGGCCGGGTCCTGCTCCTTCGATGAAGGACGGGGAGCAGCAGGCGTTGCCCCCTC
>JBBDMP010000067.1:0-5818 GCA_040878265.1 Gaiellales bacterium | reverse complement strand
AGAAGCCCTCGAGGCCCATGACCTCCTCGGTCAGGAGCGTTCCGTTCTCGCGGAATTGGATGTGGCGCTTGCGCGGCAGGCGGCCGAGCCGCTGGTAAGTAGGCACGGCCAAAGAATATCGACGGCGCTTCGACGCTAGTCGTCAGTCAGTAAGGCGCCGAGCAGGGCGCCGAAGACCGCGTGGCCGGCCGCAGTCAGCGCGAAGGCGCGGCCGTCCGTGACAATGGGCGGCCAGGTTCCGTCACGCCGGTCGGGGTGGAGACGGTCGACCACGGCCATACCCGGCCAGAGCGCAATCGTCTCGAGCTCAGCCGCGGCGATCCCTTGCTTCCAGCCCCGCCCGCCCAGCCGGGCGAAGACCCAGCCAAACGCGGCGCCGTTGGCTGCGTGCATGGCGAGTCCGGCCGCGCGCCAATGGGGCCCGTCCGTCAGCGTGCGCCCGAGGAGGCGGATGTCGGAGTACGGCGTGCCGGCCGCGCGCTGCAGGAGCGGCTCCGCCGCTCCCCAGACCAAAGCCGCGAACGCTCCGGCGAGCGCTCCTCGCAGTTCCCGGCTCATGACCCGGCCACGGTATTGCGGAGGAGGCCGATCCCCTCGATCTCGAGCTCGACGACGTCACCAGGCTGCAGCCAACGGCCGTCCCCGTGCTCGAGAATGCAGCCGGTTCCGACGGTCCCGGAGCCGAGCACGTCTCCGGGCAAGAGGCGCGTGTTCCGGCCCGCGTGGGCGACGAGGTCGTCCCAGCTCCAGTGCAGCTCGCCAAGATTCCCCCGCGAGCGTTCCTCGCCGTTCACGCGCGCGACCATCTCAAGTCGTAGGTCGCCGAGCTCGTCGGGCGTCACGAGCACCGGGCCGAGAGTCGTGGCGAAGTCCTTCCCCTTGGCCGGGCCGAGGCCGACGGCCATCTCCATCTTTTGCAGGTCGCGCGCCGACCAGTCGTTGAGGACGGTGAACCCGGCGATGCGGCCGTCGCCCCCCACGACCGCCGCCGCCTCGAGCTCGTAGTCCCAGGCCGTGCTCTCCGGTGGAAACGACACGTCGTCTTCCGGCCCGGAGACGGCGGCGGGGTTCGAGAAGTAGAAGACGGGGATCTGGTACCACTCCGGCGCCATCTCGAGGCCGCGCTGCGCGCGAGCGCTCTGAACGTGGCGCTCGAAGGCGTAGAAGTCCCGCACCGAGGGCGGTCTGGGAATCGGGGCCCGCAGCCGCACGTCCTCCATGGCGTGCTCGGCGACATCCTCCCCGCCCCCGGCGAGGTAGTCGGCGAGCGAAGAGGCGCCGAGCTCCACGACCCGCTCGCCCTCGACGCGGCCGGGCGCCTCGCGCCCGCCTACCTCGAACGTGCAGAGGCGCAAGGCGGCTTAGGAGGGTTCGGCGGACTGAACGCTGTGCCGTCGGGCCGCGCCGGATCGGCGCGAGGCGGCGTCCTCGGTCGCGCCCGTATCGCATTGGATACGAACGCTCCCTGCGTCCTTGCCTCGCACCACCCGGCACACCCCGACGACGAGGCTCAATCCGCCGAACCCTCCCTACAGGTTGCCGCGGAGCGCCTGCTCGCGCTCGATTGCCTCGAAGAGGGCCTTGAAGTTCCCTTCGCCGAAGCCGACGGCGCCGTGGCGCTCGATCACCTCGAAGAAAAGCGTCGGGCGGTCCTGCGCAGTCTTCGTGAAGATCTGCAGGAGATAGCCCTCGTCGTCGCGGTCGACCAGGATCTTGAGGCGGCGCAGGTCGGACCAGCTCTGGTCGATCTCGCCCACCCGCTCCTCGACGTCTTCGTAGTACGTGTCCGGCGTCTCCAGGAAGCGGACGCCGCGCTCCTTCAGCGCAGCCACGGTCGAGACGATGTCTTCGGTCGCGAGGGCGATGTGCTGGACGCCCGGACCGCCGTTGAACTCGAGGTACTCCTCGATCTGACTCTTGCGCTTGCCCTCGGCGGGCTCGTTGATCGGGAGCTTGAAGCGGCCCTCCCCGCCCATCATCACCTTGCTCATGAGCGCCGAGTACTCGGTCGAGATCGCCTCGTCGGTGAAATGGGTCATCTCCTTGAAGCCCAGGCACCGCTCGTAGAACTCGACCCAGTGCTCCATCCGTCCCAGCTCGACGTTGCCGACGACGTGATCGACGAGCCTGAAGCCGACGCCGAGCTCACCGCGGCCGTTCCCCGGGTCGAGGGCGTGGTAGCCCGGGAAGTACGGGCCCTCGTATTCCTGCCGGTTGACGAAGGAGTGCACCGTCTCGCCGTATGTGGCGATGGACGCGACCTGGATCCGCCCGTGCTCGTCTTCGACCCAGTGCGGCTCGGCCACGCCGCGGGCGCCGCGCTGGAGCGCCTGGCGGTAGGCGTCCTCGGCGTTCTCGACCTGGAAGGCGACGTCCTTGACGCCGTCCCCGTGCGCGTGCGCGTGCCGCGCGATCTCGTGCTCGGGCCGGAGCGCGCTCGTGACGACGAACCGCGCGTCGCCCTGCTCGAGGACGTAGGACGCACGGTCGCGGACTCCCGTCTCGGGCCCGGAGTACGCGACCGGCTGGAAGCCGAGCGCGCGCTCGTAGTAGTACGCCGACTGCTTCGCGTTGCCCACCCAGAGCTCGACGTGGTCCCACCCGAGCAGCGGCATGAAGTCCTGGGCCATGGTTCGGATTCTAGGGCGCTCAGTCCACCGAGGGCGCGGGCGGCCGGGCGATCCGTGCGAGCAGGATCCCGGCGCCGATCACGAAGCCGCCCGCGATCTGGAGCGGGCCCATCTCCTCGGACAAGACGACGAGCGCGAAGAACGCGCCGAGGAAGGGTTGGAGGTTGGCGTAGAGCGAAGCGCGGGCGGCACCGACACGGTCGATCGCGGTGAACCACATGATGTTCGTGAAGACGAGCGAGAAGAAGAGGCTGTAGACGAACGCGCCCCAGGCGAGTGCGGAGAGTGCGCCGAAGTCCTGCTCGGCCAGCTGCCGCACGGCCGTGACCAACAGCGGCACCGAGCCGACCAGGAGCATGAAAGCGCTGATCCGGTACGGGGAGTAACGGCGCATGAGCGGGCCCATGGCGACCGAGTAGGCGGCCCACGTCGCGGACGCTCCGAGGCCGAGCAGGATCCCGCCGAGGTCGCCCCCCAAACCCCCTGACGATCCGAGCGCCACGAGCGCCACCCCGCCGAAGGAGATGATCGTGGCGAGCCAGTGGCGGAGCCGCAGGTGCTCGAGCCGGAGGACGTAGGCGATGAGGGCGACGAAGATCGGGAGCGTGCCGAACATGAGCGCGACCGTCGCGGCGGTCGTCAGCGTCACCGCGTAGACGAAGGCGAGCTGGTTGAGCCAAATCCCCGCGGCGGCGGCGCCGATCATGAGCCACACGTCGCCGCGCCCGACTCGCAAGGAGCCTTCTCGGCCGTAGGTGAAGGCCGAGAAGAGCACCGCGCCGATCGCGAAGCGCACCGACGAATACGAGAGCGGCTCCCACCCGTGCGTGAGCGCGTACTTCACGACCGTGAAGTTGAAGCTCCAGAAGAGCACCGTCACAAGCAGCAGGAGGTCCGGCGGAACCCGGTGGCGCATCGCGCGAAGGCTAAGCGAGGCTGCACCGGCCAAAACGGCCGAATTGACAGAGACCCGTCCATGTTGCATCCTCGAGATCGGGTCGCGCCCGCCGGCCAGCCGAGCTCAGACAGGGGGACGTGTGGCGCGGGTACGACCGATTGCACTGCTGGCGGCGGCGCTCGTGAGCGCCGGCTGCGGCGCGTCCCAGATCGAGGAGCGGCCCACCCCTGAGCGAGGCGCACCGCCGGGTCTCTTCACGGTGGGAAACCGGCTGTACGGCCTCCCCGGCCGCAGCCCGGTCCGGCTCGCCGGCGCGCCGGTCGCTCCACTCGCTGGGTGGATGTCACCTGCTGCCGCCCAGTCCTCCGACGGCCGTTACGTCGCCTACAACGTCTGGCGGAAGCTCCGCGCCGACGACCCCACGCGCTCGTGGAGCGACCAAGGAATCGGGCCGGGGGACGCGCTCGCCGTACCACAGATTCGGCTCGTCGACCTCGAGCTCGGCCAGGATGCCCTGCTCGCCGACGGCGGCTACTCGGTCGCGTGGCGGGCCGACGGCGCGCTGGCCTACGCGCGCGGAGTCGAGCGCGCCTACCGCGCGTTCGTGCCGTACGAGACCGAGCTCGTCGTCCGCGCACCCGACGGGGTCGAGCAACGCTGGAGCGCCCACCGCGCCCAATACGTCGCCGTCGCGTGGGCCGCCGACAGCCTGATCGCCTACCGCATCAGCGCAGGTGAGCACGTGGACACGCTCGTGTTCGAGCGCGCGGGCCAAGAGCGCCTGCTCGTCGAAGGCGGCACCGTCGTCGCGCTGAGCCCTGACGGCTCGAAGGCGTTCGTGGAAGAAGGAGCCACGTCGGGCCGGCCGCGAGTCCGAGTTGTGGAAGTCGCGACCGGCGAGACACAAGCAGCGCTCCCGGTGCCCGAGGGCTTGAGCTACGCAGGCGATTGGAGCCGCGACCTGGTTGTGGCGCGCGGCAGGACCGGGCTCGTCGTCTTCCGTGTCCGCGACGGGACGATCGCAGTCGTCCAGAAGCTCGCGATCGACCAGGGCGCGAAGGAGCCGCGGTTCACGGACGCGACCGCGAGGGAGGTCACCGCGTCCAAGGACACGCCTCGGGGAACCGTGTTCCTCCGCTGTGACCGGGCGACGCGAAGCTGCGCCGAGCTTCAGTCCGAATTCGGCCGGCTGGTCTACAACCCGAGCCGACCCCGCTGATGCGGACATTTGCCGCCGCCGCCGTCCTCGCGTTCTCGCTCGCTGCACCGGCCTCGGCCGCCGACGGCTGGTGGACCTTCGACCGCAACACGAACCTGAACTCCACCCTCTCCTGGAGGTGGACGAACCCACCCGACACGACCGAGCGCGTCCGAACGTGGCGCGCGGGCTCAGGGACGACGACGAACGAGTGCGAGAAGGGCAAGGGCTGGCTTCCCGCGGGCTGGTATTCGCTCCGCGGGCACTGGAACGACTACCCCGGGACTGTCATCCGAGGACGCGTCTGGTGGGTCCAGGACAAGTACTGCGCGAACGGGACGACACTACGCACCGAGCTCTTCATCCACACAGAGGAGACGCGCGAGCGCGGCCAGTACTGCTCGGCCGCGTACGACGACCCGTTCTGCTGGGAGCGCCAAGCCGACTACTACTCGCTGGGCTGCATCAAGCTCTCGCGGCCCAGCCCCGTTGCGGACTTCCCGGCCGACATGGCCGGCGCGCACTCTTACTACCACACGTACGGCGGGTCGCCCGCACACGGCGACCTGCCCGACGATCCGAACGAGCTTTACGTGTTCAGTTAGCGCTAGAGTCGCGCCGTGGCGCGCGAGCCCACCATCGAGGACGTCGACTACCTGGTCGGGCCGGCCACACCTCACTTCGCGATGCAGCTCCGCGCGCGCGTTCGCGCTCTCATCCGCGACCTGCCCGACGACCACCCCGTGCGCGGCTACGGCGAGGAGAAGATCGAGCTGCTCGAGCGGCTCGCCTACGCGAGCTCCAAGGCGGAGGAGGGACCGGTCGAGCCCCCGACGCGGCCGGGCTGGGAATACCTCCCGAGCCACGCGCGGCCCGATGACGTTGACGTTTCAAGATAAGTCCGTCCTCGTGACGGGCGGCTCACGCGGCATCGGCAAGACGATCGCGCTCCGCTTCGCCGAGCTCGGCGCAAAGCGAATCGTGCTCGGCTACCTCCGAAACGACAGCGCCGCCGAGGAGACCGCCGGCGAGGTCCAGGCGCTCGGAGCGGAAGTCGTGCTCGCTCGCGGGGACATCGGCAAGCCCGAGAAG
>JBBDMP010000066.1:0-5858 GCA_040878265.1 Gaiellales bacterium | reverse complement strand
CGGGCCGGCTCGAGGAGGTCGTCGACCAGCACGACGAGCAGCCGCGGCGGCACGACCAGGGCGGCTGGTCACAGGCGCGTTACCAGCGTCACATCGACAAGCTCGCGGAGGACCACCTCCGCGCGGTTGCGGACGAGCTCGACCGGCTCGTGCGGCGCCTCCGCGGCCCGCGCGTCGTCGTGGCCGCGGCTGAGGACATCCGGGCGGAGTTCACGGAGCTGGTCTCGTCGGAGACACGCAGCGCGATCGTCGGCTGGACGCACGCCAAGTCGCACGCGACCCCGGCGGAGCTCCTCGAGCAGGCGCAGCCCGTTCTCGAGCAGTGGCGCGCCGATCGCGAGCGTGAAGCCGTCGAACGCTGGCGCGAGGAGGCGGCGAAGAACGGGCGAGCGACCTCCGGCTGGGGCGAGACGCTCGAGGCCGCCTCGGACGGGCGCGTCGAGCTCCTGCTCTTCCAGCAGGGTGTGCGGCACCCGGCCTTCCAGTGTCCCGCCTGTGGCCGCCTGGCGCTCCAGGGCGGCAAATGCCCCCTCGACGGCACGAGCCTCGAGGAAGACGGAGACGGCCTCGACCTCGCCGTCCACCAGACGCTGATGCACGGTGGAACCGTCTGGGCGGTGCGCCACCACCGGGATCTCGAGCCCGTCGAGGGCATCGGGGCCCTCCTGCGATACTAGAAAGGCCCCCATGGCCTCGCTCGCGCGCACCATCCTCGAAGAGCACCTCGTTCGGGGCGAGCTCGTCCCCGGCACGGAGATCGGGCTGCGGGTAGACCAGACGCTCGCCCAGGACGCCACCGGGACGATGGCGATGATGCAGTTCGAGCTCTTCGACGTCGAGCGCATCCAGGTCGAGACGGCGGTCGTCTACGTCGACCACAACATCCTCCAGATCGACTTCAAGAACCCGGACGATCACCGCTTCCTGCAGGCGATGTCCGCGAAGTACGGCGCTTGGTTCTCCCGCCCGGGAAACGGCATCTGCCACTACGTCCACTGCGAGCGGTTCGCCGCCCCCGGCAAGACGCTGATCGGCGCGGACAGCCACACGACCCAGTCGGGCGCCTGCGCGATGATCGCCATCGGCGCCGGCGGGCTCGACGTCGCCGTCTGCATGGCCGGCCACCCATTCGAGCTGCCCTGTCCGAAGATCGTCGGCGTCAACCTCGAGAACGAGCTCCGGCGCCCCTGGATCCAGGCGAAGGACATCATCCTCGAGCTCCTCCGCCGGCGAGGCGTTCGCGGGGGTCGAGGGTGTGTCTTCGAATTCTTCGGGCCCGGCGTGGCCACGCTCTCGTACACCGAGCGCGGGACGATCGCGAACATGATCGCCGAGCTCGGCGCGACCGGCGCTGTGTTCCCCGCCGACGAGCGCACCCGCGAGTGGCTGGACGAGCAGCAGCGCGCCGGCGACTTCGTCGCCATGGAGCCCGGCGCCGCCGGCGACTTCGACGAGGAGGAGGAGATCGACCTCGCCGCTCTCGTCCCTCTCGTCGCGAAGCCCTCCAGCCCGGGCAACGTCGTCCCGGTCGAGGAGGTCGCGGGGACCGAGCTCGCTCAGGTCTGCATCGGGTCATCCGTCAACTCGTCCTACGAGGACATAGCTCTGGTGGGCGCGGCGCTGCGGGGCCAGCGCATCTCGGACAAGCTCGTCTCCGCGACCGCGACGCCGGGCTCCCGCCAGATCCTCGACCAGATCACCCGCAGCGGCACGTATGTCGACCTCCTGGCTGCGGGGGTGCGCATGCTCGAGCCCGCCTGCGGCCCATGCGTCGGCATGGGGCAGGCCCCGCCTTCGGGCTCGGCCTCGCTCCGCACCTTCAACCGCAACTTCCCCGGGCGAAGCGGCACCGCGGACGACCAGGTCTACCTCTGCTCGCCGGCGGTGGCGGCGGCCTCGATGCTCACCGGGGTCATCTCGGACCCGCGCGACCTTGCTGACGTCGAGTTGCCCGCGCGTCCGGCGGCGCGTCCTGAAGTGGTGGACAAGCACATCCTCGAGCCCGCTCCGGAGGAGGAGGCGGCCGGAATCGAGATCCCGCGCGGCCCCAACATCAAACCCCCGCCGGAGCCGAAGCCGCTTCCCGACGAGCTCGAGCTGCGAGTTCTCATCGTTGCGCCGGACGACATCTCCACCGGCGACCTCTCACCCGACGGCGCGACAGTCATGGCCTACCGCTCGAACGTGCCGGCGATCGCCGAGTTCACGTTCCAGCACCGCGACAAGGAGTTTCCGCGCCGGGCCAAGGAGTGGGGCGGCGGCTTCATCGTCGCCGGCCACAACTACGGCCAGGGCTCGAGCCGGGAGCACGCGGCACTCGCCCCCCTCCAGCTCGGCGTCCGCGCGGTGATCGCGAAGAGCTTTGCCCGTATCCACCGCCGCAACCTGATCGCGCAGGGGATCCTGCCCCTTCTCTTCAAGGACGAGGCGGACTACGACAAGGCCGAGCTCGGGCAGACCTGGCGGATTTCGAGTCTCCACGCGATCGGCGAGGGCGAGGACGAGCTCGAGTGCGAGATCGTCGGCGTCGCGACGATCGTCCTCACGCACGACCTGCTGCCGCGCGAGCGGGAGATCGTCGTCGCCGGCGGCCTCATCCGCTACCTCCGCGAGCAGCAGCCGGCGGCGGCCTAGGGGAGGGATTTTCGATGATCCCCGTCCTCTTGCTCGTCGGCCTCCTCGCCGGCCGCTGGTACGTCGTCGGTCTCGCGGCCGTTACCTGGCCGCTCGTGCTCGTGCTCGCGGGGGTCACGGGCGAGCCGGCGAGCCTCCTAGCGGGTGCGGCGCTCGCGGCTGTGAACACGCTCGTCGGGGTGGCCGCTCACAGGGTTCTCGTCTGCCTCGCGAGGCGCAGCCTCTCGGCCGCCCGTTCCTGCCGGAACCGTCGCCTGGTCGGCTAGGTTACGCCGCGTCTGCGGCGCGCGGCAACTCGGAGAGCTCATGGGCGGCAGGCACAGACTGCTCGCTCTCGGCGGCGCGCTCGAGCTTCGTCTCGAAGCGGTCGAGCCGCCGGTCGGCCTCGGCGAACTTGGACTGGGCATGGCCCAGGTGCTTGCCGACGAGGTCGAAGTCGTCGCGGAAGCGGCCGAAGTCCTTCTCCAACTGGGCGACGTAGGCCATGACCTCATGGGCGCGCTGCTCGATTTGCATCCCCTTGAGCCCGAGCACGATCACCTGCAGCTGCGACGTAAAGGTCGTCGGCGAGACGGGGAAGACGCGCTTCTCGTGGGCGTACTGCAGCAGAGCGCCGGTCCTCCCGCACACGAGCTCGTAGTACACGGACTCCGACGGCAGGTACATGAGGGCGAAGTCGTAGGTCCCCTCGTCGGGGCGAATGTACTTCTCGGCGATTGCATCGACGTGGATCTTGAGATCGCGCGTGAACGCCTTCTCGTGGAGCACCCGCTCTTCGTCGCCTTGCGCTTCGACCAGGCGCTCGAAGTTGTCGAGCGGGAACTTGGCGTCGATCGGGACGAGCCGCTCGACTTTGATCACCGCGTCGACGCGCTCGCCGGTCGAGAAGCCGTACTGGAGAGCGTACGCGTCGGGCGGGAGGCGATCGCGAAGGAGATTGCCGAGGAGCAGCTCCCCGAACCCGCCTCGCGCCTTGGGCGGCCGCAGCGCCTGCTCGAGCTTCTTGAGCTCGTTCGCGCGGGCGAGGATCTCGGCGTTTGCCTGGCCGAGCATCCCCAGCTGGCGCTGGACCTGCGTGTTCGTGGTGGCCGTCGTCTCGAGGCGGCGGTCCATCGTCTGGGTCATGGCAACGAGGCGGCGGTCGACCTCCGCATTTCGCTCTGCGAGCTGCGCGGCCGAGTCGGTCCGCAGCGCGCTGAGCTCGCGACGGATCAGCCGCGCGAACCACGCCAAAGCGGTGCCGGCGAGAAGAACGAGGAGCAGTGCCGTTAGTTCAGTCATGGACCGACGAACGTTAGGCCGCCGGTCGGACGGCACTGCTCCTGCGTGCTACATGCGGTCCTGCTCGGCGCGCTCGGCCGCCTCGGCCTCGCGCGCCTTCTGAGCCATGTCCTCGTGCTGCTCGGCGCGGTCCTCGGCTCTGCCGGCGGCCTCCTGGTGACGGCCTTCCTCACGCATCGAAGGCGAGTCCGTTGCCTCGCCGGCCGCCTTTTTGCCGCGGCCCATGATCTTGTCCAACCAGCCCATCAGCGTCCTTCCCTCGTCCGTCCAGGGGTGACCGCAGAACTATCGCTTAAAACGCCAAATCCGGCGAGCCCGAGGGCTTACCGGATCTGGCAGCGGCAGCGTATGACGGCACCGCCGCGACCGTCAAGGGACCGGGGAGGAAGAGTTCGCAAAGAGCGACAATTTTCCGACTCGCCTCGTGCGGAGCATCGGCGCCGGGCGCTGGTACCGTAGGGATCCGTGGCCAAGAAGAAGCGGGTCCCGGCGCCTCCTCGCTCGGTACAGGCGCCGAAGAAGAGAGTCGAGCCCCGCGATCCGCGCAGGACGCGGATGCTCTTCATCGCGCTCGGCGTCGCCATCATCGTGGCAGCGGGCGCTGTGGGAATCGCCCTCGCCGTCGGACGAGGGGGGTCCGAAGAAGGCGTGGCCGGCCCCTGCGTGCGCCAGGACTTCCCTGCCCAGGGCGCGCGGCATGTCGAGGAGCTCGCGGAGGACTTCGAGTACAACTCGGCCCCGGCCACCAGCGGCCCACACCTGCAGACTCCGGCCATCTGGAACGTCTACGAGGACCCGGTGCCCGAGATCCGGCTCGTGCACAACCTCGAGCACAGCGGAATAGTCGTCCAGTACGGCGACGAGGTACCTCCAGGCACAATCCAACGGATCGTCGATTGGTATGCCGAGGATCCCAACGGGATGATCGTGGCGCCGTTTCCCGAAGACGCGCCCGCCAACCTCGCGAACAAGATCACCTTGACCGCCTGGACGCACCTCGCCACGTGCACAGCCTTTGAGGAGGATGCGTTCTCGGACTTCCGGGACGACTACCGCAGCACGGAGGGGGACGCGCCCGAGAAGTTCGGCTTAGAGGACTTCCCGCCGGGCACATAATTCCGAGACGCCGGGGTGGCGGAACGGTAGACGCGGGGGACTTAAAATCCTCTGCCCCTCGAGGGCGTGTGAGTTCGAATCTCACCCCCGGCACCTAGTAGTAGGAGGGTTTGGCGAAACAGACGCAGTGCCGTCGTGACCGCGCTGGGCGGCCCGAGGCGGCGTCCTCGGTCGCGCCCGTATCTCATTCGATACGAGCGCTCCCTGCGTTCTTGCCTCGCATCCGCTCAGCGCGCCCCGACGACGAGGCCCGTTCCGCCAAACCCTCCTGACCCGCGAGTGGGGCGCTAGTCGTCCCCTTCTTCGTCGTCGTCTTTGTCCTTGCCCTTGCCGTGCGGGCCGCTGTGCTCGTGATTGTCGTCCCCGTGCCCCCAGCCGGGCTTCGCCTGATCCTCATCCTCGTGGTCGTCCCCGGCCGGCGCGGCCACGGGCGGGGACGCGGGCACGGCCGGCGGAGGCGGGTCGACGGGTTGGATTGCCGGCGGGGGAGGAGGCTCCTGCGAGGGCCCGGAGCCCGGTGGCGACTGGGGCGGCGGCGCGGGAGGAGTGGCAACCGGTGACGGCTGGTTCCCGGAGTCGTTTCTGACGAGGAGGGGCTGCGGCTTGGGCTCGGGCTTCCTTGCCGGCTTCTGCGCCGGCGGGCCAACGGCCCGCACCGGCGGGAGGTCGGCCTGATGCACGAAGGGAACGGAGCTCGCCGGGTCTTGGGCTCCGGTGGGAGTCTCGGCTGCTCCGGAACGGGCTGACCGCCCTGCGGAGTCCGGGCGCGTCGAGAGGTAGAGGGAGGTCGCGGCCAGCCCCGTCGCGAGGAGCCAGGCACCGCCGAA
>JBBDMP010000065.1:0-5898 GCA_040878265.1 Gaiellales bacterium | reverse complement strand
ATCTTTCTCCTCATCTGGCCGCCACTTGTCTTGGCAGCCGAGGAGGCACGGAAGGCCCTCGCGCGCGGCGCCGGACGGCGTTAGGCCGGGCAATGCCCGGAAGGGACGACGGCGCCGCGGAACCTGCGGTCTTTCCGCAGGCTCAATCCGTCTCGGCACCGATTCAGGCAGGAGTCCGCCGCGCGAGCATGGGGGCATGAACGAAAGCCACGCAGTGCTCTGGCGGAAGGGATCGGGACCCATCTACTCGGGCAAGGTCGAGCTTGGCGCACACGGCCTCAGACTCGAAGGGTTGTGCCATGGCCGCCAGCGGTCGGTCACGACGATTCGCTACGAGGACCTGGTGGGCCTGAGTCTCACGCGGTCGCCAGCGAGGTGCGTGTACGGGAAGCTCACGCTCATGCTCGAGCTTCGCGGAGGCGGGGCGGTTGGGATCACCTCCAGAGACGGGTTCGCAACGGTCCGGGAGCTCGAGGAGCGGATCACGAACCTCGTACCACGGATCCCCGTCGACTGAGAGGAACGGAAGCGATGAACGCAGCCGACAAGGCAGCCATCGTCGTTGGTATCGACGGCTCCGAGCCTGCCGCCCGCGGGCTCGTCTGGGCAATCGAGGAGGCGAGGCTCCGCGACGCGCGCATACAGGTCGTAACCGCGTGGCACATCCCGACGGCAGCCTACGGAGCGATCGGGTTCGTGCCGTTGACCACGCCTCCGATCGAGGAGACCTTCCGGAAGGCGGCCGAGGAGGCCGCCGCGACCGCCACGGAGCAGGTTCGGACTGCTGGAGTCGACGTCGACGTAAGCGTCACGCAGGGCCAGCCGGCCGAGGTTCTCCTCGAGGCCGCCGCCCACGCGGATCTCTTGGTCGTGGGCTCCCGCGGCCACGGCGGCTTTGTCGGGCTGCTCTTGGGCTCGGTGAGCGCTCAGTGCGCGCACCATGCCCCTTGCCCGCTCGTAATCGTGCGCTAGGCCGTAGCTCGACGGGCGGCTCCCGGGATCGAGAGAGCGGGAAGCCGGCGCGCTCGCTCACCCGGGCCACCCCAGCTCCGTAGTTCTCCGCAGGAGGAATCCGCGTCGCTGCGGACGACTCCCCGCACGCCGCCGGAAAGGATTGCTGCGTGACCACGCAGGCTTCCACCCGATCGCTCGAACGTTCCTCCCTGGCCGGGTGGATGGCCTGGAGGAGATACCTCACCACGGTCCGCGCCGCGGATCCCGAGACGTACCCTCTGGTTGAGGAATCGGCGTGGGCGCGGTTGCGCGAGGAGCTCGAGGCGGCCGGACGTCCATTGCCCGAGGACGTGCCCGTCAGGCTGCTCGCCTAGAGGGGGGAGAAGGAGCTCGGATTGGCCGGGAGATCCGTATTCCCCCGTAGCCGCGATGGGGACATCCTACGATGCTCGGTTCGGCCTGTGGCGAGATCCTGGTAGGAACTCGAGAGGAGGTGTTGGCCATGGTGTCGGAGCCAATCACCAAGAATGATCGTGGGCAGCTTTCTGACCAGGCTGTCACTAAAGACGACCGCGCTCTTCGCGAGCTGGCGATCAAGCAGGTCGAACGCGTGCGCAGCTTCAGGCTGCATCTGGTCGCGTATGTGGTCGGGATCTTTCTGCTCGGAGGCGTGTGGGTCCTCACCGAGTACTTCGAGGAGCACTCATGGCCGGATCGGTTCGCGGATGCCCCGGACGTCGCAGGCACCTGGAGCCCTTGGTTCTTCTGGGCTGTTGGAATCTGGACGCTGATCCTCGGAATCCATGCGCTCAAGACCTTCGCGCACCGGCCCCCGTCGGAGGCCGAGATCGAGCGGGAGCTCGAGCGGCTGACGTCGCGACTCTGATGTAGGGAGGAGTGACCACGTTCGGTCACCGAGAGGCGCCCGCCTCTCTTCCGGGAGCGGGCGCCGCTCGTCCAGGTCGGCGCTCTCGCGGCGCGTCGGAACTCCGGCCGATGCGTAGTTCTTCCGGACGAGGATGGTGGTCAGCACGGATGCGTGTGCGCTTCGATCACGGTGATGCTCACCCCGGAGACGAAGCGTGGAGACTCCTTCCGCGTTAGGGTCGTCTCCGCAAACGGGCGAGCCGGTGACCCCGGCTCGCCCGTCTTGATCTGCCGCGAGGAAGAGGATTGGGGCCGTAAGGCAGGTCGGAGAGAGAAGGAGAGGCAATGGTGACTTCGGGAACTAGTCAGCCGTCTCGCTGGACCGCGGGACGCATCGCACTCGTCGTGGTCGGAAGCATCCTGGCCCTGATCGGCGCAGGGATGCTCTTCGGAGGCGCAGGCGTCCTCTGGATCGATCAGACACAGCGGGACGACGACGGCTACCTGATGACACCGAGGGAGCACTTCCCCTCGAGCTCGTACGCGATCACCTCCGAGAGCCTGGACCTCGCCGGCGCCGAGATCGATGGCGCCGAATGGCTCCTCTCGGAGGACGTCCTCGGCAGCGTTCGGCTCGAAGGTGAGAACGCCCAGGAGGGCGCAATCTTCCTCGGCATCGGGCCGACGCGCGACGTCGAGGGCTACCTCGCCGGTGTGGAGCACGACGAGGTCGCCGAGCTCCACTTCGACCCGTTCCGCTTGGAGTACCTGCATACCCCTGGCGGCAAGCCGACCAGCGCGCCGACCGAGGAGGACTTCTGGGCCGCTTCCGCCGCCGGAGAGGGCCTTCAGACCCTTACCTGGAAAGCCGAGGAAGGCGAGTGGTCGATCGTCGTCATGAACGCGGACGGATCGGCCGGTGTCGCCGCCGAGTTGAGCGCCGGCGCCGAGGCGAACTTCCTGATCTGGGTCGCCGTCGCGCTACTCGTCGTCGGGGCGCTCTTAATCGTCGGTGGTGGCGGGATGATCTTCGCGGGTGCTCGGCATGCGGCCGCGGCTCCCGCGGCGGTGGCCCCCGCAGAAAGACGCGAGGCCACTCCCACGGTCTATCCGGTGGCCGTCCGCGGCGAGCTCGACCCCAACCTGAGCCGGTGGCTCTGGCTGGTGAAGTGGTTACTCGCGATACCGCACTACGTCGTGCTCGCGTTCCTCTGGATCGCCTTCACGGTCATGAGCGTCATCGCTGCTTTCGCCATCCTCTTCACGGCGCGCTACCCGCGCGGGATCTTCGACTTCAACGTCGGCGTCTTGCGCTGGACCTGGCGCGTCTGGTTCTACTCGTACTGGGCGAACGGGACCGACCGCTATCCGCCGTTCACCCTCAGCGAGGCGCCAGACTATCCCGCCGCGCTCGACATCGCCTATCCCGAGCGGCTGAACCGCTGGCTTCCGCTCGTCAAGTGGCTTCTCGCCATCCCGCACCTCATTCTCGTCGCCGTTTTCGTGGGCGGCTGGGGATGGGGGCCGGTCGGCGACGACTTCCGCGGCATCGGGTTCGCGGGGCTCGTTGGGATCCTCGTGATCATCGCGTGCGTCGTGCTGCTCTTCACCGGCCGCTACCCGCCGACGCTGTTCGACTTCGTGATGGGTCTCGACCGCTGGGCGCTTCGCGTGGCTGCGTACGTGGGCCTCATGCGTGACGAGTATCCGCCGTTCCGGCTGGACATGGGGCCCCATGAGCCCGAGACGGCGGCTCCAGGCGAGCAGACCGGTACGCGATGACAACTTGCGGGAAACCCGCAGAAAAGTCTGCGGCGGTCTCCGGATAGAGATGCGGGCCCTTCCGGCGGTCTAGCGCCGCGGCTCGGACGATCCTTCGCCTCAGAACCCTGTCGAAGGAGAACCCCTGCCATGGAAATACGTTCCGCGTCCACCTATCACCGTCCCGTCGAGACAGACTCCGGGGCGTTCTTCAAGATCGCCTCAATGCTGCTCGGCCTCGCGGTCTCGGTCGTCGGTCTCTTCGCGCTGATGATGTGGGCCGACGCCCGGGAGTCGCGCGACGATGTCAACACCGCAGCTGTTGATGCCAAGGCCGGAAGCGCCGTCGAAAGCGATCACAACACCGCTCTTCCCTTGAACAGCTTCGCCGGCGTCGTGCCCGACAATGCCCAGGCACTCGCCGAAGCCCACAAGGCGTACGACGCGACGATACCGGCGATCCCCGCCGGCGAGGTCGTCAAGGTGCAGATGACCCTGAAGGACATGGCCGTCGAGATCGCACCCGGTGTCAAGTACAACACCTGGGCATTCGACGGACACGGCGCGCCCGGTCCGATCGTGCACGTGCGGGAAGGACAAATGGTCGAGATGACGCTCACGAACGGCGGCGCTCTCGCCCATTCCATTGACTTCCACGCGGCGCGAATTGCCCCGGACGTCGCTTTCAAGGACGTCCAGCCTGGGGAGTCGTTCAGCTTCCGCTTCAAAGCGGCCGACGCCGGCGTGTTCATGTACCACTGCGGCACCAAGCCGGTTCTGGCTCATATCGCCAACGGCATGTACGGGGCGATCGTCGTCGAGCCGAAGGAGGGCCTGCCGGCCGTCGACAACGAGTATGTCCTGGTCGCCAGCGAGTGGTACCTCAACGGTGACGGCATCAAGGAGCCCGCCTCGCTCGATATGAGCAAGGCCCGCGCGATGACGCCGGACTGGACGACGTTCAACGGCTACGCCAACCAATACGTCACTCATCCCCTGACGGCCCAGCCGGGAGAGACGACCAGATTCTGGGTGGTAGCCGCCGGCCCGACGCTGGACACCAACTTCCATGTGGTCGGCACGATCCTCGACCGCGCATGGGTCGACGGTGACATGACGAAGTTCGAACAGGGGGTCCAGACCGTCGCCGTGCCGGCCGGCGGCGGGGCGGTCTTCGACGTGAAGATCGACGAGCCAGGGCTCTACCCATTCGTCTCCCATGCCTTCGCCCATGTCGACCTCGGCCAGGTCGGCCTCCTGAAGGTCGGAAACCCCAAGGGAGAGACGTCCGATTGACAGCGATGTACCAGGGCACGCTTCCGCGGTCCGTTCGGCTGCGCCTGCAAAGCCATCGGGCTAGGTCGCGCTGGCTGGGGGGCCGGTCACACGCTCGCAGAAGACGAACCCTCTCGCGCTTCGAGGAAACGCTTGAGGGAATGGGATCGAAGGTCAGGGTTCCATGGATGTCCATGGTGGACATGTGCGTTGATGACGCGAGTCGCCGGGGTCGCTCGTAGGCGGTGATCTCGATGGCCCGAGTCCGGGCGTCGGCTCTCTAGCATTTGCAGGCGAGGAAGCGTTTCGCCTTCCATCGGCCGCGGCCGGGAGAAACCGGCGCGGACGCTGACGGGGCTCACCCGGGCGAGTTCTTTCGTGCCGGCCTCGATGCGGTCTTTCCGAAACGGGAATCGGTGTCTCCCCCGACGCGGTGCGAAGAGGGAAGAGACATCCTCGGGAGCACGTGAGGAGGTTCGAGCGTGCACCGGACTGTTGAATTTCGGCGGGTGCGCCTCGCTGAGGCGCTTCTGAGGGAAGCTCAGGTCCGGCGCGAATTCCGCTGTCCCGATTGCGGGTACGGCGCGGTGGCGAGCGCGCCTCCTAAACGCTGCCCAATGTGTGGGGCTGCCCAGTGGCGTGAGCAGCCGGCGGTACCGGCCGGGCCAACCGTGGGTCCCGGGACCTCCCGTGAGCCAGCGAGGAGTCGCCGGCCTGCCGGGAGGAGGAAAACGTGAAGACGCTCTTCATCCTCAACGACCCGCCGTACGGAACGGAGCGCTCCTACAACGGCCTTCGCCTCGCGAACGCGCTCGCAAAGCGCGAGGAGGAGGAGGTCCGCGTCTTCCTCATGGGCGATGGGGTGGCTTGTGCACTCTCAGGGCAGAAGACCCCGAACGGCTACTACAACCTCGAGCGGATGCTGAAGGGGTGCGCGCGCCGCGGGATCGAGGTCGCGTGCTGCGGCAGCTGCCTCGATGCGCGCGGCATCGGTGACGACCGGCTTGTCGAGGTGGCGCGCCGCTCGTCGCTCGAGGAGCT
>JBBDMP010000064.1:0-5944 GCA_040878265.1 Gaiellales bacterium | reverse complement strand
CGTCGAGCAGGTGGAGCGCGACGCCGGCCTGCACGTTGATCATCGAGATGTTGTGGGCGAGCACGTCGTGGAGCTCCCGCGCGATGCGCAACCGTTCCTCGCTTGCCCGCCGGCGTGCTTCCTCCTCGTGCATCCGGTCGGCCTCGGCCATCCGCTCCCGGCGGACCCGGAGGAGGTCTGCCGCCGCGGCGATGACGAGCAGCCACGCCGCGACCCCCACGACGTGCTCGATCGTCGGGGCCGGCTCGTCGCTCACGACCGTCGGCCCGAACGTGAATCCCACGAAGCCGACGGCGAGCACGATCCACGCGCCGATGCGCTGTCCGTGGAGCACAGCGGTGAAGAACGCGATGAGCGGGGAGAGGAAGATCGGGCCTCCGGGATAGCCGAGCAGCCAGTACGCGAGGACGATGGAGTGGGAGACGACGAGGACGGGGAGCGGGTAGCGCCGCCGCCACACGAGCGGGAGCGCCGCAGCCACCACGAGGGCGATGGCCACCGGGTCGACCGCTTCCCGGTCGGGCTGGCCGCGACTCGCTCCGAAGGTCCCGGCGATCTCGAAGGCGACGAGACCGAGCACGAACAGGACCTGCCCGGGCACCCCCGGCACCAGGGCCGGACGCCTCGCCGATCGTTCCGTAGCGCTCACGCCGACACGGTAGGTGCACGGGACGCGCCCGTCATCGCCCGCCGGGCGCGGCAGCGCCTACTCCCGGTGGAGTAGGCGACCGCTCGCCCACCGACTAACCCACCGATGAGTTTCGCCGCCCGTCGCGGTCTGATGAGATAGTCCGAGTGGACACGGAGCCAAGAGGCACGAAGGAGGCGGGATGAACCTGAACAGCATCTTGATCGGATCCGAGGATCCTCAGCGTCTGGCGGAGTACTACACGAAGCTCTTCGGCAAGCCCGGCTGGGACGAGGGCGGCTACACCGGCTGGATCATCGGCACCGGTGGGGTCACCGTCGGGCCGCACGATCAGGTCAAGGGCAAGAACACCGCTCCGGGCCGGATCATCTGGAACATCGAGACCGCGGACGTGAAGGGCGAGTTCGAACGCCTCAAGGCTGCCGGAGCGACGGTGGTCCAGGAGCCCTACGAGCCGGACCAGGCCTCGGGGATGTCGATCGCCACGTTCTCCGATCCCGACGACAACTACTTCCAGCTCATGAGCCCGATGGAGCCTTCGGCCTGACGGCACGTTGCGCCCGGTCGTCATCACGACGTGGGGGTTCGCGGCGAGGTTCTTCGCCTTGCGCTCGTGTCCGCCCGTGGAGAAGAACAAACGCGTCGTCCAACCAGACGGCGACGAGCGGCGTGACGTGCGGCCGTCCATCCGGACGCACCGTCGTCACCCAGTAGATCTCGGCTTTGTCCAAGTGTTCACGAGCGTCCGCCCACGCGAATCTCGCGAGCGAGACACCTTCAGGGCGAGCTCCATAACTCGCGAATTGGTAGGCGGCGTGTATGGACCTCACCACCCACGTATCAAAACCACTATCAAAACGACACCCAGCCACTCTTCTCAACGTCATACGGCCTTATAACGACTTTCACCTTCCTTTCCTGTCCAACAACAGATTGGAAAGCCCTGGCCACTCTTGCGGCCAGATCTTGCAGAGCATCTTTGGTACGCGCGCGTCGTTCCCAAAGATCAACATTTATTCTGGTTACGATTGCGCGAAAGCCGTCAGGCTCACAGATGGGAACTAAGTCAACCTCGTGATCATCTATTTCGAGGGCGGGTATGCTTATCATTGCGTGTCGCACGGCCTCCTCAATCTCTGACAGCGGATCTTCTCTTCTCAAGTTGAAAGCTGTGACGAGCGGCATGGCTCCCCTCCTGATCCATCAGGTCATGCGTCCACGAAGTGGATTGTCAGCATGACTGTCAGCCGACGCGATCGCTGTCGGCGGTTGCAACTCTCCCCCCTGATTCGTCGATTCGCAAGCGTTGTCGCTGGAGGATCGTAGGGCTCTGAGAGACGCGAGACTGCCCCGTCGACCGAGTCCAGCGGGTGACCTTTGCGCACGCCGTCGCGGTTGCATCCGGGCTGCTGAACGCGGTCTGGAGCTCGCCCACCGGTTCCGGTCCCACGCTCACTCCTTCGAGGTGAAGAACTCGATCAGCGCCGGCGCAAGGACCTCGTCGGCGGGGCCGTGGTCCTGTCCCTCGAGTGTGCGGTGCCGAACGTTCGGCAGGACGTCGACGAGTGCGCGGACGGCGTTGCGCTGCCACGTCGGGCTCGCGCCGCCGTCCATCGCGAGGGTCGGTATCGTGACGGACGCCCATCGCTCGAGCGGCTGTGGGTTCCCGGCTATCGCATCGCCCATCACCCTGCCGTCGTAGGAGATCGTGTGCGCGAGCGCCTCCATCGACGCCCACATCGGCGAGCTCCGCATCTGGGAGACCATGTCGGCCGGAACCCCCACGACGACCGTCATGAAGTACTCGACGGCGTCGCCGCGGCGGCCGGCCGAGACGAGCTCGTCGAGGCGCGTCACGTAGTCGCGCGGGAACTCGGGTCGGCTGTCGTCCACGATGAACGGCGGTTCGTACAGGGCGAGCTTCGCGATCGGAAGGCCGTGCGCTGCCGCCTCGAGCCCCAGAACCGCGCCGGAGGAGTGTCCGAACACGAACGCCGACCCGCCCGCATCGACGATCAGGGCCAGGAGGTCGTCGACCTCACGATCCACGGCGTACGGGGGCGTATCTCCACTATCGCCACGACCACGCCGGTCGTAGGCGATGACCGTGAAGCGCTCGGCCAGGTGCCCGGCCATGGACGCCGTGGATCGATCGCTCAAGGCGCCGCCGACCAGCACCACCGGCGGTCCGTCGCCGGATCGATCGAACGCAATCGTCGTCCCGTCGCTCGAACGCACCGTGTCCGTCACTGCTCGGGCCCTCCCGCCTTTCGGCTTTCCGATGCCCGTTCGGACCCCTCGTCCTCGGACGAACCTTCGGAACGTTCGAGACCGGACCCCTCGGCGTCGAAGGTCAACGCGTAGACCTCCTGACCCTGCGGGTACTCCTTGGTCGGACGGTATTCGCGCGTGGCGTTCACGCCCAACCCTTCGTAGACGCCGTCCTGTTCGGACTGGAGGCGTTCGCCGAGGAAGACGTTCGCGATGATCTCCCGTGGCCGTGCGGCGGCGGTCACCATGCGCACGGCTCCGACCACCGGCGGACCGACCACCGTGAGCTCACCCGCGATCTGGACGAGATAGCCGGGCCCGGCATCCAGGCCCATCGACAGGCCGACGCCCTCCGGCAGGTTCCTCGAGTTGCTCCGGAAATCCTCGAGGACGAGCCGGTGGAAGAAATCGATCAGGGTGTGAGCGGTGTGCACGATGTTGCCGGCCGCCTCGACGAAGTGCTCGTGATACGGGTTCTCGGGACCGGACTGCACGATCCAGTAGGCCAGGAAGCCGTCGCCGGTGAACTTGTCGAACCAGCCTCCCGGCCCGCCGATCCCGCGGCGAACGGCCGTCACGAACTTGTCCATGGTGAAGGCGAAGCGTTCGAAGCGGATCGCCTCCTTCATCAGCATCGTGGAGCCGCGGATGTCGGCGGCCATCACGAACATCTGCAGCGGTTCGCCGTCGATGATCGCGTCGAGCAGCTCGTCGGTGCGGAACCGCTCCTGCCAGTCCGGAGGGGCGTGGGCCTTCAGCAGATCGGCGATGCGAGCGCGCTCGCGATCGCGATCGGCAGGATCCGACGCGCCTCCACCGACCTCCGACACAGCCGGTCAGTCTAGCGAGCCCGGTGCGCGATCCTCAGGCGGTGAAGAACTCGACCAACACGGGAGCGAGGACCGCGGGGTCGACGTCGTGTCCCTGACCGTCGAGGAAACGGACCTGGCCCTCGGGAATGGCGTCCGCGAGCGCCTGCGCGGTCTCCCGCATCCACGGGAAGTCCGCCCCGCCCGCGATCACGAGCGTCGGGACCTTGACGGAAGCCGCCCGGTCCACCGGGACCGTGTAGTCGCTCATGATCCGCGCGTCGTAGGCGAGCGTGTGCGCCAGGGCCTCCTGGGCCGGCCAGAACGGCTGCGTTCGCGCCCCGGCGACGAACTCCGGCGGCAAGCCGATCACCTTCGACATGAAGTACTCGACCGCGTCGCCGCGCCGGCCCTCCGCCACCATCGTCTCGTACTGCTCCACCTGGTCTTCGGGCGGCTTCGGGAACCCGTCGGGGATGTACGGCGGCTCCCAGAGTGCGAGCTTCGAGGCCGAGACGCCGTTCTCCACGGCGATGAGGGCGAGCGCCGCGCCGGACGACGAACCCCACAGGAACGCCGATCCGCCCGCCGCCTCGATCACCGCCTGGATGTCCTCGACCTCGCGCTCGATGGCATAGGGCTGGGTGTCGCCGCTGTCGCCGCGTCCTCGCCGGTCGTAATTGAGCACGGTGAAGTCGGAGGCCAGCTGCTGCGCGATCGCCGCGTCGGCCATACGGTCCACGGACCCGCCGCAGACGAGCACGACCGGCGGCCCCTCGCCCAACTTGTCGAACGCGATCGTGGTGCCGTCCCTCGAGGTGATCGTCTCCATCGGTCAGATCTCCTTCCCGCTACGAGAACAGCTTCGTGAGCCAGGACTCCCAGGCCTTCTCTGTCTCCGGCTGATCCAGGCCGTCGATGAAGATGTGGTGTCCCAGGCCGGCGGAGGCGTCGAACGTGTGCATGAACCGGTACAGCCCGTCGTCGGTCCGCACGCCCAGGAAGCTCGGGGACAGGTAGTCGACCACGCCCTCCAGCGGCGGCAGTCCCTCCGGCGTGAGGCGCACCCGGTCGCCGAGCGCGACGGGGCCGGACAGACCGAGGCCGCGACGGAAGACCTCCCAGGCGCGTTCGCGGTCGCCGACGTGCGGTCTGAACACGTTCACGGGCGTTGCGATCCGGCCGCGGAAGTAGGTGAGGTACTTCGCCAGCTTGTCGAAGTACATCGGGTCGCCCTCGCTCAGGCCCTCGTACTCCGCCTCCCAGTTGTCACCGAGGAAGCCGTGGTGGAGCCACTTGACGACGGTGCTGGCCTTGCCACGGCCCTCGACCGTGTACTCGAAGGTGTGGAGCGAGCCGTCCGGGCCCTCGGGCGATCGGACCTCCAGGTGCGTGGGAGGCTCCCAGGCGGTCACGGTGGACTCGAACGCGAAGCCGGGGAGCTCCATCCGCGTCGAACCGCCCTCGCCCGGCTCGACCTCGTTCCGACCCATGAACCACGAGTCCAGCCCCGGGCCGGTGGCGATCGCGTTCCACACCTCCTCGGGGGTCGCGTCGACCTGGATCTCGTGGGTGAGCTCGAATGGGTGGGCCATCGTAGGGCTCCTTCTCGTGTCTCGGCCGGTCTCGGGTGGTGCTCACACACCACCGTATGCCCGGTGCCGCGTGGTCGTCATCGGCGTGTGGTCAGCGCGCACCCCGGCCGGCGTGCAATCGCTCGACGAACGATTCGATCCGCCGCTGCCTCGTCTCTGGCTTCTTGGCTCCTTCGATCCCGTCCACGAACCAGCGCTGCTGGCTGTAGGCAAGGCTCTCGAAGAACCGCTTGGCGGCCGCATCCTTCTTCAACGCCTTGGCGAAGTCGGGCGGAACGGTGACCTCGCGTGCCGCGGTGTCGAGCTCGAGGTCCACGTCCACGGTGTCGCCGCCCGCGACGCCGGCCTTCTCGCGGACCTCGGCACTCACGCCGAGCATGAACGTGCCGCCCATCGAGGCCACGCTGCTTCGGTACGTGTAGCCGTTGATCGTGGCACGGACCTTCGGTCGCTTCGATCCGAGCGCGTCGACGATCTTCGCGGGGACCTCGATGCCGGTGGCGGTCTTGCCGGCCTGCAGGATCTTCGCGCGGAACTTCATCGCGCTCCCTCCTCGACCGCGGGTGGGACGTTCTGGTTGAGCCGGAACAGGTTGGTTGGATCGTATCGAGCCTTGATGC
>JBBDMP010000063.1:0-5979 GCA_040878265.1 Gaiellales bacterium | reverse complement strand
CGCGCCGGCGAGAAGCCGGCCCTCGAGCGCTTTGAGCGGGGGGTCGAAGGTCTTGAGCGTGGCGACGTGCGCGGGTCCAGCCCGCTCGATCGGCGAGGCCCGAACCGGGCCGTCCAGCTCGCGGCGCAACGCTTCTACTTCTGGGAATTCAGGCATAAGTGCCGGGGTGGACCCGATCAGCGTAGCCGTGGAACGAGGGGGGATCCTCGAGTCTTGGCACCGCGTTCACGCGATCGCCGTCCACCACGGTGAGGTCGTCGACGCGAGCGGCGACCCCGATCTCGTCACCTTCCTCCGCTCGGCAGCGAAGCCGCTGCAAGCGCTGCCGCTGGCCGAGACGGCAGAGGACCTCCCCGACGACGAGCTCGCGATCGCCTGCGCGTCACACGAGGCCCGTCCCGAGCAGCTGCGCGCGGCGGGATCGTTACTCGCGCGCGCGGGCAGAGTGGAGGACGATTTGGAGTGCGGCCCAGTGGACGGCAGCCGCCTGCATCACAACTGCTCGGGCAAGCATGCCGGGATGCTGCTTCTTTGCCGGCTCCGAGGCTGGGAGCACCCCGGCTATCGCTTACCGGAGCATCCGCTCCAGGCGGAGCTTCTCGACCTCGTCGCGCGCGCCGCCGACGCTGACGCTGGCACGCTCCCGACCGCCGTCGACGGCTGCGGGGTCGTGACGTTCGCGCTGCCGCTCCGGGCGATGGCGCTTGCCTTCTCCCGCCTCGTCACCGGGCAGCTGGACGGTTCCGGCCGGGTGCTCGAGGCCATGCTTCGCCACCCGGAGCTCGTCGGTGGGCCCGACGCCTCCGACACACGCCTCATGCTCGAGCGGCCCGGCGCGATCGCCAAGCGTGGCGCCGAAGGCGTCCTCTGCGTCGGGCTGCCCGACGGGACGGGGATCGCCGTCAAGGTCGAGGACGGCTCGAACCGCGCCGTGCTCCCGGCTGTCGGCTCCTTCCTCGGAATCTCGGCGCTAGCCGAGATCCCGATCGAGAACAGCCTGGGCGAGGAAGTCGGCCGGGCCCTCGGGTCGTGATCCCGCCGTTGACCGGGCGCCCTGTCGGCAACTGGTTGATGCTCGAAACCTCTGCTATAACCGGACCAACCCAGGAAGGGGGGCCTTCTGGTCGAATCTGACGACCCCCGTAATCGACCAGAGGAAAAGGCATGGCCAAGGCTGTAAAGGAAGCGCCCGCGAGGGACGGCGGCGACAGTCCCTCCAGCGCGCTCGTCGCCGACATCATCATCGCGAACGCTCCCGACCCCGTGTTCGTCTCCGACCTCGAGGGGAAGATCCTCCAGGCGAACGACGCGGTGTCGCAGCTGCTCGGCTTCCGCCGCGACGAGGTGCTCGAGCAATCGCTCTCCCGCTTCATCAGCGCGGAGGAGACGCGCGAGTTCACCGCAGCGCTGCGCGAGGTCGTCGAGCACGGCGTCTCGCGAAACGCCGTCTTGAACCCGCGCTCCGCCTCGGGGGAGGTCATCCCGACGAGCTTGAACGCCTCGGCGCTGCGCGACTCGAACGGCAAAGTCATCGGCGCGATCGGGATCCTCCGCGACATGCGCGAGCTCGACAAGGCCCGCGCGTATGCGGAGCGATTGATCAAGGACGCGCCGGACCCCGTGTTCGTCTCCGACCTCGAGGGGAAGATCCTCCAGGCGAACGACGCCGTGTCGGACCTGCTCGGCTTCCGTCAGGACGAGGTGCTCGAGCAGTCGCTCTCCCGCTTCATCAGCGCCGAGGAGACGAGGGAGTTCATGGCCGCCCTGGACGAGGTCGTCGAGCGCGGCGTCACCCGCAACGCCGTCCTCCACCCGCGCTCGGCCTCGGGAGAGGTCATCCCGACGAGCCTGAACGCCTCGGCGCTGCGGGACGCGGACGGCAACGTCATCGGCGCGATCGGCGTCCTCCGCGACATGCGCGAGCTCGACAAGGCGCGGGCGTATGCCGAGCGCTTGATCGAGGACGCCCCCGACCCGGTGTTCGTCTCCGACCTCGAAGGGAAGATCCTCCAGGCGAACGAGGCGGTCTCGGACCTGCTCGGCTTCCGTCCGGATGAGGTGCTCGAGCAGTCGCTCTCGCGCTTCATCAGCCCCGAGGAGACGCGTGAGTTCACCGCCGCCCTGCGCGAGGTTGTCGAGCGCGGCGTCACTCGAAACGCCGTTCTCAACCCGCGCTCGGCCTCGGGCGAGATCATCCCGACGAGCCTGAATGCCTCCGCCCTCCGCGACTCGGAGGGGAACGTGATCGGCGCGATCGGCGTCCTCCGCGATATGCGCGAGCTCGACAAGGCCCGCGCCTACGCCGAGCGCCTGATCGAGGACGCCCCCGACCCCGTATTCGTCTCCGACCTCGAGGGCAAGATCCTCCAGGCGAACGAGGCGGTTTCGGCGCTGCTCGGCTTCCGCAAGGACGAGGTCCTCGAGCAGTCCCTCTCCCGCTTCATCAGCCCCGAGGAGACGCGCGAGTTCACCGCCGCCCTTCGCGAAGTCGTGGAGCGGGGCGTCACCCGTAACGCCCGCCTCAATCCGCGGAGCGCGTCCGGGGAGATCATCCCGACGACCCTGAACGCGTCCGCACTTCGGGATCCTGACGGGAAGGTGATCGGCGCGATCGGCATCCTGCGTGACATGCGGGCCTACGAGCAGGTCGTGCGCGACCTCGAGCAGTCGAAGGGCGAGCTCCAGGAAAAGATCCTCGACCTGGAGAAGTTCGAGGAGGTCGTCGTCGGGCGCGAGCTCAAGATGATCGCCCTCGAGAAGGAGCTCGAGACACTTCGGACCGACGCGGAACAAGTCGAGAAGGAACCACCCGGGCCCTGATGCCGTCCAACGGCGACGATCCAGAGCGCCTGCGCGAGCGGATCGCAGAGCTCGAGCGGCACGTCCAGGACGAGGAGGAGCACCGGCGCGCCCTCCTGCACATCATGGGGGACCTCAACGAGTCGAACAAACGCCTTGCCAATCAGCGCAAGGCGATGATCCACATCCTCGGTGACTACGAGCGGGACCGGCGCAGCCTCGCCGGTCAGACCGAGCGTCTGGACAACTCGCGCCGGGCCCTGCTCCACATCCTCAAGGACTCCCACGAGTCGAATCTCCGGCTCGAGGACAGCCGCAAGGCGATGATCCACATCATGGGCGACCTCCGTGACACCACGGCGGTCATCGAGCGCCGCGAGCACGAGCTCCGGGACAAGCAGGAGCAGCTCGTCCAGGCCGGGAAGCTGG
The DNA here is from genome assembly GCA_040878265.1 of Gaiellales bacterium. GTDB lineage: Bacteria > Actinomycetota > Thermoleophilia > Gaiellales > Gaiellaceae > JBBDMP01. Next base: position 2,751 of record JBBDMP010000063.1, on the reverse strand, counting down.
CCACGCTCGGCGAGCTCACGACCGGAGTTGCCCACGAGCTGAACAATCCGCTCAACAACATCGGGCTCTTCGTCGGCAACGTTCTCGACCACCTGCACGCGGGCGAGCTGGACGAACCTCGCCTTCGCCGCGATCTCGAGAAGGTCGTCGAGCAGGTGCAGAAGGCGACCGAGATCATCACCCACCTGCGCACGTTCGGACGAGCCGCGCCCGTCGCCCTCGAGCGGGTTCCCGTGCAGGACGTGATCGAGCGCTCCCTCTCGCTCCTCCATGAGCAGCTACGCCTGCGCCAGATCGAGCTCGAGCTCGAGCCATGCCCCGAAGACCCGGTCGTCCTCGGCAACCCGATCCAGCTGGAGCAGGTGTTCATCAACCTCCTGACCAACGCCCGGGACGCGCTCGAGCAAGCGGAGGAAAAGACGATCTCGATCGAGTGCCGGCTCGCGGGCGACTTCGTTCGGGTCGCCTTCAGGGACACTGGTCACGGCATTCCGGACGGCCTCGAGCAGCGCATCTTCGACCCGTTCTTCACGACGAAGGAGGTCGGCTCCGGAACAGGCCTCGGCCTCTCGATCGCCTACGGCATCGTCAAGGAGCACCTCGGGACGATCACCGTCGATAGCCCTCCTGGGAAAGGCGCGTGCTTCCTCGTCGAGCTCCCGCTCGCAAATGACGAGACGCCGGAGGAGGCGCTCCTGTGAAGCACTCGCGGGTCCTGCTCGTCGACGACGACTCCGCGCTTCTCGAGGCTCTGCCCGAGACGGTGCGCCTGCACATGGACGGTGTCGAGATCGACACCTGCGACTCGGCCCGCGAGGCGCTCGAGCGCATCGAGGCGATCGACTACGACGCGATCGTGACCGACATCAAGATGCCCGGAATGGACGGCCTGGCGCTCTTGCTCGAGATCAAGGAGCGCAGGCCGAGCACGCCGACGCTGCTCATCACGGGACACGGCGAGCGCGACCTCGCCGTCCGGGCGCTTCGCGGCGGCGCCTACGACTTCCTCCAGAAGCCGATCGACCGCAACTACTTCGTCGCCTCGCTCGAACGCGCGATCCAGCTGCGAGGGCTCGATCGACGTGTCGAGGACCAACGGCAGGCGCTCGAACGACACGCCCGCGTCCTCGAGCACGTAGGCGACGGCGTCTTCCTCGTCGACGTCGATGGCGTGATCCGGCTCTGGAACCGGTCCGCCGAAAGGATCATGGGACTGTCCGAAGCGGCTGTGCTCGAACGGCGCGCCGGCGAGGCGATTCCCGGCTGGGCCGATGTTGCCTCGCTCGTCCCGACCTGGCCGACGCCGGGGCCGGCGGGTGGGCGGGGAACGGTGCCGCTCGACATCGGGGGCCGTGAGCTCTGGATCTCCATCTCGGGGATCGAGTTCTCCGACGGGGTCGTGTACGCCTTCCGGGACGTGACCGACGAGCGGCGGATCGACTCGCTCAAGGATGAGTTCGTCGCGACGGTCTCACATGAGGTGCGGACGCCTCTCTCGGCGATCTACGGCGCTTCGATGACCCTGCAGCGGAAAGATCTGGAGGTCGGGGCCGACGACCGTGCACGGCTCGTGGCCGTCATCGCCTCCGAGGCGGATCGACTGGCGCGCATCATCAACGAGATCCTGCTTGCGAACCACATCGACTCCGGCCGACTCCGCATGGCACGTGAGCGAGTCGATGTGACGGAGCTCGCGGGCGGATTGGTCGAGACGCTGCGCATGGTGGCGCCAGAGTCGATCCGCATCGAAGTCGCCGGTTCGGATGGGCTGCCCCCGATCGAGACAGACGGTGACCGCCTGCGCCAGGTTCTCGTCAACCTCCTCGAGAACGCGGTCAAGTACTCGCCGGACGGCGGCGTCGTCGAGCTTCGCATCGATCGCAAGGAAGCCGGCGTTCGCTTCAGTGTTCGGGACCAAGGCCTCGGCATCCCGTCTTCCGAGTACGAGCGGATCTTCGACAAGTTCTACCGTCTCGACCCCCACCTCACGCGCGGCGTGGGCGGAACGGGGCTCGGCCTCTATATCTGCCGTGAGCTCGTTCGCCGTTTGGGCGGGCGCATCTCCGTCTCGTCGGAGACCGGCCGAGGCTCGACGTTCTTCGTCGATCTGCCGGTCGAGCCCCTTCCCGCCACGGGCGGGGAAACGTCAGAGGTGCCCGCCGCTTCGGCCGTCTAAAACCCGGCTACCGCTTTTCCACAGGCAGTTGTAAACTTCGCGCCCGCAATGACTGTGAGCCGGGGGGCTTCGACTCGCCGGCTCTTTTCGTTCCAAGCTTCGTGGTGCAGCGGTAACGAGAAAGGCGAGGTCAATGCTCACGGTCGACATCTCCCTGCCGGACATCGAGGAACTCCACAAACTCGTTGCCGACGGCCAGAACAAGGGCTTCCTCACCTATGACGAGATCGTCGCCGGGCTCGAAGAGGTCGACCTAACCAAGGAGCAGGTCGAGGACTTCTACACGTACATGATCGACCACGGGATCGAGCTCGTGGAGGGGATCGAATACAAGGCGCCGCCGCACGAGACGCCGCTGGCTCCCGAGGACGAGAAGAACGCGCCGAAGCTCGACCTCACCGTCGAGCCCTCGCTCGACTCTCTACGCCTCTACCTACGTGAGATCGGGCGCGTCCCGCTTCTCACGGCCGACCAGGAAGTCTCGCTCGCCAAGCGGATCGAGCGCGGGGAAATGAGCGCGAAGACGCAGATGATCGAGGCGAACCTGCGCCTCGTCGTCTCGATCGCGAAGGGCT
>JBBDMP010000062.1:0-6061 GCA_040878265.1 Gaiellales bacterium | reverse complement strand
GCCGCGAGCGTTCCCGAGCGGATCGCGTAGTGGATCCCCTTCAAGGCCGGCACGTTCACGAATCCCGCGGCGTCGCCGACGAGCATGCCGCCGGGGAAGCTCAGGCGCTCGGGAAGCGCGAGGAACCCTCCCTCCGGGATCGTCTTCGCGCCCCAGGCGACGCGGCTGCCGCCCTCGAGGATTCGTCGCACGAACGGATGACCTTTCAGCTCCTGGAGCAGATCGTGCACGGAGAGGGTCGCATCGGTGTAGTCGAGCCCGACGACCATCCCGAGCGTGACCATCCCCTCCCCCATCGGATAGATGAAGCTGCCGCCGAACTCCCGGTAGGCGCGGGCGCCGCGGAGCGGCCAGCCCATCGTGTGGATGACGCGGTGGAGCGGCCGCTCGACCTCCCAAACCTCCTTGACCCCCAGCGCCCAGACCTGCGGCTTGGTCTGCAGCCCGAAGCGATCCAGCGCGACGCCCGTCAGATGCCCTTGCGTGCCCTCGGCGAGGATCGTGACGCGGGCCGTCATGTCCGAGCCCGGCGTGAAGCCACCGAGCTCCTGCCCGTCCCGGCCGCGTCCCTTGTCGCTTGTGCGGACGCCGACGACCCGCGATCCGCTCACGAGCAGCTTCTGAGCCGCCGTCTCCGGGACGATCGTGACGCCGAGCTCCTCTGCCCGCTCGGCCAGCCAGCCGCCCAGCTCGCAGACGGAGGCAACGTAGTTGCCGTGGTTCCACATCGTCGGCGGCGCGGGGATCCGCACCGCCCGCTTCGGCGTCAGGTAGTAGAGGCCCTCGTGCACGACCGGGCCGAAAAAGGGCATGTCCTCCGTGTGCATGCCGGGGAAGAGCTGACGAAGCGCCCGCGGGTTGACGACGGCGCCGGAGAGCAGGTGGGCGCCGGCAGCTTTGCCCTTCTCGACGACAGCGACGGGCACGTCGCCCAGCCGGTCGCGCAGGTCTGGACGCTCCTCGAGGAGTTGCCCCAGCCGGATGGCCGCTGCCAGTCCGGCGGGGCCCGCCCCGACGATGAGCGCCCCCACCTCGATGCGCTCGTCCGGCGGGTCGCTCGGCTCGGCGACGAATTCGGCGGGATCGAACGGCGGAGGGTGATCAGCGGGTCTTGCCATCAACCTTTGCGCTGCCGGACGAGCTCGGCCAGCTTCGGGACGATCTCGTGCACGTCCCCGACGACGCCCAGGTCGGAGTACTCGAAGATGGGCGCGTTCGGATCCTTGTTGATGGCGACGATCGTCCCGGAGCCCTGCATGCCGACCTTGTGCTGGATCGCCCCGGAGATCCCGCAGGCGATGTAGAGCCGCGGCGCCACGGTCTTCCCCGTCTGGCCCACCTGGGCGGAGTACGGGTACCAGCCGGCGTCCACGACCGCCCGCGTCGCCGCCACCGCGCCCCCGAGCGCCTTGGCGAGGTCCTCGACCAGCGAGAAGTTCTCCGGCTTGCCGAGCCCGCGCCCGCCCGCCACGACGACGTCGGCCTCCTCGATATTCGGCCCCTCGCTCTCCGCGTGGGCGCGTTCGAGCATGGTCGCCTGCGCGGACCACTCCTCGACCTCGACCGGAATCTCTTCGACCTCCGCCTCGCCTCCGCTCTCGACGGGCTCGAATGTCCCCGACCGGATGAGCGCGAGTCGCGGCTCGGACTTCCAGCCGACCTCCACGATCACGGAATCCTGGAGCGCCGAGCGCTTCCCGACGAGCTTTCCTTCCTGTATCTCGAGGTCGACGAGATCCCAGTTGAGACCGGCGTCGAGACGCGCGGCGAGCCCGGAGGCGATGTCGGCCGTGAGCACCGACGCGCCAAAGAGGACGGTGTCGAAGCGGCGGTCTGCGAACAGGCCGGCGAGCACGTCCACCCGGGGTTGCGGGAGCGGCGCGTCCAGAGCGGGGTCGTCCGCGACGAGAACGCGCTTCGCGCCGTAGCGGCCGAGCCCTCCCGCCAGCTCTTTGACGCCCGCGCCACAGAGAATCGCGGCGACGTCGTCCCCGAGCTTCGCGGCCTTGCCGAGCACGCCGAGCGAGTCCTTCTGCAGCTCGCCTTCGTGGTCCTCGATGTAGACGAGCGTGGGCACGGCTAGATCAGCTTCCTCTCGGTCAGGTACTCGACGATCGCCTCGGCCGCGTTGCCGTTGTCCTCGATGCGCCGGCTCTCGCCTCGCGCCGGTGGCTCGCCGAGAGTGCGCACTTCGGTTCCCGAGCCGGCCTCGCCCACCTCGAGCGTGGAGAGCTCGAGGTCGGCCGCCGTGAGGGTCTCCTGCGGTTTCTTCTTCGCGCCCATGATCCCCTTGAGGGAGGGGTAACGCGGTTCGTTGATCGCGTCGGAGACAGCAATGACGCAGGGGAGCGGCGCTTCGATCACGTCGTAGCCGTACTCGGTCTGGCGCTTGACCTTCGCTTTGCCGCTTTCGACCTCCAAGCTCGCGGCCTGCGAGATCAGGGGACGCCGCAGCCGGTCGGCGACCGCGGCGCAGAGCACTGCCCCGTCCGAGTCCGCGCCCTGCTGGCCGAAGAAGGTGAGGTCAGGGCCCTCGCGCTCGAGTACGCGCGCGAGAACCCGGCTCGTCACGACGAGGTCGGAGCCCGCAAGCGCCTCGTCGGCGACGTGGATCGCCCGGTCGGCACCGACGGCAAGCGCCTTGCGCAGGGAGTCGGCCGCTTTCGTGGGGCCCATGAGGATCGCGACGACCTCGCCGTCGCCCGACGCCTCCTTCACCTTCAGCGCCTCCTCGAGCGCGTGCGTGTCGAACTCGTTCAGCGCGCCCGGGACGCTCCGGTCGAGGCGGAGCGTCTGCGGGTCGATGCGCTTCGGCGCCGAGGCGTCAGGCACCTCTTTCACGCATACACAGAGCTTCATGGGCGCGCGCGAGCATATCCGCAGGGATCGCGCTAAAGCCGCAGAAGCTCCCTGCCGAGTGGTTTGTTAGGGTCTGGCCCTTCGGCCAGCAGCAGTCAGGGGCCGCACCGGAGCATGAGGAGCCACCGGACGACACGCCGAGGACTCGTCGCCTTGCTATTCGCAGGGGTGTTCGCAGGGACGGCGCATGCGGCCCCGGCGATGCCGCAGACGATCACCTTCCCCGTCGTCGGCCCCGGAACCTTCACCGACGACTACGGCGACCCGCGCTGGGGCGGCTGGCACCAGGGCAACGACATCATGTCCCGCCGCTGGCAGCCCGCCGTCGCCGCGGTGAACGGCCGCGTCAACCTGCACATGAGCTCGAGCGCGCGCGGGAACTGCATGCTCTACCTCCGCCACGCGAGCGGTGCGACGTACGTCTACATCCACCTGAACAACGACCTGACGATGCAGAACGACAACACCGGCGGGTGCCGCGAGGGCGTTTCGTACCCCGTCGGCCTGAAGGACGGCGACCTCGTCCGTCGCGGGCAGCTGATCGGCTATGTAGGTGACTCGGGCGACGCCGACGGGATCCAGCCGCACCTGCATTTCGAAATCCGGCCGAACGGCGGTCCGATCAACCCGTACGACTATCTCCGCCGGGCGCGCCGGATCCTCTTCCCGCGGGGGCCGAGCCTCACAGAGGCGATGACGGTCACGCTCTCGGGCCGCTTCAAGGCGCTGGCGAACGGTCAGTTCGCGATGCGGGTCGCCGGCATCTCGACCTCGTTCGGAGCCAAGTACCCGATCACTCGGCGGGTCGTGTTCACGCTCCCCGCCGACGCAGTCGTGCAGCGGTCCACAACCACGGGCCTTGCGGTAGCCACTACGGCTCAAGCGGCCGTGGTGGGAGAACGAGTCACCGTCCAGACGGGCGCGTTCCTCCCGTATTTCTCTTACCAGCTCGCCGCGCCGGGAGGTCTCACAGCTGCGAACATCCTCCTACGGGGTTAAGAGCTAACTGAGGGCCGCGCGAAGCTCCCGCGCCGCGGCCTCCGGGTCGGGCGCGTCGCCGATCGCGCGAACGACGGCGATGCGAGTAGCCCCCGCGGCCACGACCTCCGCGGCGTTGCCCGAGTCGATGCCGCCGATCGCGAACCACGGCCGGCGCGCGTGCTTGGCCGCGTAGCGGACGAGCTCGAGCCCGACTGCCGGCCGGCCCTCCTTCGTCGGCGTGTAGTAGACCGGCCCCACGCCGATGTAGTCGGCTTCGGCCGCGTCGACCTCCGCTGCTGCATGCGTGGAGAGCCCGATACCGACGCCGAAGCTTCGTGCCGCCTCGACGGGCAGGTCGTCCCGGCCGAGATGGACGTAATCGGCGCCCGCGAGCACGGCGAGGTCGGGACGGTCGTTCACGACGAGGGGCACGCCGAGACGGTGGGTGAGCTCGCGCGCCTCTTCGAGCCGGGGTAGCAGCTCGCGGTCGGAAAGGTCCTTCTCGCGAACCTGCACGAGATCGACGCCGCCGCGAATAGCCGCCTCGAGGAAGGCGGCGAGGTCCGACCGCGCCGGCGTGATCAGGTAAAGACTTCTTGAAGAGAATCCCACCCCCCACCCCACATCGGGGTCACCCACCAGCAACCGGACGGGCCACCACGAGGCGATCCCCACCCTCGAGCGCCGTCTCGTCGTAGCGCTCACGTTCGAGCGGCTCGCCGTTTCGCTCCACCAAGGCGTAGCGCGACTGGAGGCCAAGCCGGTCGAGGAGCCTGGCGACGGTCTCGCCCGTCGGCACGTCGTGCTCTTGGCCGTTGACGACGACCGTGCTCAAACAGTGCCGCCAACGGGGCTCGAGGGCTCGGCGGCCCATCCCTCATCCATCACCCCGGCCCGGTAAGCCTCCCGGCCCGCCTCGACGGCCAGCTTGAAGGCCCGGGCCATCGCGACCGGATCGCCCGCACGGGCCACGGCCGTATTGACGAGCACGGCGTCGGCGCCCAGCTCCATCGCCTCGGCCGCGTGGGAGGGCGCTCCCAGACCTGCGTCGACGACGACCGGGACCTCGGCCTGCTCGATCATGATCCGGATCGCGTCCCTGAGCTTGAGCCCCCGCCCGCTGCCGATCGGCGCCGCGAGGGGCATGACCGTCGCGCAGCCAGCTTCCTCGAGCTTCTTCGCGAGGACCGGGTCCGGCAGGACGTAGGGCAGGACGGTGAACCCCTCCTCGACCAGCTGCTCCGCGGCGCGGAGAGTCTCGACCCCGTCGGGGAGGAGGTAGCGCGGATCTGGGATGACCTCGAGCTTGATCCAGTCCGGGAGCCCGCCCGCGCGCGCGAGCCGCGCGGTGCGCACCGCCTCGTCGGCCGTCTCGCAGCCCGAGGTGTTGGGGAGCAGGAGGACGCCTTCGGGAAGATAGGCCGTGATGTCCTCGCCCGGCTCGTCGAAGTCGATGCGCCGGATTGCCACCGTGACCAGCTCGGCCTCCGACGCGACGACGGCGTCGCGCATGGTCTCAAAGGACTCGTACTTCCCCGTTCCGAGGATGAGGCGCGAGCGAAAGCTCCGCCCCGCGATCACCAGGCGATCCTGCATGACTCCAGGGTAGCCGTGCCCCACTACCGACCGGTGAACTTCGGCTCGCGCTTCTCGACGAAGGCGGTCATACCCTCTTTCTGGTCCTCGGAGGAGAAGAGCATGGCGAAGAGCCGGGCCTCGGTCGCGAGATTGGCCTCGTGGCCGCCCTGAAGCGCGAGGTTCGTCGCCTCCTTCGCATACGCGAGGGCGAGCGGGCTCTTGGAGACGAGCGTCGCGCACAGCTCCTGCACCTTCGCCATCAGCTCGCCGGGCTCGAAGACCGCGTTTACGAGCCCACGCTCGAGCGCCTCGGCGGCATCGACCGTCCTCCCGGTGAGGATGAGCTCCTTCGCATAGCCGAGCGTCGTCGTCCGCGCGAGCCGGATGGCGCCGCCCCAGCCGGGCATGATCCCGAGATTGATCTCCGGCTGGCCGAGCTTCGCCGTTTGCGCCGCGACTCGCAGGTCGCACGCGAGCGCGAGCTCGCAGCCCCCGCCGAGCGCGTACCCGTTGATCGCCGCGATCGTCGGCTTCGGCATCGTCTCGAGGAGCGCGCCGCAGGCGTGGCCGAGCTCGGCGTAGCGGCGTCCCTCGAGCACGCCGAGGCCCTGCATGTACTTGATGTCTGCGCCCGCGATGAAGG
>JBBDMP010000061.1:0-6067 GCA_040878265.1 Gaiellales bacterium | reverse complement strand
GCTAGCGCGCGAGTTCGTCTCGATGTCGGAAAGCGACGCGAAGACGCCCGAGAAGTATCGCCTCTCCCTTGAGGAGCTAGGCCGTCGTTTCAGCTCGTTCGCAAGAGCGCACCGGCGATCTGTGCCGCGAGAAGCGGCGGAACAGCGTTGCCGAGCTGCACCTGAGCGGAGCGCCGAGACCCGACGATTGCGTAATCGTCCGGGAAGGTCTGCAGGCGCTTGATCTCTGCGAGCCGCAGACGCCGGTTCAGCCAGTGAAACGGGCCGACGTATGGCCCCGGCTGCGCCTGGATGGTAGGCGAAGGCTTGTTAGGGTCAAGTTTGAGCAGGAAGCTCCAATAGCGCTTCCGCCACTCAAAGAGTGGCGCTGGATGGCCGCGCTTCGCCGTATAGAAGAGGTAGTTGTCTCCTGGCGGGATCTCCGGAAGGAGATGGCCGTAGCGCCCGTTGACATCCTCCTCCGGTTCCGCCAGATCCTCGCGAGTGGAGAGATCGCCGATCGCGTCACCGGCAGTCACGTGCGGCGGCAGCGACCGGTCGTAGGCCTTGCGGGTCTCGTGGGGCCCGCTGTGGGTCGGATCGGGGAACCTCGGGCGGGCGTCGCGAGAGCCCGCTACGAACACTCGTTGCCTTCGCTGCGGAACGCCGTAGTCAGCAGCCAGGATCACCCGTTCCTCGACTTGGTACCCAAGGGCGCGACACGTCGTTAGGAGCTTCTCGAACCACGCCGCGTTGTGGTTTCGATACGCGAGCCCAACGACGTTCTCAAGGAGAAATGCTCCCGGCCGGGCCTCGTCAAGGACGCGGAGGTAGTGGTCAAGAAGACTCGCCTGTGGATCCCGGCCAGCTCGTTTGTATTCGAGCCAGTTGCCCGACTTCGAGAAGGGCGTGCAGGGCGGCCCTCCGACGAGCAGCGCCGCTTCGCCGGGCCTGAGGCCACCGGCTTCCAAGATCTGCTCCGTGGGAAGCGAGCGGATGTCACCCTCGAGAACCGTCGAACGCGGAAAGATCGGGCGCAACGTCGCGCACGCGTCTCGTTCGTACTCGACACTTACGGACACCCTGTAGCCTGCGCGCTCGACGCCGAGGTCTAGCCCGCCGGCCCCGCTAAAGAGGCTGATGGCTCGAAGCTCAGACACGTTGCGCTCGCCTCCCGCGAGCTCGCCAGGCCGGAGGCGGATCATGTCGAGCATCCGCGGGACAAATACTCGTCCCGAACTCGCTTTGCGCCGCGCGTTGTGGCGCGCTGGCCTTCGCGGCTGGCGCTGCAACTGGCGCGGGCCAGGCGGCCGGATCGACATCGCTTTCACGCGCTGGCGCGTGGGTGTCTTCGTCGACGGATCCTTCTGGCACGGCCATCCAAGCAAGTGGCAGGAGGGGCGCTGGAGCGGTTACTGGGACGAGAAGATCAAGCGGAACATCGCGCGTGACAGCGCGCAAGAGGAGGCCCTGCGTGATGCGGGGTGGACAGTCGTGCGCGCGTGGGACTTCGAGATCGAGCAAGAACCCTCTGTCGTGGTAGGACGCGTCACCAAGACGCTCGAGACGCGCCGTCTCGAGACTTGAGGAGATGATTGTAGACATCGTGCCGGATGGCTTCGCCTGCGACCTCAGCCAGCAGCGCGCCCCGATAGGCCCTCGATAATCCTGCCATGCCGACCGACGATCAGATCGCGGGGAGGTCTTACGCGCGCGTCTACCGCACGTCCGGGAAGGCGGATCTCCAGGCGTTTCTCGAGAGCGGGATCGAGCAATCCGGCGGGCGCGTCCTGTACACGAGTTCGCATAAGCGCGCTCCCGTCTATCTCGGCGTGAAGAGCGGCGAGGAGCGACTCGGCCTCCTCAGTTACTCCTTCCGCTGCACCGGCCGGGTTATCCGAAACCGGCCTGACGACGAGCATCGGGCTCAGATACGGCTCGGTGCCGAAGAGACGTGGGAGGAAGAACATCCACTCGCGATCGATGAGGCCGGTATCGACGTCACGCTCGTGTTGGGAGTCCATCTCCACGCCGGGATTGTCCTCGGCCTCGATCCGCTCCTCTATGACCCGTTGCCCATGGGGATCTCGATCGAGTTCAAGACAGCGAATGTCGAGGCGACGCTTGAGCGCGGGTGGCACGTTTGGCAGAGACCGAACCGCGCCGGGACGAGGCGCGAGCGCGAGCGCTCCGAGAGCGGCCTCGAGACGGTGATCGCGTTCCGTCCCGAGCGCTTGCTCGACTACGCGCGCTTCGAGCGTCAGGCCTCAAGCCTTGTACTCGACCCGCTGCTGCGGATGAAGGCCGCGCTCGCCGCAGCCGCCGCGCCCTCGCAGGCCGGAGATCCTCATCTGCTCGAGGAGACGTTCCACCTGAACGCTGAGGAGATCCTCGAGATCATCAGCAATCGGAAGCGTCTACAGATGGCCGTGCGGGGCGGGGTCGCGGAGCATCATCTGCTTAAGGCGCTCGAAGATGACCCGCAGGTCACCGCGGTCGAGCAGGTTGACACCGACGGGCCGCCGGACGTGAACGCGACGCTCGTGGGCGGTCGGGTCATCCGAGTCGAGTGCAAGAACGGCGAGGAGAATGCCTACGCAGACGGATCAGGCCGGGTTGAGGTGCAGAAGACTCGAGCCTCAAAAGGTGATCCCGCTAGCCGGTACTACAAGCCGAGCCAGTTCGACGTGCTGGCGGTTTGTCTGTGGCCGAAAGAGGGACCACCCCGCTTCGTCTACCGCTCCACACGGGAACTCGCGCGACACAAGGATTTTCCTGACCGCCTTGGCGTAATGCACCGCATCGAGGCGACCTGGGCGAGCCGGCTCGGCGAAGCTATCTGATGACTCGCGCTACAGCAACGTCGGAAACCGGCCCGCGGATTCGCGTGGCTCCCCTTTACGGCATCACCCAGACGTCTTCGTATGCGGTCTTCGCCATACGACCGGTGCGCTTCTCGATCTCGCTCTCCGTCCACGTTGACCTCGACAGAATCCAGGGATCTACCCACACCGCGTCCTGTGCCTTCAGCAGCTTCTTCTTCGCGCCGAAGTCCTTGTCGTCGAGCTTGCCATTGAGGTCGTCGTCAACGTAGAGCAGGTTCCCGATCATCGCGACGTGCGCGACATCGAGGATCTTCGTCGCCTGCGCGGCAAGATGCTCGATTGTCAGCCTCGGGAAGTCCACCGGCTGCCCCGGCTTCGCGTATCGGTAGAGGCCCCGCAAGATGTACTGCACAAGCGCTTTCTGCTGCGTCCGCTCCTCCGAGAATCCGATGTCGCTGAACGTAGCCTCGAACTCGGCGAACCGGGGAAGCCGCTGCTCGAGCTTGGCGAGGAGTTCGTTGATGGACTTGACCTTGTCCTGCGGCGTCTTCGCCGCAAGAAGCTCGCGCCCGTGCAACGCATACATTGAGGAGATCCCGCCTGACGATGGCTGAGAAGTGACCGCGGTGACCGCGAAGTGGAAGACCTCGATCGCGCGCAGCACACGACGCACCTGCTTGGCACTCAGGGTCTTCGCGTTTCGCTCCCGCATCACGGACAGAACCATCGGGAGGGACTGGCGCACGCGAAAGATGCTCAGCGCCTCGAGCGAGTCTCGCATCGCGAGTTCCTCGATACCCCACTTCCGCGATGAGGGTTCGAGAATCTCGCGGTAGATCCGCGACTCGAGCGACAGGATGTCGAGGTACTCCTGCGCGTTGTTCCTCTTGATCTTCTTCTTGATGTCCTTGAAGAGCTTCTTCTCGGACACGTAGTCATACCGCGAGAGCCAGGCGTGGAGGATGAAGCCATTGACGCTGATGTCGACCTGCGACTCCTCAAAGCGCTCGAGGATCTTGTTCCACTCGTCGCGCGCGAGATCGACGTTCTCGTTCTCCTTCTTGAGGTTGCTGAGGAGGTGGTTCTTGACGAGATCGCCGACGGTCAGATCCTTGCCGCGCGTGTTCAGGGTCTCGAAGATCGTGTACGCGTCGTCCTCGTCGTCCACCGTGATGAAGATCAGCTTCAGCTGAAGGATCTTGTCGCGGATCTTGAGGAGCGCCTTTTCGGTCTGCGCGCGCTTCTTGGCCTTGCTCAGGCTCGGATCGTCTCTGACCGACGAGACGACGCCGCCGACCTTCTCGCGGAAGTAGGTGGCGGCGGCCTTGATTGCTTCCTCCTCGTCTCGATCGGGCTCCTGATCGAGCTTCGGCGGAAACTTCTGTACACCGAGCTGGAGATACGGGTAGGAGCCCTCCGCCTGGAGGACGTGCTCCTTCTTGTTGTTGATGTTCGAGCGCTCGATGAGCTGGTGGAGACCGGCAGCCAAGTCGCCCTCGTCGTCATCGTTGTCCTCATCGTCAGCATGCAAAGCAGCAAGCGCGTCGCGAACTGCGGCGAGGAGGATCGTGATCGTCGTCAGCCGTTGCTGACCGTCCACGATTCCGAAGGTCTCGTTCCCGATGTCGTACAAGACCATCGACCCAATGAAGTAGTCGGTGCCGCCGTCGACGATGGTGTCCTGCCAGAAGTCCTCGATGTTCTCCTTGTCCCAGGAGTAGGGCCTTTGGAAGCGCGGAATCTTGAAGTAAGAGGACATGAGGATCCCTTGCACGTCACGGTCAACGGACAGGATCTTCAACTATTGGCCTCCCAGCTCGGCCGAAGGTTCAGGAATGACGTCGAACACAGGTTGATCTGTTCCTTTTGTTAGCGCCACGTCAAGCGGCCGGGCTTGTCGGCCGCGGCCTCCCAGGCTGGGCGTCTCGACACGGTCTTGCGGCTGTTCCTCTTCGGGTCAGGTGGGCGGTACTGGGCTCGAACCAGTGACCTCCGGCTTGTCGAGCCGGCGCTCTCCCAACTGAGCTAACCGCCCGGGAGACCCCAGTTTAGCGACGGACGGAGCGGCCCAGGTAGCGCAGCGGGTCGACCGCCTTGCCCCGCACGTGCACCTCGAAATGCAGGTGGGTGCCCGTGCACGAGCCGGTGCAGCCGGCCACGCCGATGACCTGGCCGATCGGAACCGCCTCGCCCCGCTTCACCAGCGCACGCGCCAGGTGGGCGTACATCGTCTCCAGGCGACCGTGGTGGCGAATGATCACCACGAGGCCGTAGCCGGAGTAGTTCCGCAGCCACCCGACCCGCGTCACGACCCCGGGCAATGCCGCCCGCACGACGGTGTTCGAGTACGCGTCAAGGTCGACGCCCCAGTGCATCCGCCCCCAGCGGTAGCCGAAGCCGGACTGCAAAGGCCCGTCGAGAGGCACGTGCATGACGACGCGCTTGGGGAGCGGGTCAGGCAGTCGCGCGGCGGCCGGTTCCGCCGACACGCCAAAAAGAAAAAGGCCCGCCAGGGCCGTGCGCAAGGGCACGGCGCAGGATGGTAGCGAGGCGGATCGGACGGCCTGCCAGGGCATCCGCCCCCTATCGGCAGGCGGCGCAGAAGCCTTAACCCGTTACGTGACTCGCTCTAGCGGCGCGTAATCGAGCATCAGCCGACGTTCCACGCCGTCCTCGGCGAACCTCACCGTCACCGTCCCGTCCCCCTCGATCGCGAGGACGACGCCTTCGCCGAGCGTGGAATGGCGCACCGTGTCCCCAGTCGACAACTCGGGTTGATCGCGCCGCACCGCCACCGTCGGCGAGCCGTAGCCCGACCAGGAAGAGGGTCGCAGCCGCTCGCGCTCGATCTCCTCCTGCGGCAGCTCGTCCAAGAACCGGCTCGGCAGGTTGTAGCCCCGCGTCCCCCACAGAGACCGCGTTGCCGCGTGCGTCAGGACGAGCCGCTCCTTCGCCCGCGTCAGCCCGACGTACGCCAGGCGCCGCTCCTCCTCGAGCCCCTGCTCCTCGAGCGAGCGGGCGTGCGGGAAGACACCCTCCTCGACGCCGATGAGAAAGACGCAGCGGAACTCGAGCCCCTTGGCGTTGTGCAGCGTCATGAGCGTGACGAGGCTTTGCTGCTCCTGGAGCTCGTCCTGATCCGAATACAGGGAGATCTGCTGGAGGAACTCGGACAGGCTCGGCTCCTCGGCGGTCTCCTGGTACTCGCGAGCGACCCCGACGAGCTCCATGAGGTTCTCGGTCCGCCCCTGCGCCTCGATCGT
>JBBDMP010000060.1:0-6144 GCA_040878265.1 Gaiellales bacterium | reverse complement strand
TCGCCATCGCCACCCTCGTCATCGGCATCAACCTGATCGCGGACGCGATCGCGCAGACGTTCGAACGATGAGCACCGAGGTCGTCACGGCACCAGCCATCGAGCTCGAAGACCTCGAGGTCGTCTACCGCGTCCGCGGGATCGACCGGAGCGTCCTCCGTGGAGTCTCGCTCACGATCGGCCAAGGCGAGTCGTACGGCCTCGTCGGGGAGTCCGGCTGCGGGAAGACGACTGCGGCGTTCGCGATCATGCGCCACCTGCCGCGCAACGGACGGGTGGTCTCCGGCTCGATCCGGGTCAACGGCGAGGAACTCCTGAGCATGGGCGAAGGCGGAATCCGCCGGCTCCGCGCGAGGACGGTCTCGATGGTGTATCAGCACCCCGCCTCGGCGCTGAACCCTTCCATCCGCGTCGGCTCGCAGGTTGCGGAGGTATTCCGGCTCCTCGGAGCGGAGAAGGGGGAGGCCCGCGCGCGAACCCTTGCGATGCTCGAAAAGGTGCAGATCTCGGACCCGGTGCGGGTCATGCGCCGTTACCCGCACCAGCTCTCCGGCGGCATGCAGCAGCGGGCCGTGATCGCCATGGCGCTCGCGTCTGACCCGACCCTCCTCATCCTCGACGAGCCGACGACGGGGCTCGACGCGACCGTGGAGGCCGAGGTGCTCGACCTGGTGGCGGGGTTGCGCAAGGAGTTCGGGACGAGCGTCCTCTTCATCAGCCACAACCTCGGGGTCATCCGCAGGATCTGCGAGCGCATCGGTGTCCTCTATGCCGGAAAGCTCGTCGAGGAGGGTCGGACCGTCGACGTCTTCTCCGACCCGCGCCACCCCTACACGGTCGGGCTGCTCCGCTGCATTCCGCGCGGCGGCCTGCACAAGGACCGCGACCGCCTGGACACGATCCCGGGCTACCTCCCGCAGCTCGGGGCCGACCTGCCCGGCTGCGTCTTCGCAGATCGCTGCGTCATCGCCCGGGAGGTCTGCCGGACCGACCCGCCTCCTCCCTACCGGGTCGGCGACGGGCACGAGAGCCGCTGCCACTTCCACGACGAGGCCGCCGAGCTGCCGCGCGCGACGCCGGCGCGGGTCGCCCGTGCTCACGTCTCGAGTAACGGCGAGCAGCCTGTCGTGCGGCTCGAGCATGCGAGCAAGACCTTCCGCCAGGAGGGCCAGGAGACCCCGGCCCTCGTTGACATCGACTTCGCGATCGCGCCGGGCGAGACGCTCGGCCTCGTGGGCGAGTCGGGCAGCGGCAAGACGACTATCGCTCGAATCCTGCTCGGCCTGACGGCTCCCGACCCGGACTCGACGGTCGAGCTGGCCGGGGAGCCGCTTGCGGCGAGGATCGTGAAACGCGACCGGAAGCAGGTGCGGTCGCTCCAGATCGTCTTCCAGAACCCCGACTCCGCTCTCAACCGGCGCTTCTCCGTGCGGCGAATCATCGGGCGAGCGCTCAAGAAGCTCCTCGGGATGGGCAGGGATGCGCGCGAGGAGCGACTGCGCGAGATCGCCGAATCCGTGCGCTTCGACGCGCGCCTCCTCAGCGCCAAGCCCGTGCAGCTCTCGGGCGGGCTCAAGCAGCGGGTGGCGATCGGCCGCGCCTTCGCCGGTGAGCCGCGTGTCGTCGTCTGCGACGAGCCGACCTCGGCCCTCGACGTCTCCGTGCAGGCCGCGATCCTGAATCTTCTCGCCGACCTCCAGGCCGACGAGGGCGTCACCTACCTCTTCATCTCCCACGACCTCGGCGTCGTGCGCTACCTGTCCGACCGGATCGCTGTCCTCTACCTCGGCCGCCTGATGGAGCTCGGGCCCGCGGAGGCGGTATTCGAGCCGCCGCACCACCCGTACACCGAGGCGCTTCTCTCCGCGGTCCCGACAGTCGAAGGGGCGGAGCGGCCGCGGATCAAGCTGGCAGGCGAGATCCCGAGCGCGGCGAACCCGCCGTCGGGCTGCGTCTTCCACACGCGCTGCCAGCGCAAGTGGGGCGAGATCTGCGAGCGCGAGGAGCCGCCGCTCAAGGAAGTCGCCCGCGGCCACTTCATGCGCTGCCACATTCCTCTGGAAGAGCTGCGCGCTCTACAGACTCAGAAGACCACCAGCTGACGCACGACGTCACCGGCCCGCAGGCGGTCGAAGGCGTCGGGCAGCTCAGCGAGCCGAATTCGCAGGCTGACAAGCTCGTCGAGGTCGAGCTCGCCCGCCTGGTAGCGGTCGACGATGCGGGGAATGTCCGTGCCGATCCGAGCTGAGCCGAGGAAGCAGCCCTTGAGCGTCTTCTCGTAGATGAAGTGCCAGGGATCGATCGTGAGCAGGTCGCCCTTCGGCATGAGGCCGAGCACGACCGTCGTGCCTCCGGCCCGCGCAGCGTCCCAGGCTTCCCGCACCGTCTGCTCGCGCCCGATGGCCTCGAAGGCGTAGTCGACGCCCCCGCCTGAGATGTCGCGTACGGCCGCCACGGCGTCCACGTCAGGCCCCGCCTCGACGACGTCCGTGGCGCCGAGCCGCCTCGCCGTCTCGAGCTTCTCCGGACGCGTGTCCACGGCGACGATCTGGCGCGCGCCCGCGAGCCGCGCCGCCTGGACGACGTTGAGCCCGACGCCGCCGCAGCCCCAGACGGCGACGCTGGCGCCTTCCTCCACCCCGGCTGTGTTGAAGACCGCGCCGTAGCCCGTGAGGACCGCGCAGCTGACGAGTGCGGCGACGTCAAGGGGCACGTCCTTTCGGATCGCGACGGCGGCCGACTGCGGGACGACCGCGTACTCGGCGAACGACGAGACCGAGTTGAAATGGTGGAGCTGCGTGCCATCGAGGCTCAGGCGGCTCGTCCCGTCCGCCAATGTCCCGGTCGCCCCCATCTGCGCGCTCAGCTCGCAGAAGTTCGGCCGTCCGGCGAGGCAGGTCTCGCAGCGGCCGCAGGAGGGCACGAGGGCGAGTACGACGTGGTCGCCGACCTGGAGGCCTTCGGCTCCCGGCCCCGTCTCGACCACCACGCCGGACGCCTCGTGCCCGAGTACGAGCGGGAGCGGCTCCGGCAGGTCGCCGTCGACGACGTGCAGATCGCTCGCGCAGACCCCGCAGGCGGCGATCTTGACGAGCACTTCCCCTTCGCGCGGGGGCGCCAGCTCGACTTCGAGGATCTCGACCGGCGTGCCCGGCTTCCACAGGACGGCGGCCTGCATGCGCACGATTCGAGCGTACATGGGCCAGCGGCGTAGAATCGCCGCCGTGCGGGCAGCCGTCCTCCGAGCCGTGAACGAGCCGCTCGCGGTCGAAGACGTCGCGCTTGAAGAGCCCGGCGCGGGCGAGGTGCTCGTCCGGCTGGAGGCGAGCGGCGTCTGCCACAGCGACTGGAACGTCGTCACCGGCGCGACGCCGAACCCGATGCCGGCGGTCCTCGGACACGAGGGCGCCGGTGTAGTCGAGGCCGTCGGGAAAGGAGTCACTGAGGTGGCCGCGGGCGACCACGTCGTCCTCTCCTGGCTACCGGAGTGCGGCCACTGCCGCTTTTGCGTCGAGGGGCGCCCGGTCCTGTGCGAGAACGCGTTCGAGGCGATGTTCGACGGCACGCTGCCCGGCGGCGCGCTACGGCTCTCGCAGAACGGCGCCCCGCTCTACCACTACTCCTACCTCTCGACGTTCGCGGAACGATGTGTCGTTCCCGAGGGCTGCTGCGTCCAGGTGGATGCGGACGTGCCCTTCGACGTCGCCGCCCTCGTCGGCTGCGGGATCATGACGGGCTTTGGCGCCGTCGTGAACCGCGCTCGCGTGGAGCCGGGAAGCTCCGTTGCCGTCTTCGGCGCGGGCGGCGTCGGCCTCTCCGCCGTACTCGGCGCGAGCTTCGCCGGCGCGGCCAAGGTGATCGCGGTAGACCCCGTCCCGCTCAAGCGTGAGCTCGCCCTCGAGCTGGGAGCGACGGACGTCATCGATCCGGCCGCCGCCGATCCCGTGGAGTCGATCCGGGAGCTGACGGACGGTCGGGGCGCCGACTACGCCCTCGATACCGCCGGCGCGCCCGGGCTCGTCGCCTTCGCGTACGAGGCGGTGCGTCGCGGCGGCACGGTCGTCGCTGTCGGTATACCGCCCCTCGACGCCGAAGTCCGCCTCCCGGCGCCGAGCCTGCCGAGGGAGGAGAAAGTCGTCACGGGTAGCTTCTACGGCTCCTGCCGGCCGCACGTGGACATGCCGCGGCTCCTCGGTCTGTACAAGTCCGGCCGCCTGCCCCTCGACCGGCTCGTCAGCAGGACCTACCCGCTCGACGAGGTGAACGAGGCCTTCGCGGCCATGAACGCGGGCGAGGTCGCGCGGGCGGTGATCGCCTTCTGAGCGCTACGCAGATCGGCGAAGCGTTCGTGGGCGAACCGCCCCACGCGGCTCACCTCAATACCGTCCTCGGCGCGAAAGGCGGGCCCGTGGAAACAGCGTGGGTCACCGCCCTCGCCACCCCCCGGCAGGGCCATGCTTCGTTCGTCGTCGCGCACAGGCCCGGCCTGGCCGTCAAGCCGCTTACCCTCTTCGTCAACAAGGCCGAGATTCGCGGCGACGCGCACGGAAGGCTGACCTGGGGGGCCGCGCAGGCGGGGGTGGCCCAGGGGGTCATCGCAGCCGTGCGGGAAGGCTTCGTCCCCTCGGGAGAGCTGGACGATCTGCTCCTCATCGCCGCCGTCTGGGTCGATTGGAACGCCGAGGACGAGGATGCCGTCTACGAGAACAACCTCGAGGCGACGCGGCTCGCGCTCGAGGCGGGCGCAAGGCGCCTGCCGCTGGCCGAGGACGTGCTGGCAGCAGGCGACCCCTGGAGCGCCTTCTTCCGACCCGTCTAGTGCCCCTCCAGGCAATACGCCCATCGCCTCCCGCGGCCGCTGAGCGGCGCCACGATGTGTCCTCGGTCGCCCGCGTATTTCATTCAATACGCGGGCTCCCTGCGTCCTTGCCTGGCTTGCTCATCGACCCCGGTAGACGGGGGAGCATCACCTGAAGGGGCACTCGTGAGGATCACGGCGATCCGCCTGGATCGGCGCGCGCTCGACCTCGACCCTCCCTTTCCCGCCGCCTGGGACCCGAATCCCCGCCGGCGTTTCGAAGCGACGCTGGTCTTCGTGGAGACGGACGAAGGCCTCACTGGGATCGGCTCCGGCGACACGATGGAGGGATTCGAGGCCTACGGGCACCTGTTCGTCGACCGCGATCCGCTCGACCTCGAGCGCCATGTGCGCGCGCTCGAGACGATCGCGTTCCACGCCGCCCGCTACTGGCCCTTCGAGGCTGCGCTCTGGGACCTCGCGGGCCAAGCTGAGGGTGTCCCCGCCGCCCGGCTTCTCGGCGGCGCCCAGGAGCGGCTGCCGGTCTACGCATCGACCGGTGCGCTCCTGCCCCCGGACGAGCGGGCGGAAACGGCACTCGCCCTCCGAGAAGAGGGATTCCGTGCGCTGAAGCTGCGGATCGACGGCACTCGGGTCGAGGACGGGCTCGCCTGCGTCCGCGCCGTGCGTGAGGCGGTCGGAGACACGCTGGAGATCGCGGTCGACCTGAACGAGGGCTGGCGCATGCCGGGCGATACGCGGCCGCCGCTCGACGGAGACGTCGTTCGACGGCTCGCCGGCGAGCTCCGCGAGCTCGAGGTGCTATGGCTCGAGGAGCCGCTCCCGACCTCCGACCCTCGTGGACTCGCCGAGCTGCGCGCCGAGAGCGGCGTGCCGCTCGCGGGCGGCGAGATGACGCGCACGGTGGCCGAGCTCGACGCCTGCCTCGAGGCGGACGCGCTCGACGTCTACCAGCCCGACGCGGTTCTCGCCGTCGGGCTTCTACGCGCGAAGGAGTTCGCGCTGCGGGCGCTCGCACGTGGCCGCCGCTTCACGCCGCACACGTGGACGAACGGCATCGGCCTGCTTGCCAACCTCCATGTCGCAGCCGGGGTCGGCGGCGGGCCGTACCTCGAGTTTCCCTACGACCCACCCACCTGGACGCCCGAGCGGCGCGACTTCATGCTCGCCCAGCCGCTTCGGCCCGATGCGGACGGTTATCTTTCCGTGCCGGATCGGCCCGGGCTCGGCATCGAGCTTGCCTAGTAGCTACGACTTCCACCAGCATTTCTGGCCGGAGCAGCTCCTCTCGCTCCTCTCCAGCCGCCGTGAGCTGCCGCGGCTCAA
>JBBDMP010000059.1:0-1203 GCA_040878265.1 Gaiellales bacterium | reverse complement strand
TCGCCTGGTCGATGACCGTGTTGATGAAGATCGACCTGGTCGGACCGGCCAGGCGAGGTCTCGCCCTTGGACTGAACGAGTCGGCCGGCTACCTGGGCGTTGCGGCGACGGCACTCGCCACCGGCGCACTCGCAGCCACCTTCGCCCCGAGGACGCTGGTCTGGACCGGTGCTGCCGTGATCGCTGCCATCGGGACAACCGTCTCGATCCTCTTCGTTCGCGACACCGGTGCCCACGTCAGCGAGGAACAGCTTGCGCATGGGACTGTGCCTGCCGGCACCCTGCGCAAGGCGTTTGCCCGCGGCACGGTCCGAGACCCCGTTCTCCGCGCCTGCTCCCAGGCCGGGCTCGTCAACAATCTGAACGACGCGCTCGCGTGGGGACTCGTCCCGCTCTACCTGGCCGCGCACGGGGCGAGCGTGGGTCAGGTGGGCCTTGTCGCGGGCGTCTACCCCGGCGTGTGGGGTGCCGGCCAGCTCGCGACCGGCTGGCTCTCCGACCATACGGGACGGAGACCGCTCATCGCCCTTGGGATGCTCGTCCAAGCTGCGGCGCTCGCGCTCTTGGTCGCGGGCGGCGGCGCTTTTGCACCTGCGCTCGCAGCGGCGATCCTGCTCGGGCTTGGAACCGCGCTCGTCTATCCGACGCTGATCGCCGCAGTATCCGACGTCGCCCAGCCGGTGGAGCGCGCGCAACTCGTCGGCGTCTACCGGTTCTGGCGTGATTTCGGCTTCGTCGTCGGAGCGCTTCTCGCCGGTGGCGTCGCCGACGGGTTCGGCGCCGGCTGGGCGATTGCGATCGTTGCCGCCCTCACAGCGGGAAGCGGGGTGTGGGTGGCCCTAACCCACTGGGGCTCGCTCCCGCGATCGCCGCGCCGGACGGCGGCGCAACTGCTCGCCGACGCGCAACGTCGCGTCGCGCCCCGCGCCGAGCCGCAGCAAGCGCGGGAGGCAATGTCGAAGGGCGCTGTGCTCGTCGATCTACGTTCCCAGGACGAGCGTCGGCGCGAAGGCGTGATCCCGGGCTCGGTCTACATCCCGCGCTCCGTGCTCGAGTGGCGGGTCGACCCGGACTCGGGTTACTCGAACCCGCATATCGATCTCGACAAGCGAGTCATCGTCTTCTGTGCCCACGGCTTTTCCTCGACGTTCGCGGCGGCGACACTCCGCGAGCTCGGACATCGAGCCGCCACGGATATCGTCG
>JBBDMP010000058.1:0-32932 GCA_040878265.1 Gaiellales bacterium | reverse complement strand
ACGAGATCCGGATCGAGTGCGACGGGCCGACGCCGCTCCAGGTGGACGGCGAGGATCTCGGCGACGTGACCGAGGCCCACTTCGAGGCCGAGCGGGAGGCGTTGGCCGTGGTCGTCCCGGAATAATTCGTTCTATGGCCCAGATGGCTCCTGCGGAGCGGGAGCGGCTCGGCGAGAAGGAGCTCCTCCAGCTCTACCGCGACATGGTCCTGCTGCGGACCTATGACGAGCGCTCCATCGTCTACCACCGCCAGGGGCGCGTCGGCACCTACGCGATCTTCTGGGGGCACGAGGCGATGCAGGCGGGCACCGTGCGCGCGCTCGCCGACGAGGACTGGATCTTTCCTTCCTATCGCGAGTCCGCGATCGGCCTTCTTCGCGGCATGCCCGCGGAGACGGTGCTCTCCTGGTGGCGGGGCCATCCCGCCGGGTGGTGGGATCCTCGCGAATATCGGCTTGCTTCGATAACCGTCCCGATCGCGACGCACGTCCCGCACGCGGCCGGGCTCGCCTGGGGAATGCGTCTGAAGGGCGAGCAGACGTGCGCCCTCGTTTTCTTCGGCGACGGGGCAACCTCCGAGGGCGCCTTCCACGAGGGAGCCAATTTCGCGGCGGTGATGTCGGCGCCCGTCGTCCTCTTCTGCAACAACAACCAGTGGGCGATCTCGACGCCGCTCGAGGCGCAGACTCGAGCTGCGGCCCTCGTGGACAAGGCCAAGGGCTACGGGATGCCGGGCGTCCAGGTGGATGGGGGCGACGTGCTCGCGGTCTACGAAGCGGTACGCGAGGCGGTGGCGCGGGCGCGGGCGGGCGAAGGGCCGACCTTCATCGAGGCCGTCACCTATCGCTGCGCCCCACACGCGACGGCCGACGACCCCGCAGCGTACATCGATCCGGCGCGGGTCGAGCTCGAGCGGGAGAACGAGTGTCTCGTCCGCTACGCGCGCCATCTGCGCGAGCTCGGCGTCCTCACGGACGCGCTCGCAGAGGAGTTCGCCGAGGAGGCGCGCGAGGCGATGCGGGCCGGCATTGCCGCGGCCGAGGCACTGCCTCCCCCTGACCCTGGCCTCCTCACGAGGCACGCCTATGCCGAGTAGGACCCTGGTTGAGGCCGTGAACGACGCGCTCCACACCGAGATGGAGCGCGACGCGTCCGTGATGGTCATGGGAGAGGACGTCGGCCGCGCCGGAGGCGTCTTCCGGGCCACTGCGGGCCTCTTCGACCGCTTCGGGCCCGACCGCTGCGTCGATACGCCGCTCGCGGAGGCGGGGATCCTCGGAACCGCAGTCGGCCTCGCCATGGCCGGGTGGAGGCCGGTCTGCGAGATGCAGTACGAATCGTTCAGCTACCCCTGCCTCGACCAGCTCATCTGCCACGTAGGCCGCTACCACTGGCGGACGAACGGGGCGATGGAGTTTCCGATCACTATCCGCATGCCGACCGGAGGCGGCGTCCGAGCGCCCGAGCTGCACGAGGACTCCCCGGAGGCCTACTACGTCCACACCCCTGGCATCAAGGTTGCGATCCCTTCCACTCCCACCGATGCGAAGGGCTTGCTTGCAGCCGCGATCCGCTCCCCGGATCCCGTGGTCGTGCTCGAGCCGAAGGTGCTCTACCGCAGCCCGCGCGAGGAGGTGCCCGAAGGCGAGCATGTGGTTCCGCTCGGGCAGGCGCGCGTCGCACGGGAGGGAAGCGACATCACGCTGATTGCCTACGGCGGCATGGTTCCCGTGGCGCTCGCCGCCGCGGAGGAGCTCGACGCCAGCGCCGAGGTGATCGACGTCCGCAGCCTCAAGCCGCTCGACGAGGGGACGCTCCTCGCCTCGGTCGGGAAGACTGGTCGCGCCGTGATCGTCCAGGAGGCGCCTCGAGTAGCCGGCTTCGGTGCCGAGATAGCCGCCGTGCTCGCCGAGAAGGCCATCCTCGACCTGCGTGGGCCTGTCCTCCGCGTGACCGGCTACGACGTGCCCTTCCCGTTCTGGACGATCGAGGACGAATACATCCCCACGCCGGCGCGGGTCGTCGAGGCGGCGGAGAAGCTCCTCACCTACTGACGTGGCCTACGAGTTCAAGCTGCCGGACCTGGGCGAGGGCGTGCGCGAGGGCGAAATCGCGCGCTGGCTGGTCGAGGTCGGCCAGACGATTGCCGAGGACGACCCCCTCGTCGAGATCCAGACGGACAAGACCACTGTCGAGATCCCTTCGCCCGCAGCCGGTCTCGTCTCGCAGATCCTGGTCGAGGAAGGGCAGCTCGTCCCCGTTGGCACACCGCTCGTCTTGATTGGCGAAGGTGCTGTCGCGCCTTCGCCAAAGAAGGTGCAGACAACCCCTGCCGTCCGCAAGCTCGCGTCGGAGCTCGGGGTGGATCTCGACACCCTGAGGGGAACCGGGATAGACGGACGCGTGACCGAGCAGGACGTGCGAGGAGCCGCTCCCGCTCGTGAGGGCGAGCGGCGCGAGCCTCTACGCGGTATCAGGCGGCAGATTGCAGAGCACCTGACCCGGGTGCACAGAGAGGTGCCTGCGGTCACCGTCGTGGAGGAGTGCGACTTCACCGCGCTCGACGAGGCACGAGGCGAGCGCTCCTACCTCCCGTATCTCGTCGAGGCGCTCGTCGCCGGCCTGAAGGACTTCCCCGAGCTGAACGCGACACTTTCCGGCCAGGAGATCGTCTTCTGGGAGCGCTACGACATCGGCGTCGCCGTCCAGACGGACGAGGGCCTCCTCGTGCCCGTCCTGCGCCGCGCCGACGAGCTCTCGCTCAACGAGATCGAGGCCGAGGCCGGCCGGCTCGCGGAAGGCGCCCGAGCGGGCGAGTTGAAGCCCGAGGAGCTGCGCGGCTCGACCTTCACCGTCACGAGCGCGGGGCGGCTGGGCGGCCTCTTCGCCACGCCGCTCGTGAACCACCCCGAGGTGGCCATCCTCGGCTTACACCGGATCGGAGAGCGCCCGGCAGTCGTCGACGGTCAGGTCGTTTCCAGGCGGATCGGGTGGCTCTCATGCACGTTCGACCACCGGGTCGTCGACGGCGCGCGGGCGAGCGAGTTCCTGCTCGGCGTCATCGAGCGCCTACAAACTCCCCGAATGTTGTAGGGGCGGGATATATCCCGCCCCTACGGTGCGCCACGGTCTGGGCGGGATCAGTCGTCGTTGCCCGAGCGGAGCTGGCCGCGGATCTCCCCCGCGGGCCACCTCGTCGAGTGCACGTTCGCGTAGGTCGCGCCGGCCCGCATCGCGCGCACGGCCTCGCCGAACGACTCGGCCTCGATTCCCTGGCCGGCCGGGCCAATGACGTCGAACGGATCGATTACACCGCTCACCGTTCCTCCGGGCGAAGGGCAGTCTGGCTTGTCGCCCCCGCCGCAGAGGAAGTAGATCACGCCCCCGCCAACATGTCGTTGCGCAAAGTGGACGTGAGCTTGTGTCACGGCGTTCTCGAGCTCCGAGTACGTAAGCGTGTACGAGATCGTTTGCGAGTCCTCATCGATCCTGGCCCTGAAGATCCCGTGCCCCGTGGTCGAGATGGAGCCCGGGCCGACGACCTCGTTGTAGCCGTTGAGGACGGCCTTGAACCTGTTCTTGCCTCCATCTCCGTTCGCCAGCGCGACAGAAGCTGTCGCGACGACTGCGACGGCTGCTCCCAAGAGCAGCGTGATCAGCACTTTTTTCTTCATGCCTCTCCCTTCCCCTGGTGCCTGTCACCGGTGAATACGGAGGACCGGCCCCGCCGGATTCTCGGCTACGCGATCGCTTTGTCCGGAGCGGGAAGGTACGGCTCGAGCATGCGCTCGATCTGGGGCGCGCTGGCGCGGCCCTCGAGGCGGGCCACCGCTTTGCGGTCATTGATGAGGACGAGCGTGGGAACCTGGCTCACCTTGAACCGCTCTACCCAGTCACGTTGCTGGTCTGCGTCCACGCGCCAGATGCGCAGGCGATCTCGCTCTTTCCTGGCGAGATGGGCGAGCAGGCTCTCCATGCGTCGCGCCGGCCCTGATTGTGGGGTGGCGAAGAAAAGAAGGATGGGGCTATTTGGGGTCGTCAACGCGGCTCCTTGGGGGGTTGGCTGACATTGGAAATTATTCCCACTTCCGCGCGGGCGAAACGGGTGAAAAGTGGGTATTTCTAGGAGTACTAGGCTCTGCGAGAGCGCCGTGGCGGGTCGCTCGGCGGAACGGGGAGCGGAACGTACTGGACGCTGGGCCGGCGTCTTCCAGCCTGTGGGAAGAGATCCATAAGGTCGTAGATCTCTTTCGGCAGCCCGACCTCGACCGGGAGCTCCAGAGCGCGCGCCTCGTCGACGGTGATCGGGTCGTCGTGGGTGTAGTGACCGCCGGCGAGCTCCTCGGCGAGCTCGTCGGCCTCTTTCGGATCGAGCCGGGCCGAAACGAGGTTGCGCACCACCTGCTTGACGTGCCGGATGGCCTTCTCTGCGACGTCGGCCATGACGAGCGTGCGGTCGTCGATGCGCTCGATCGGCTTCTTCTCCACGACTCGAACGAGCGAGGCTGCGGGCATGTCGCCCAGCTGCGGGTCGACGGGGCCGAGCACCGCCGCAGCGTCCATGCGGATCTCGTCCGCTGCGAGCGAGATCAGCGTTCCGCCGGACATGGCGTAGTGCGGAACGAGGACACAGACCTTGCCGGGGTGATCCCGGAGCGCATAGGCGATCTGCTCCGAGGCGAGGACGAGGCCGCCTGGGGTGTGGAGGATCAGGTCGATGGGGGTCTCGTCGGGTGTGAGGCGGATGGCCCGCAGGACTGCTTCGGAGTCCTCGATGTCGATGAAGCGAAACAACGGGATCCCGAGAAAGCCGACCGACTCCTGGCGATGGATCATGGCGATGACCCGGGTGCCGCGCGCCCGCTGGAGCGAGGCGAGCGCGAGGCTCCTCCGGGCGGCGAGGAACCGCTGCCCGATCACCGGGATGAGGAAGAGGGCGAAGAGAAGGACCGTGAAGAGGATGCCCAGGTCCACGGGCGCGAGCATACGCGGGGCTACACTGGCTCGCCGTGGAGGGACTGCTTGACTGGTACTTGCTGGGCGCCGTCGTCGGCCTCGGGGTGCCCGCCGGTTTGGCGGCCCTTCGCAGGCTGGCCATGCTTGGCTCTGCGGCGGTCGTGGGGGCTGCCGTCGCGATTGTCGCGCTCGCGCTGCCCTGGTGGGCTCTTGGTGCGTTCGGGGTGAGCGGCTTGGTGGCGTGGTTCTTCTTCCGGCATCTGAGCGCCGCGGCGGTGCCGGCGGCCTTTCTTGCGACGGCGCTCGTCGCTCTTGTGCCGGCTCTCGGTTACGTGCTCCCCGCGCTGGTACCGGTTGCGGGCGGACGCCTCGGCCGTCGAGCCGAATCGCGCTATGCGGGCCTGAGGATCCTCGCGCGCGATTAGTTGTGCCCATGAAGAAGCTCGTCCTCGCCGTCATCGACGGCCTCACCCCCGAGGCGCTCGAGCAGGGGCTCGCAGAGGGGCGACTGCCGGCCCTCGGCGCTCTCCGTGAGGCGGGGACCTACACGCGGGCGACGACGACGTTCCCGTCCGTCACGCCCGTCTGCCTGACCTCGATCGCGACCGGGGCCCATCCAGACGTCCACCACATTCCTCACCTCGTCTGGTATCACCGCGGCGAAAAGCGACTCGTCGAGTACGGATCCTCGTTCGCAGCCATGCGCGCCGTCGGCGCTCGCCGCTCGATCCGCGATTCCGTCTTCAACATGAACCACGCGCATCTCTCGCCGGGCGCGACGACCGTCTTCGAGGCGATTGAGGACGCGGGCCTGGTCGCTGGGGCGATCAACTTCACCTGCTACCGAGGTAGGACCCGCCACCCGATCCGGCTTCCGGCGCTCGCACGGCGCAACCGCTGGTACGAGGCTGCTTACGGGCCGCAACGGTTCTTCTTCTTCAACCTGTTCGAGTCGGACGTGACGGGCGCGCCGCTCGCCGTTCGCTCCCGCCTCGACGGGTCGATCGACGCCTACGCGGCCGCGGTCGGGCGCTGGCTCGTCACTCGTGACGGCTTCGACTTTCTCGTCTTCTACCTCCCGGACTACGACTACGCCGCACACGCCGCCGGCCCGGAAGGCGCGCCCGCCGCGCTTGAACGCTCGGACGCCTGCCTGGGAGCGCTGCTCGACGCGGCAGGCGGCCCCGACGAGTTCCTCGAGCGCTATGCCGTGCTTGTCTGCTCGGACCACGGCCAGTCGGGCGTCGACCGCGCGGCCGTGCTGCAAGACGTCTTCACCGACTCCGCGCTCCTCGTGGCCGCCTCGAACCGGGCCGGGATGATCTACCGGCTCGGCGA
The DNA here is from genome assembly GCA_040878265.1 of Gaiellales bacterium. Lineage (GTDB taxonomy): Bacteria > Actinomycetota > Thermoleophilia > Gaiellales > Gaiellaceae > JBBDMP01. The sequence continues at coordinate 26,638 of JBBDMP010000058.1, read as the reverse complement.
GTCCGCGCCGTCGCCCCGGCGGCTTGCCGAGCGGCTGGACGAAGAGCTGAGCGCCGACGTCATCATGTTCCGCGAAGGCGAGGACGCGGTCGCGCGCCGCGACGGACACGAGCTTCGCTTCCGGCCGCTTGACGGCGACTGGGAGCTCGACGGGGACGCGCTCGTCCTCGACCCGGCGGGCTACCCGAACGGGCTCGAGCGCGTCTGGTGCGCGCTCGCCTGTCCGAACGCCGGAGAGGTGCTCGTGTCCGCACGAGAGGGCTGGGAGTTCGCCGACCTGGGCGGGCGCCACCACGCGGGCGGGGGCAGTCACGGCTCGCTCGCGGCCGGCGACTCGACGGTTCCGCTGCTGGCGGCGGGCTTCGAGGAGGACCTCGTTCCGGAGGAGGCGTCGGTCACGGACATCGCCCCGCTCGTGCTCGAGCACTTCGGCGTCGAGGCGCCCCCCTCGATGCGCGCGCGCGTACGTGCCTGACCTCGAAGAGGCGCGCCGCGCCATGGTCACCGAGCAGCTCGCCGTGCGCGGGATCACCGACCAGCGCGTCCTCGACGCGATGAGCCGTGTCCCCAGGGAGCTCTTCGTCGACGAGCGCGACCGAGGGCGCGCCTACCTGGACATGCCACTGCGAATCGGGTTCGGCCAGACGATCTCGCAGCCCTACATGGTCGCGTTGATCGTGCAGGAGGCTGCCGTGCGCGAGGGCGACCGCGTGCTCGACATCGGCACGGGCTCGGGCTACCAGGCGGCGGTGCTCGCGCAGCTCGGAGCGGAGGTGCACACGATCGAGCGCATTCCGGAGCTCGCAGAGCGGGCACGCGAGCGGTTGCGCGCCGCGGGATACGAGAACGTGACTGTGCATGTCGGCGACGGCACGCTCGGGCTCCCGGACGAGGCTCCGTTCGACGCGATCACCGTGGCGGCGGCGGCTCCCGAGGTGCCCATGTCCCTGTACGAGCAGCTCGTGCCGGGGGGCCGCCTGATCGTCCCGGTCGGTGGCCCCGGGGGCCAGCGCCTCGAGATCGTCGTCCGCAGCCCCGAGGGCCCGGCCGTGCGCCGCTCGGTGCCCTGCCGCTTCGTTCCCCTGCTCGGCCAAGAGGGCTACTAACCTTTCCTCGGGTGAACCGCGCCGACGAGATCGCCGCCAGGGCAAGCCGGCTCGGGGACGCTGCGGGCGTCGCCCTCCGCCGACCCGCCAACTGGCTCCAGCTCGCGAAGTTCTGCCTGGTCGGCGCGAGCGGCTACGTCGTCAACCTCGCGATCTTCTCGACCCTCGTCTACGCCGACGTCTACTACCTGCTTGCGGCGGTCTGCTCGTTCCTCGTCGCCGTGACGAACAACTACGCGTGGAACCGGCTCTGGACCTTCAGGCACCAGCGTGGGAGCCTCGTCTTCCAGGGCCTGCGCTTCCTCGCCGTCTCGGCGGTCGCTCTCGCCGCCAACCTCGCGTTCCTCGCGGCTCTCGTGGCGCTCGGATTGCCCAAGGTGCCCGCGCAGGCGACGGCCATCGTCCTCGTGACGCCGTGGAACTTCGTGGCCAACAAGCTCTGGAGCTTCCGACGGCGGCGCCGGCACGTGTAGCACTCGTCCTGCTCGCTTTCGTCGTCGCGGCTCCCGCGGCGGCGGCGGTGCCCACCGCGCCGGTCTACGACGCGGACGGGAACCTGATCGGGACGCCCTTCGTGCCCCAGGACGCCGAGCCGAAAGCGCAGCTCTCCGAGCAGCAGGCGCTGGCGGCCGCGCTCAAGTTCCCGAAGGTTGCGGACTGGGTCGACCGCTACCCGGAGGAGACGCTGACGAAGGAGGCCACCTTCGACGAGGACACGGCGTCGTGGGAGGTGAAGGTCTGGTCGTCGCTCCCCGACGCGGGCCAGATCGTCCTGGCCAAGGTCGACGACTCGAGCTCGGCCGTGACCGAGGCCTGGACCGGGCCGCAGGTCGCCTGGGGCATGGCGCGGGGGGGCAAGGGCGCCTTCGGGCGAAAGATCAACGAGCCTTGGATCTGGCTCCTCTTCTCCGGAGCCTTCCTGCTCGGGCTCCTCGACTGGCGGCGGCTGGCCTCGGTGCGGACGCTCGACCTGCTCGTCCTGCTCTCCTTCAGCGTCTCTCTCTGGTTCTTCAACCACGGGGATGTGTTCACGGCGATGCCGCTGGCCTACCCGCCCATGCTCTACCTCATCGGGCGGCTCGCCTGGATCGGCTGGCGTGGCCGGGGGACACGGACGGGCGTCGTCTGGCCGGCCTGGGCGCTGCTGGGCGCGACCGTCTTCCTGCTCGGCTTCCGGATCGGTTTGAACGTCCGGGCCTCGAACGTCATCGACGTCGGGCTGTCCGGGGTGGGGGGCGCACAGCAGATCGCGGAGGGCGACATGCCTTACGGTCACATGCCCACGGACGACGGCAAGAACTGCGGATCGGCCGATGCCACGGGCTACGTCCGCGAGAACATCCAGACGAACGGACGCTGCGAATCGGCCAACGAGCGGGGCGACACCTACGGCCCGGTGGCGTACTACGCGTACCTCCCGGCCCACTACGCGGTCGGCTTCGACGGCAAGTGGAACGGCGGCTCGGGCGAGTGGTCGGGCCTGCCGGCGGCCCATCTGACCTCGATCCTCTGGGACGTGCTCGCGCTGATCGGTATGGGGCTGGTGGGGCTACGGCTGGGCGGTGCGCGACTAGGAGCGACGCTTGCGTTTGCCTGGGCCGCCTATCCGTTCACCCAGTACGTCTCGAACTCGAACTCGAACGACGCGATCATGCCCGCGCTCCTCGCCTGGGGGCTGTGGTTCGTTACCTCGCCCCCGGCACGGGGCCTCTTCGTCGGGCTGGCGGCGTGGACGAAGTTCGCCGCGTTTCTGCTCCTGCCCCTCTGGGCTTCCTATCCGGACGCATTCCGCGACCTGCGCCGGAAACTGCTCTACGCGGGCGGATTCCTACTGGCGACGGCCGTTGCGGCCGTCGTGCTCCTGCTCGAGCCCGAGCCGCTGCACGCGGCGCGCGTCTTCTGGGACCGGACGTTCGGCTGGCAGCTCTCACGCCCCTCCCCGTTTTCGATCTGGGACTGGGACGAGTACCCGGGCTACCCGGATCTCGTGCTCGTGCAGACCGTGCTGAAGGCCGTGCTCGTGGGGGCCGCGCTCGCGCTCTATTTCGTTCCGCGGCGGAAGACCGTGCTCCAGCTCGCGGCGCTGTCGGGCGCGCTCATCCTCGGCTTCGAGGTCGTCCTGACGCACTGGTTCTATCTCTACATCCCCTGGTTTTTCCCCTTCGTCGCGGCAGCGTTCCTGACCCCGGCCGCCCGCCGTGTCGCCGAGCCGGAGCCGGCACCTGAGAGCGACGTCCCAGAGCTCGTTCCGGCCGGCTGAGCCGCCCCGGGCGGCAGCCGCCCTCCTCGTCGGGCTCACGCTCCTGACGGCGTCCTGGGGCCTCTTACATGTCGGCTTCTACGAGCGCTACCGCATCGTCGACACACCCGTCTACCGGGAGTACGGCGAGGCCGTCATGGACGGCGAGGTCCCGTATCGGGACTTCGACGTCGAGTACCCGCCGCTTGCCTTGCCCGTCTTCGTCGTGCCCGCGCTCGCCCCGGAGGAGCAGTACGAGCCCGTCTTCGAGCTGCTCATGTGGGCCTGCGCCGTCGCGATGCTCGCCTTCGTGGTGCTCGCACTTCGCGCGGCGGGGGCCGGGCCGGTGCGACTCGTGGCCGCAGCCGCCTTCGTCGGACTCGCCCCGCTCGCGCTCGGCTCGCTCGTCCTCAGCCGCTACGACCTCTGGCCGGCGGCACTCACGGCCGGGGCCCTCGCGGCCTTCGTCTCCGGCCGCGAGCGGCTCGGGTACGCGGGGCTCGGGCTCGGAGCGGCGGCCAAGATCTATCCGCTCGTGCTCGTCCCGGTAGCGCTTGCCTGGACGCTCCGGCGGCGCGGGTGGCGGGAGGCAGCTCTGGGGCTCGGGATCACGGTAGGGGTGCTCGGCGTCGTCCTGCTGCCCATCGCAGTGATCGCCCCCGAGGGCCTGGCCGACAGTCTGGGCCGCCAGCTGGGCCGGCCGCTCCAGATCGAGAGCCTCGGCGCCGCCGTCCTTCTCGCCGCCCACCAGGCGGGCGTCTATGACCCCACAGTCGTCTCGAGTCATGGCTCCCAGAACCTGGACGGGCCGCTGGCCGACGCCCTCGCCGCCGTTCAGAGCGTCCTACAGGGACTCGCGCTCCTCGCCGTCTGGCTGGCCGCGCGCCGCGGCAGCCTTCTGGCCGGAGCCGCGGCCGGGGTGACTGCGTTCGTGGCCTTCGGGAAGGTGCTCTCACCCCAGTTCCTCGTCTGGCTTCTCCCGCTCGTGCCCCTCGTCGCCGGTGCTGCCGGCCTCACGGCGTCCGGTCTCCTCGTCGGGGCGCTCGTGACGACGCAGCTCTGGTTCCCGTACCGCTACTGGGACGTCGTCGCCCTCGAGCCGGTCGGCCTGCTCGTCCTGGTCCGCGACCTTCTGCTCGCCGCGCTCTTCGCGGTCCTCCTCTTCGCCGCTACTCGACCGGGATCCGGAGCGCCTCGAAGCCCGTAGCGCGCCCTTGCTCGTCGCAGTCGATGACCACGCCCTCGATGCGGACGCCGCCGTCGGCCGGGTGCAGGCGGGTCGGCAGCCCAGTCGTGAACTGCTGAAGCACGAGCTCGGCGCGCGCGCCGATCACGGAGTCGTGCGGCCCGGTCATGCCGGCATCGGTGATCGCCGCAGTGCCGCCCGGCTGGATGCGCGCGTCGGCCGTCTGCACGTGGGTGTGCGTCCCCACGACCGCGGTCACGCGCCCGTCCAGGTGCCGCGCCATCGCCACCTTCTCGCTCGTGGCCTCGGCGTGGAAGTCGACGATCACGACGCGGGCGGCCGACCGTGCCTCCTCGACGAGGCCGTCCACGACCTGGAACGCGTCGACGCGCGTCTTCATGAAGACCATGCCCTGGAGATTCAGAACCGCGACGGGAGTCCCATCGGCTGCTTCGGCGACCGCCAGGCCGCGCCCCGGAGCGGACGGGCCGCCGAGGTTGGCAGGACGGATGACGCGCCGGTTCGTCTCGAGCACGGGGAGGAGATCGCGGTGCCGCCAGACGTGGTTGCCCGTCGTGATGACGTCCGCGCCGGCGGCAAGGAGCTTCTCCGCCAGCTTGGCGGTCAGCCCGAGCCCGTCGGCGGCGTTCTCGCCGTTGACGACGCAGAAGTCGGCGCCCAGCTCATGCTTCAACGCAGGGAGGCGGGCCTCTACGGCCCGCCTCCCTGGGGCGCCAAAGACATCTGCGAGAAAGAGAATCCTCAGGGCGTTGCGAGGGCGCTAGCGGGGTGCACCTCGATGTGCACGTGCTGGCCCTTGTCCTGCGTGTAACGGGCGAGTGCGGCCTGCTCGACCGAGGAGAGGTCGATCACGCGGCCGATCTTCGTTCGGCCGGCGGAGACCGTCGACCCGACCGTCAGGGCGGGATCCTGATTCATGTTCGCGAGCGTAACGACGACGCCGGGATTTCCCGAGGGCTGGATGTCGATGCGGACGCCGTAGGCGCGGCCGTTGACGACCTGATCCGAGATGGCGATGACGCTTCCGTCCACCGGTGAGTACACGTCCGTGTTGACGGGCGCTCCGATGTCGAGGCCGCCTGTCTGCGGCCCCACGCCGCCGTCGATCAGGTAGTACCGGATGCCGGAGCCGTTCTCACCGAAGAGCCAGCGCACGAGCCGGCCGAAGATCCCCGCGTTCGCCTGGTTCCCGAGCGGCTCGAGCGGCAGCGCGTTGGCGCCGGAAGCGTGATAGCCGAGGGCCGTCACCCGGTTCTGGTTGATCGGGAGCTGGACCCGGAGAGTGTCCTGCATGGCGACGATCTGCGCCCGCGGCGGCCCGGCCGGCAGCAGGCGGTCGGCCGGAGCCGGCCCGTGTAGCTGCAGCGCCTCGCCGGCGCCCGTTCCAAAGGCCGTGAGCAGGAGGGTGACGAGCGCGACGACGGCGACGACAGCCAAGGCGGCGGTGCGCCGCGCCCGCCTTGTGCGCGCGCGCATCTCTTTTCGCTCCGCCTTTCGCTCCCCCGCGCGATAGGCGAGCCCTGGGGCCTGGGGCTGGGCCATCCGCGGCATGCTATTGGATTCAGGCGCGAGGGCAAGAGCACCCTCCGTCTCCCAGCTCCAGTCCCACGGCGGCGGGCGGAGTGGCGTAACCGAGCCCCCTTCGGCGGGACCTAGTCGCTGTCTGTCATACGGCTGAGGCGTCTCCACTACGATCGCGGCGTGGTCGCGATCTACCGTGCCAGCCGCGGCGGACGGCCTGGCTAGCCCGCTCCTCTCCGCGCGGGGGGTTGCCCGGCGGTACGGTCGCCGCGTCGCGCTTGCTCCCACGACGGTGGAGATCCATCCGGGCGATTCGCTCGCCCTCGTGGGCCCGAACGGGGCCGGTAAGTCGACGCTCCTTTCCATCCTGGCCGGGGCGCTTGAGCCCAGCGAGGGCTCGGTCGTCGCCCTCGACGACGGCGACTCGCCGCCGCGGCTCGGCTGGATGCCGCAGAAGCCGGCGGAGTATGTCCGCCTCTCGCCGCGGGAGAACCTCGAGCTCTTCGCCCGCCTCGAGCGCCTGGACGACGCGGTCGCCTCGGCGGAGCGCTTCCTGCGCCTGCTCGAGCTCCCGGACGACGAGCGCCTCGTCGCGCAGCTTTCCGCCGGAAACCAGCAGCGGCTGAACCTCGCCATCGCGCTGCTCCCGGATCCCGACGTCCTGCTCGTCGACGAGCCGACCGCCGCCCTCGACCCGCGCCAGCGGCGGCGGTTCTGGGAGGTCGCCGCCCAGGTGCTGGAGCGAGGCGGGGCGCTCGTCTTCGTCACGCAGCATCTCGAGGAGGTCGAGCACCACGCCACGCGCGTGCTCGTCCTCCGGGACGGCGGCGCGGTCTTCTCCGGCACCCGCGAGGAATACGCCCAAACCCCCGAGGCCGACATCTTCGCGTGACCGGAATCCGTCTTCTGCTCGGCAAGGACCTGCGCGTGCTCAGGCGTTCTCCCGCGCTGCTCGTTGCCCTCCTCCTCTACCCGATGCTCGTCGCCGTTCTGGTCGGTGTCGTCGTCCGCTACGCGAACGAGCGCCCCCGCGTCGCCTTCGTCGACCTCGACGACCTGCCCGAGACCCTTTTGGTCGGCGGGCAGGAGTTCGACGTCGAGAGGCTCATCGGACAGGTGAACGAGTCGGTCGAGCTCATCCGGCTCGGGCCCGAGGAGGCGAGCCGACGCTTGGAGACAGGCGAGGTCGTGGCGGTGATCACCGTGCCGCCGGGATTCGCCTCCGATCTGCGCGGCATGGTCGAGACGCCGAGCCTGCTGCTCAGGACGACGCGCGGCGGAATCTCCGGCCGGGTCGAGCAGCAGACGCAGGCGCTCGTCTACAACCTCAACCGCCGCCTGCAGCGGGCCTACATCGCCTCCAATCTCGCGTACATCGATCTCCTACGGCGAGGGGGCGAGCTGTCCTTCCTCGGGACGGACCTCGACGTGATCGGGCTCGAGGAATCGGAGCGCATCCTCGAGGAGCTCGTTCGGCAGACAACCGATCCGGCAACGCTTGCCGAGCTCGAACGGCTCCGCGACTTCGTGGAGGACGCGCAGCTTGCGCTCGGCCGCTCCGACGAGGCCCTCCTAGCGCTCGCAAACCCGATCGCGCTGGAGAGCGACACCGAGGCCGGGCGCACGTGGCTCCTCTCGGCGCAGATCCAGGCCTTCGCGCTCGCGCTAACCCTCTGTTTCGTCTGCATGCTCCTGGCGGCCGCCGCGATCGCCGCGGAGCGGGACGAGAACGTCATCGGCCGGCTCGTACGCGGCCTCGTCAGCCTGCTGGGCCTCGTCGTCGTCAAGGTCGCACTCGCCGCGCTCGTGGCCGTCGCGTTGGGCCTCTCGGTCGCCGTTCTCTTCACCGGGGTCGCCGAGCTGATGGACGTCCAGGGGACGGAGCCCTGGGAGCGGCTGCCGGTCCTGCTGGTCGGCCTCGCGCTCGCCGGCGCCGCGTTCGGCGCCTTCGGCGTTCTCGTCGGCGCGCTCGCGCGCGAGGCCCGGACGGCTGTGCTGGTCGCGTTTCTCGTGGCCCTTCCGCTCGTGCTCCTCGGGCTTGTGCCGGAAAGCGCGGTCGGCGCGGCAGGCTGGGTCTCGTCCGCCTTCCCGTTCGCCCACTCCGTCGACTTCTTCGAGGCTGCCCTCTACGACATCGACCCGTGGGGCCGGCTCGGGCGCGAGGCAGCCTGGCTCGTGGGGCTTGGCGCCGTCTTCGTGTCGGCAGCGAGGCTGGGAGTGCGTAGGCTTTTGGCGTGACCGTCGCTTGTCTTCGACTCGCTCATCGACCTGAGGCTGGCCGATGAGCAGCACCTTTCCGCGGACCCGTTTGCGGCGCTTCCGCCGCACGGCGTCGCTTCGCTCGCTCGTCCGGGAGACGCGCCTCGACCTCGACGACTTCGTCTATCCGCTCTTCGTCTGCCCCGGCGAAGGCATCGAGCGGCCGCTCGAGGGACTCCCGGGGATCGCCCAGCGTTCGCTCGACTGTCTTTGTGACGAGGCCGAGACCGCACATGGGCTCGGGGTCGGCGCAGTGCTCCTGTTCGGCATCCCCGAAGAGAAGGACGAGGCCGCATCGGGCGCCTACGAACAGGACGGCATCGTGCAGCGGGCCCTGCGGGCACTGCGCGAGCGCGTTCCCGGGCTTGTCCTCCTCACGGACGTTTGCCTCTGCGAATACATGTCTCACGGTCACTGCGGCGTTGTCGCCGGCGGCGAGGTGCTGAACGACGTCACGCTCGAGCTCCTCGCCAAGACCGCGGTCAGCCATGCCGAGGCCGGCGCCGACGCCGTCGCGCCGAGCGACATGATGGACGGACGCGTCAGCGCGATCCGGGGCGCGCTCGACGGCGAGGGCTACGAGCACCTGCCGATCGTCTCCTACGCGGCCAAGTACGCCTCCGCTTTCTACGGCCCGTTCCGCGAGGCCGCGGAATCGGCACCCTCCTTCGGCGACCGCAAGAGCTACCAGCTCGATCCCTCCAACGTGCGCGAGGCTCTGCGCGAGTGCGAGCTCGACCTCGCCGAGGGAGCCGACGCGATCATGGTCAAGCCCGCCCTGCCCTATCTGGACGTCATCGCCGCCGTCCGGGCGAGGTTCGACGCGCCGGTCTTCGCCTACAACGTCAGCGGCGAGTACGCGATGGTCAAGGCCGCGGCGGCACGCGGCTGGCTCGACGAGCGCCAGGCTGCGCTGGAGAGCCTGACGGCGATCAAGCGCGCCGGCGCCGACGTGATCGTCTCCTACTGGGCGCGGGAGCTCGCGGAGTGGCTCTAGCGACCTCGCTCTTCCGACGGGCGCGGGCAGTTATCCCCGGCGGCGTCAACTCGCCCATACGGTCCTGGAAGGCAGTCGGCGGGGGCGATCCCTTCTTCGTCCGTCGTGGGGAGGGCGCCTATCTCGAGGACACGGACGGGCACCGCTACGTCGACTGGGTGATGTCCTGGGGCCCGCTCGTCCTCGGGCACGCCGACGAGGACGTCGTCGAGGCGGTCCGCGAGGCGGCTGCGGAAGGAACCACCTTCGGCGCTCCCACCGAGCGCGAGGTCGAAGTGGCCGAGGAGATCGTCGACGCGATTCCTTCGGTGGAGATGGTCAGGCTCGTCTCCTCGGGCACGGAAGCGGCGATGTCCGCCGTTCGCCTGGCGAGGGGATTCACGGCGCGGGACCGGATCATCAAGTTCGAGGGTGCCTACCACGGACACGCCGACGCCCTCCTCGTCGAGTCGGCGGGGGTGCCCGCGGGCGCCTCGGCCGACACGATCGTCTGCCCGTACAACGACGTGGATGCGACGGCGGCCGCGGTCGAGCGCTACGGCGAAGGCCTCGCCTGCATCCTCGTCGAGCCGGTGGCCGGAAACATGGGTGTCGTCCCGCCCGAGCCCGGCTTCCTCGAGTCGCTTCGCGGCCTGTGCGACGCGTGCGGCGCCCTGTTGGTCTTCGACGAGGTCATCACCGGCTTCCGCGTAGCCCGCGGCGGCGCGCAGGAGCTCTATGGCGTACGGGCCGATCTGACGCTCCTCGGCAAGATCGCGGGTGGGGGCCTGCCGCTGGCGGCCTTCGGCGGCCGGGCCGACGTCATGGAGCGGCTCGCTCCGAGCGGGCCCGTCTACCAGGCGGGCACGCTCTCCGGCAACCCGCTTGCAACGGCGGCCGCGCTCGTCGTCCTGCGGCGGCTGCGCGATCCCGAGGTCTATCGAAGGCTTGAGGAGACGGGGGCGGCGCTCCAGTCCGGCCTCATTGCTCCGGGCGTCACGGTCCAGCGGGTTGGCAGCATGCTCACGGTGTTCTTCCGCGAGGGCCCCGTGCGGAGCCTCCCCGAGGCGAAGGCGAGCGACACGGATCGCTACGGGGCCTTCTTCCGTCACCTGCTCGAGCAGGGCATCTACGTCGCGCCGTCCCAGTTCGAGGCGATGTTCGTCTCGACCGCGCACGGGGAGCAGGAGGTCGAGAGGACGGTCGAGGCGGCGCATGCCTTCTTCGGCCACTAGCGCGTCTCTGTGGGAGGTCATCGCGGTCGAGGCCGGGGGCGAGAGCGTCCTCTGGGCCTCCGCGCTCCGGCCGCCGAAGGAGCGCGAGGAGCTAGCCGTGTTCTCGGCCCTCGCCGGGGAGCGGTTCGCCCTCGGGCTCGAGTCGATCTACGAGGGCTATCTCCTTCACTACGGCCGGCCACGACTCTTCGCGCCCCCGGACCGCGACACGGCCATCCTCCTCGGTGACTACCTTTATGCCCACGGCCTCGTGCGCATCGCGGAGCTCGGCGACGTCACCGCGGTGGGCGAGCTCGCCGAGCTTCTGTCCGTGTGCGCACACCTGCGCGCGGAACGCCTGCCCGGCGACGGCGAGGCGTGGGCCGACACGGTTGCGAGGCTCGGCGAGGGGCGGAGATCGGAGCACGCCGAGATCGACCGGGCGCTCGCCCTCCACGCCGAGCGGGTCGACGACTAGGAGGGCTTGGCGAACCATGCGCTTTGCCGCCGGGCCGCACTGGGCGGCGCGAGGCGGCGTCCTCGGTCGCGCCCGTATTTCAATTCAATACGAGCGCTCCCTGCGTCCTTGCCTCGCATCCACCCAGCGCACCCCGACAACGAGGCACGTTCCACCAATCCCTCCTAGGATCTCCCGCTGATGGCCGTGCTCGCCGCTCTTGCACTCGCCGCCACGAAGACGCCTGCCGAGGAAGGCCGCGACGTCATCATCGTCATGCTCTTCACCGGGCTGGTCTTCCTCGGGGTGATCGCCCTCGGCCAGCTCGGCCGCTGGTACGGGCACAAGCGGGCCGCCGAGCGCGCCCGGCGCCGTCGCGTGTACTAGCAGCACACGAATAGACTGACTTCGGTGGCTGTGAGCGACCTCCGCTCCTGGATCGACCTGCTCAAACGGGAGGGGGAGCTCATTGAGGTCGAGGCCGAAGTAGACCCCTACCTCGAGGTCACCGAGATCGTCGACCGTACCGTCAAGTCGGGCGGCCCGGCCCTTCTCTTCACGAATCCGAAGGGGTCCGAGCGCCCGCTCCTGATCAACCAGTTCGGGACGGAGCGCCGCATGTCGCTCGCCTTCGGGGAGCCCAGCCTCGACGCGGTCGCCCGCAAGCTCGAGGACGTCATCGAGATGCAGCCGCCGCAGGGGCTCGTGGAGAAGGTCAAAGGCCTCGGCAAGCTCAAGCGGCTCGCCGACTCGCTCCCCAAGACCGTTCGGAGCGGTCCGTGCCAGGAGGTCGTGCTCGAGCCGGACCTCGACCTGCTCCCGATCCAGCACTGCTGGCCGGGCGACCCCGCTCCGTTCATCACCCTCCCAGCGGTGATCACCAAGGACCCGCGCACCGGTTCGCGCAACGTCGGCATGTACCGGATGCAGAAGATCGACTCGCGCACGACGTTCATGCACTGGCAGATCCACAAGGACGGCGCCGCGGATTGGCGTGGCATGGGTGAGCGGCTCGACGTCGCTGTCGCGCTCGGCTGCGACCCAGTGACGACGTACGCCGCGAGCGCGCCCCTCCCGAAGCACATCGATGAGCTCATGCTCGCCGGGTTCCTCCGGGGCGAGGCCGTCGAGGTAGTCAAGGGAAAGACGGTCGACCTCGAGGTGCCGGCGAACGCCGAAATCGTCCTCGAGGGCTACATCGCCAAGGGCGAGCTCGGGACCGAAGGCCCGTTCGGCGACCACACGGGGTACTACTCGCCCCCGGAGCCTTTCCCGGTGTTTCACCTGACCGCGATGACCATGCGGCAGGACGCGATCTATCCCTCGATCGTGGTCGGGCCGCCGCCGGCCGAAGACGCGTGGCTGGGGAAGGCGACCGAGCGGATCTTCCTTCCGGCCATCCGCATGACCATCCCGGAGCTCGTCGACTACGACCTGCCCGTTTCCGGCGCCTTCCACAACTGCGTCATCGTCTCGATGCGCAAGGCTTACCCCGGCCACGCCAAGAAGGTGATGCACGCCATCTGGGGGCTCGGGCTGCTCTCGCTCTCGAAGTCGGTGGTCGTCGTGGACGAGTTCGTCGACGTGCACGACTACGACCAGGTCTTCTTCCACGTCTGCGCGAACATCGATCCGAGGCGCGACGTGCTCATTTCGGAGGGGCCTCTCGACCAGCTCGACCACGCTGCCTCCATGTACTGCTACGGCGGCAAGCTCGGCATCGACGCGACGCACAAGTGGGAGTCGGAGGGCGCTCGGCCGTGGCCAGAGCGGATCGAGATGGCGTCCGAGGTTCGTGACTTGGTCGACCAGAGGTGGAGCGAATACGGGATCCAGCCGGAAGGCGCTGGAAATGGCCGTGTTTCCAAGGTTTTGCGGCAAACGCTACGTCGTTGACAGGGGAGTGACAGCGGAGAAACAATGCCGACGCTTGTAACAGCGACCGAAGGGGACGAGGCGTGGCCGACGACCTAGAGCCCGAACGGCACGGCGCCGAACCGCAGCACCCCTCGCCCACGATCTGGCCGTTCGCCTTCGCCGGCGGGATCGCGCTCCTGCTCGTTGGCATCGTGGTCAGCATGCCGGCCGCGGTCATCGGCGCCGCGATCGCAGTCGTCTTCGGGTTCCTCTGGATCCGCGAGGCCACACGCGAGGTGCGGGTGGCCCCGCCGGAGCCGGAGCCCGAGCCGGTCTCGGAGCTCGCCGTCGAGGAGGGCGACGAGCCGTCCGAGCCGGATCGCTACCCCCGCTCGGTCTTTCTCGAAGGGGCGACGCTCGGTCTCGGCGCGCTGATCGGCGGGATCGTCACCCTGCCGGCGCTCGGTTTCATGGTCCTCCCTGCGTTCGTCGGCCAGGAGTACGAGCCGGTCGATATCGGGCCGCTGGAGAACTTCCCCGAGAACTCGTACGTGACAGCGACCTTCGTCTACAAGAAGGGGGAGGGTCGCCTGGGCAGGCGCACCGCGTTCATCCGAAACAACGGCCTCGTGAACGAGGTTCCGAGCATGACGATCATCTCGAGCCGCTGCGTGCACATGGGCTGCCCGACGCAGCCTCAGGGCCCGCCCGGGGGAGAGCCGACCGAGATCCGGACGAGCTCGGGCCCGGTGTCCCTCCAGATGGTCCAGGCATCCGGCTTCGGGTGCCCCTGCCACGGAGGCGCTTACGACGCGGAGGGCAATCGCACGGCCGGGCCGCCCGTCCGCGCGCTCGACCGCTACGAGTACTCGATTCGCAACGGCAGTCTCATCCTCGGCACCCCGTTTAGCGTCGGGGAGGTCGAAGGCGAGGGCGCCAAGGCGCGGATCAAGGCCTACCGGCTCGCCGACCCCGGCCAGCACGTGGACGGGATCGAGCAGATCTTCTACCCCTACGTTCCGTGACGGTGCCCTGATGGCCAAGTCCAAGCGCCGGCAGCAGATCGAAGCCCTCATCCTCGCGCCGCTCAACTGGCTCGAGGAGCGCTCCGGCCTCGTCGGCGCCGTCAAATACTTCCTCTTCCGCAAGGTCCCGCGCGAGACGAACTGGTTCCACACCCTCGGCTCGGCGACGCTCACGGCCTTCGTCGTTCAGCTCGTCACGGGCGTGATCCTGGCCATGTACTACAAGCCGTCGCCGGACGAGGCGTACGCGTCGATCCAGAACATCACGAACGAGCTCACGCTCGGCTGGCTCGTGCGCGGCATGCACCGGTGGGGCGCGAGCGTCTTCATCATCCTCCTCTTCCTGCACATGGGCCGCGTCTTTCTCTTCGGGGCCTACAAGTACCCGCGCGAGCTCAACTGGCTGATCGGCGTGATCCTCATGACGATGGCGCTTGGAGAGGGGCTGACCGGCTACCTGCTGCCCTGGGACCAGACCGCCTACTGGGCAACCGTCGTCGCCATCAACATCAACGCGAACGCGCCGATCGTCGGGCCGTTCCTGGGCGATTTCCTGCGTGGCGGGACCGAGATCGGCGAGAACACGCTGAGCATCTTCTATTCGCTCCACATGCTCGTGATCCCGGGCGGGCTGATCGGGCTGATCACCCTGCACCTGTATCTCGTGATCCGCCTCGGGGTCACGCCACCGCCGTGGACCGCCGCCGCCGCCGGCTACGAGGAGTCGGACGGCCGGCCGGCGCGCATCGGGCTCGTTGAGCCCCGGCCGCGGGGCAACGGTGCCATGGGACGGCCGCCGCGCGAAAGGACCGGAGCCTAGTTGGCCGGCGACGAGAACCGGCGCCAGTTTGAGCTCTACAAGAAAGACGTAGAGCGCCGCGGGAAGCCGTTCTTCCCGTTCGCGATGTTCCACGACACCGTCATGAGCCTCGTCGTGGTCACAGTCATCACCGCGCTCACGTGCCTTTGGTATTTCACGTCGGGCGAAGAGGCCGGCGACTCGGGGATCCTGGGCCCGCGCTACACGGAGGAAGCCGACCCCGGCACGACGGTGTTCATCCCTCGCCCGGATTGGTACTTCTTCTTCCTCTTCTACCTGCTGCGGATCTTCAAGTGGCCCGAGTCGGTGTTTCTGGCCACGGTCGGGATCCCGACGATCCTGCTCATCCTGCTACTGGCCGTGCCGTTCCTCGACCGGCGGCGCGAGAAGCGTCTCTCGCGGCGGCCGGTCGCCGTCGTGGCCGCGTGCCTCGTGATCGCCTCGATGGGCGTCCTCACGTATAAGGGCGCGACCGCCGAGGAGTCGCTCGGCAGCGAGAACGCCGCGCTCGTCGGCGAGTGGGTGCAGCGGCAGGGGCTGGACGAGCAGGCGCGCGCCGGCGCCGAGTTGTTCGCGCTTTCGGGCTGCATGAACTGCCACACCTATCTCAACGCTGGCTCGAGCAACCTCGGCGCCCCCGACCTCACTGACGAGGGCACGAAGGGCCGAGGCGTCGAGTGGCAGATCGCGCACCTGAAATGCCCGGACTGCGAAACGCCGGGGTCAGCGATGCCGGCCTTCGAACAGTTCACGGACCAGCAGTACCAGCAGCTCGCGCAGTTCCTTGAGCAGTCCAAGGGCCCGCAGGGCTGATGAACATCTTCCTCGGAATCACGGGCGCCTCCGGCGCTCCCTATGCGGCACGCCTACTCGAGGAGCTCGTCGCGGCCGGCTGCGAAGTCGGCCTTTGCATCTCAGGGGCCGGCTACGAGATTCTCGCGACCGAGTTGTACGGAGATCCCGAACTTCCTCGGGAAGAGGTTCTCAGCAGGTTTCTCCTCGGCGTGGACGGCGTAGCCGTCTACGCCGATCAAGACTGGCGCGCGCCCTATGCGAGCGGCTCGGCCAAGGTGAACGCCTACGTCATCTGCCCGTGCTCGATGGGAACAGCCGGGACGATCGCCTCGGGGACGATGTCGAACCTCATCCACCGCGCCGCGTCCGTGGCGATCAAGGAGGGCCGCAGGCTCGTCCTCGTCCCGCGCGAGACGCCGCTCTCATCGATTCATCTGGAGACGCTGCTCAAGCTGCGGCAGGCAGGCGCCGTGATCCTCTTTGCCGCGCCGGGTTTCTACCACGGGCCCGAGTCGATCGACGATCTGGTCAACTTCGTCGTGGCGCGATGCCTCGACCAGCTCGGCATCGAGAACAAGCTCGCCAAGAGGTGGGGCCAGTGAGTACGGGCGTCCTCCCTCCCGAGGACGTGCGGACGATGTTCGACCGCATCGCGCCCGTCTACGACGCCATGAATCGCTTGATGACTCTCGGACTCGATCGACGGTGGAGGACGTTCGCTGCCAACTCGGTCGTCCGCCAGGACGACCGAGTTCTGGACGCCTGCTGCGGCACGGGCGATCTCGCCGTCGCGGCCGAGCGGGCCGGAGGTCACGTCACCGGAGTCGACTTCTCCGAGGAGATGCTTGCGCGCGCTCGCAAGAAATCCGCCACGGTCGAGTGGCTCCAGGGAGACGTCATGGCCCTTCCTTTCGAGGACGGGTCCTTCGACGTCGTCACCGTTGGCTTCGGCGTGCGGAACCTGGAGGATCTGGAGTCGGGCCTGCGGGAGCTCGCGCGTGTCCTCGCCCCGGGCGGACGGCTGGCGTGCCTCGAGATCACGCGCCCGCAGGGCATGCTGCGTCCCTTCTTCCGGGCGTGGTTCGACGGGCTCGTTCCCCTGGCCGGGAAGGTGCTGCCCGGCGGGGTGGCTTATTCGTACCTTCCCGCGAGCGTGCGGAGGTTTCCCGGGCCGGCGGATCTCGCCGGAGCGATGGAGCGCTCGGGCTTCTCCGGCGTCGGCTGGCGCCTCTTCGGCGGCGGTATCGTCGCCTTACACGTGGGGATTGCCTCCCACCCACCCACCCCCGAACGGGGTCACCACCAGGCATGAACGCTCTCGCGGCGATCCGTGAGAGCCCCGGGCTCGACGGCTACCTCGATTTGCTGGAGGAGCGGCTCGAAGAGGCGGTAGACGCCTATCCGGGCCTCGTCGCCGTGGCCGGAGCGGAGACTCTCGCCGCGGGGGGCAAGCGTCTGCGCCCCCTGCTCGTCTTCCTCTCGACACCGCTCGAGCAACGAGACAGCGAGCTGGCTGTCGCCGGCGGCGTCGCCGTCGAGCTCGTGCACATGGCAACCCTCGTCCACGATGACCTGCTCGACGGCGCCGACCTGCGCCGCGGGCGCCCGACAGTGTGGGCCGCACACGGCAAGGACGCTGCCGAGGCGACCGGCGACTATCTCTTCGCGCGCGCCTTCGCCCAGCTTGCCGCGACCGGCGACCCTCAGGCAGTAGGAGTCCTCGCGGGCGCGTGCCTCGCCCTCGCGCGCGGCGAGGCGCTGCAGCGGCGGCAGGCGTTCCGGCCGGAGACGACCGTTGAGGACTACCTGCTCCGCTGCTCCCTCAAGACGGGAAAGCTCTTTGAGGCCGCCTGCCTGCTCGGCGGGCGTGACGGAGATCTGGACGCGTTCGGCCTCGCCCTCGGGGTCGCCTTCCAGATCGCCGACGACATCCTCGATTGCAGCGGCGATTACCACGCCACCGGTAAGGCCGGCGGAGTGGACTTGCGGGACGGCACGCCCACGCTGCCATTGATCCTGGCGGCGCGCCAGGACCCCTTCGTCTGGGAGGCGCTCAGCGGCGTGCCCCTGGAGGGCGCGCTCGAGCGGGTCGCTGCGACCGGCGCGCTCGACGAGGCCCGCGGCCTCGCGCTCGAGTACGCCGCGCGCGCCCGGGCCGCGCTCGACGGTCATCCCGACCGGGACGCCCTCGAGGTCCTCACCCATCTCGTCGTCGACCGGGAGACCTGAGTGGCCGTCACCGAGCTCAGCACCCTGGAGGGCATCCGCGAGAAGGTCGAGGCGAGCGAGCGCCTGACGTTCGAGGACGGGCTCGCGTTGATGGAGTCCGACGATCTCCTCGCCCTCGGCGAGCTCGCGGACACGGCGCGGCGCCTGCGGGGCGGCGACGACCGGGTCTACTTCGTCCAGAACCTGTACTTGAACCAGACGAACGTGTGCCGGGTGAAGTGCAAGTTCTGCGCCTTCGCGCGGACCGAGAAGCAGGACGGCGCCTACACCCACACCCCGGACGAGCTCGTCGAGGACGCGCTCCGTCAGCGCGAGCTCACGGGCTTCACGGAGATCCACATGGTCGGGGGCGAGAGCCCGCATGTCGGCTTCGACTACTACGTCGAGATCCTCGCGAAGCTGCACGAGGCGATGCCGGACGTACACCTGAAGTGCTTTACGGCGAGCGAGATCCACCACATGACGAAGCTCTCCGGGCTCACGCACGAGGCGGTGCTGCGCGAGCTCCGCGCGGCCGGGCTCGGCTCGCTGCCCGGCGGCGGCGCCGAGGTCTTCGCCGACCGCGTTCGCCGCCTGGTCGCCCCCGGCAAGGAGCATCCCGACTACTGGTTCCACACCCACCGCACCGCCCACGCCCTCGGGATCCCCACCCACTGCACGATGCTCTACGGCCACGTCGAGACGTACGAGGAGCGGGTCGACCATCTCCTCCGGCTGCGCGACCTTCAGGACGAGACCGGCGGCTTCCTCGCCTTCATACCGCTCGCCTTCCACCCCGAGAACACGGTCTTCGAGCGGCGCGGCTGGACGTTCACGCCGGGATCCGACGACCTCAAGCTGATCGCGGTCTCGAGGCTTCTCCTCGACAACGTCGACCACGTGAAGGCCTACTGGATCATGATGGGCCTCCCGCTCGCTCAGGTGGCGCTGCACTTCGGCGCCGACGACGTCCAGGGAACGGTCGTGCGCGAGGAGATCTTCCACGCCGCCGGGGCGGAGACCGAGACGGAGCAGAAGATCGAGGAGCTCGTCCGCGTCATTCAGGCCGCCGGCCGCATTCCCGTTCAGCGGGACACGTTGTACGACGAGCTGAGGCGGTGGTGACGTGATCCGTCTAGGCCGCATCTCCTACGTCAACATGGCGCCGCTCTTCTTCGAGCTGGACGCGGCCGTCGAAGAGGTGCAGGGCGTCCCCACTGAGCTGAACGCGCGTCTGCTCGCCGGCGAGATCGACCTCGCGCCGATCTCGTCCATCGAGTACGGGCGGAACGCGGAGCGGCTGCGCATCCTGCCGCGCCTCTGCGTCTCGTCTCAGGGCGCGGTGGACTCGATCCAGCTCGTCTCGCGTCTGCCGCTCGAGCAGGTGCGGCGCGTGGCGGTGACGCCGGAGAGCGCGACTTCCGCCGTGCTCGTGCGGGTGCTCCTGCCGGACGCGGAGCAGGTGCCGCTCGAGGAGGAAGCTGACGCGCGGCTCCTCATCGGAGACGCGGCGCTCGAGAGCATGTTTCAGGACCCGACGCCGCACTACGACCTCGGCCGGCTCTGGCTCGAGCGCACGGGGCTCCCAATGGTCTACGCGGTCTTCGCCTGCGCCGACCCGCCGCCTGACGGGATCGCTGAGCTCGAGGAGGCGCTCCTGGATGCCCACCGCCGCGCCCGCGCCGAGCCCGAGCGGCTGGCGCGAGAGGCGAGCGACCTCTACGGCTACCCGCCGGGCTTTCTCGCGCGCTACTTCGAGAAGCTCCGCTACCGCTTCGGGCCGCGCGAGCGCGCGGGTCTCCTCAGCTTCTTCGAGCTCGCGCACGAGGCCGGCGAGCTCGAGCGGGTCCCTGAATTGCGATTCCTCGCCACCGAGGCGGTACGCGCATGAGCGTGCTCGAAAAGGCTCTAGACGGCGAGCGCATCACGGAGGCCGAGGCGGTCGCCCTCCTCGAGAGCCGCGACCTCTTGGCCCTCGGGCGTGCTTCCGACGAGCTCCGCAACCGCAAGATCGACCGCCGCCGCGTCACGTTCGTCATCGACCGGAACCTCAACTACACGAACGTCTGCTACACGGACTGCGACTTCTGCGCGTTCTACCGGCGGCCGGGCGACCGGCGGGAGGGCTACCTCCTCCCGAAGCCGGTGATCTTCAAGAAGATCGAGGAGACCCTCGCCCTCGGCGGCACCGCTCTCCTCATGCAGGGCGGGCACCACCCTGACCTCGGGGTCGACTACTACGAGGATCTCTTCAGCTCGATCAAGGCGCGCTACAAGATCCACCTCCACGCGCTTTCCCCGTCGGAGATCCAGCACGCCGCGCGCCGCTCCAAGCTTTCGATCCCGCAGGCGCTGACGCGTCTGCGGGACGCGGGCCTGGATTCGCTCCCGGGCGGGGGCGCCGAGATCCTCGTCGACCGGGTGCGGAAGATCATCTCGCCGAAGAAGACGACGTCCTCGGAGTGGCTGGGGATCATGCGCGAGGCGCACCGGCTGGGAATGTCGACGACGGCGACGATGATGTACGGCCACGTCGAGACCCTCGCCGAGCGGGTCGAGCACATGCGCCGGATCCGGGAGCTCCAGGACGAGACGCGCGGCTTCCGCGCCTTCATCTCCTGGACCTTCCAGTCGGACGGCAACCGGCTCGCCGACAAAGTGCCCGTCGCCTCGATGCCGACCTCGTTCGACTATCTCCTCACTCAGGCGGTGAGCCGCATCTACCTCGACAACGTCGACCACATCCAGTCGAGCTGGGTGACGCAGGGGATGAAGGTCGGGCAGGTGGCCCTGTCGTTCGGCGCCGACGACATGGGCTCCGTGATGATCGAGGAGAACGTCGTCTCGGCCGCCGGGACGACCCACCGCGCGACGGCGGAGGACTTCGTGCGGGCGATCAAGGCGCTCGGCAAGACGCCCGTCCAGCGGGACACGCTCTACCGCGACGTGCGCGTCTGGAATTAACCGCCCCGCGGACCCGCCCGGCCAACGCGGTCAAATGGCCGGAAGAGACGTAAAGCTGCGGTAAGAACGTTCGTTTCCCGCTTGTAAGTCGAAAGCGGTCTGCGTACTCTCGACGGAGGGTCATGAGGAAAGTGATCGTATGCGCCGCGCTCGCGGCCGTTCTCGTGCCTGCTTACGCGGGGGCGCAGAGCACGACGGAGCTCGCTCCGGGCGTAACGTACACGCGCGACGTACGGGCCATCGGGGGACGACGGGTCGTCTCGCACGTGATCACGGCGCCGGCGCCCGGCGGGCTCTACGACATCCGGCCGGTGCTCTCGAACGACGTCCTCATCGGCCGGGAGACGGTGAGCGCCATGCAGCGCCGCCTGACGGGCCGCGCGACGCTCGCCGGCGTCAACGCCGACCTGTTCGACTGGACGCTCGGCAACCCGAGCGGCATCTACATGCGGGACGGAGTTCTCCTGTCCAGGCCGCAGGGACAACGTTCCGTCCTCGCCTTCGGGCTCGACGGTCTCTTTCGCGTCGCCAAGGTCGGGTTCTTCGGATCCTGGCAGGTAGCGGGCTATCCGGCCCATCCGCTCTTCCAGTTCAACCGGCCTCTTGCCGAGAATCGGGACCTCGGGATCTTCACGAGGGCCTGGGGCCCGAGGACGCCGCGTCAGCCGCGGGGCATCGAAGTCGTGCTCCAGAACATGCCGCCGCCGTTTCCCAACACCCCCTTGCAGACCCAAATCACCGCGATCAGGAACAGCACCGGAGGCCCGATTCCGGCGGGCGGGGCCGTGATCCAGGCGCGGAAGTACTGGCGGATCGGGCTGCTCGCCGAGGCAGCGGCCGGACGCCAGATCACGCTCAATCTGAGGCTCAAGCCCTGGTGGGACGGCGCCGTCTCCGACGCGGTCGGGGGCGGGCCGGTGCTGGTCCGAAACGGGACTCCCGTCTTCAGCGCCGGCGAGGAGTTCAGCAGCTCGCAGCTGCGGCCGCGGCATCCGCGTACTGCGGTCGGCCAGCTCGCCGACGGGCGCATCCTGCTCGCTGCCTTCGACGGGCGGCGATCGGGTAGCGCCGGCCTCTCGACCGCCCAGCTTGCGGCAGAGATGGCGCGGCTCGGCGCGCAGACGGCGATGGCTTTCGACGCTGGCGGCTCCACGACGATCGCCTGGGACGGCAAGGTCTTGAACACACCATCGGATGGCCGCGAGCGCGCGGTCGCGAACTCGGTGATGGTCTTCTACTACGGGGTTTACGTCCGCCCGCCGCGCTTCGCGAGCTTCTCGCCGAACGGGGACCGAGTGAAGGACGTGCAGCGACTAGCCGCCAAGGTCGTCCGCCGGTCGGCGGTCGACGCCCAGCTGTTCCGCCCGAACGGCGAGCTTGCCTGGCGCTACCAGGAGACCGTCACGCCGACCACCATTCACAAAGACCTCGGCGGGGCCGGGGTCGAGGACGGGCGCTGGAAGTGGGTCGTCCGGGCCGTCGACGACCAGGGGGGCGAGAGCACGATGACCCGCGAGTTCACCGTCAACTCGACGCTCGGTTTCCTCCGCCTCGACAAGCGGCGCTTGGTCGTCAGACCCCGGCGGGGCGGCCGCCTCGTCGCTTCCTGGCGCCTGGCCAACACCGCCGATCTGCGCGTGCGAGTCGTGAACGCGAAGGACCGCCCGGTACGCAGGCTCTACGCCCGGGCCGGCGTCGCGCCGGCCAACTACGCCACGGTCTGGAACGGCAAGAACAGCCGTGGGAAGGTCGTGCGCGCCGGCCTCTACACGATCGAAGTGCGGGTCGTGAACGCGCTCGGAGTGGACACGCTCGAGCGCACCGTCCGCGTGCGCAGAGTGCGCCGGGCGGGCTAGACCCGAAGCTATCCTCGCTCGGTGCACGAGATCACCGACGCCGTCACCGGCGTCATCGGCGACTACGGGCTCTACGCGGTCTTCCTGCTGATGCTCGTCGACGCGGTCTTCCCCGCGGCGAGCGAGCTCGTGATGCTCTACGCGGGGGCTCTGGCCACGGGCGCGCTCGGCCAGACGGTCACGCTCTTCGGCGAACCGATCGAGTCCACGGCCTGGGGGTACGTGGCGATGGCTGCGTCCGGAACGATCGGCTACACCGTCGGCTCGGTCCTCGGCTGGGCGATCGGGATCTACGCGGGACGCCCGTATCTCGAGCGGCACGGCCGCTGGCTCCACGTCACGCCGGCCAACCTCGACAGGGCGGACGCCTGGTTCGGGCGTTACGGAGACAAGGCGGTCTTCTTCACGCGCATGGTCCCGGTGGTGCGCTCCTTCATCTCGATCCCCGCCGGCATCGCCGAGATGCGGCTCGGCCGCTACACCCTGCTCAGCTTCCTCGGGACGATCCCCTGGTGCTTCGGCATCGCCGGCGCGGGGCTGGCCCTCGGTAGCGGTTGGGAGCGGTTCCACGACGCCTGGCGTTACGCGGACTACATCATCGTCACACTCGTCGTCGCGACGGCCCTCTACACGGTCTTCCACCTGGCCCGCAGGCGGTCCCGGCGGCGGGGCGTTGAGCCTTCGACCACGGAGTAGACTGGCCCGCCCGTGTCCCTTCCGCTCGTCGACGTCAGGGCGCAGTATGCGCCGCTTTTGAGGGAACTTCGGGTGCGCCTGGAGGAGGTCCTCGACTCGGGCCGCTTCATCCTCGGGCCGCAGGTCGAGGGGTTCGAGCGCGAGGCGGCCGAGTTCCTTGGCGTCGAGCGCACCGTCGGCGTCGCGAACGGCACCGACGCGATCGTTCTCGTCCTCGATGCGCTCGGAATCGGCCCGGGCGACGAGGTCGTCTGCCCCGCCTATACCTTCTTCGCCACCGCTGAGTCGATCGCGCGCCTCGGCGCGACTCCGGTCTTCGCGGACATCGACCCGGTCACGCTCAACCTCGATCCGGCAGACGTCGCCGAGCGGTTGACCCCGCGCACGAAAGCGATTCTGGCCGTCCACCTGTATGGCCGTCCAGCCGCTTTCGACGGCCTGCCGGAAGGGGTGCCGATCGTGGAGGACGCCGCGCAGGCATTCGGGGCTGCGCAGCAGGGAAAGCGGGTCGGCTCTTTCGGCGTCGCCGCCACCTTCAGCTTCTTCCCGACCAAGAACCTCTTCGGGCTCGGCGACGGCGGGCTCGTCGCGACGCGCGACACCGAGCTGGCCGACCGCGTGCGGCTCCTGCGTTTCCACGGCTCCCGCGACAAGGAGGTCTTCGAGGCGATCGGCTACAACTCGCGCCTCGACGAGCTGCAGGCCGCGGCTCTGCGGGTCTTCCTCCCGCACGTGGACGAGTGGAACGCAGAGCGGCGAAGCGCGGCGGCCCGCTACGCGGAGCTCGGACTCGGCGAGATCTGCGAGCTGCCCCTCGACGAGCCCGGCCACGTCTACCACGTCTATGCCGTGCGGGTCGCCCAGCGCGACCGCGTCGTCCGCGCCTTGCGCGGGTCGGACATCGGCTGCGCGGCGTACTACTCGACGCCGCTCCATCTCCAGCCCGTGTTCCGGGAGCTCGGCTACGAGGAAGGCAGCCTGCCGGAAACGGAACGGGCGGCTCGCGAGATCCTGGCGCTCCCCATGTGGCCGGGCATCACGGCGGAGCAGCAGGAGCAGGTCGTCGAGTGCATCCGGACGGCGTCGACGGTGCGGGCGGCCTCGTGACGAGGCTCCTGAACAAGCATCGCCTCTGGCAGGCGACCGTCGACATCGTCCTCGTGGGGGTCGCCTGGTACCTGGCCTTCCAGCTCCGCTTCGACTTCAAGGTCCCCGCGCCCTACGAGCGGCTGCTCGAGGAGACGATCCTCCTCGTCGTCTGGATCAAGGCCGGGACTTTTCTTCTCTTCGGCTTCTACAACCACTGGTGGCGCTATGTCTCGATCCGGGACATGTGGACGATCGTGCGCGGCATCACCGTTGCCATCCTCGTTGCCGGTCTGGCTGTGTACTTCGTGAACCCCGTGCCCGGCTTCCGCGTTCCCCGGTCGATCATCCTCATCGACTGGGTGCTCCTCCTCGGCCTGATCACGGGCGTGCGGCTGCTCGCCCGGTCGGTGATCGAGCGGCCCGGTCGTCGCCGCCTGGTCGCCCGCGGCAAGGAGGCACTCGTCGTCGGAGCCGGCGACGCGGGCCAGCTCATCCTCAAGGAGATGCTGAAGAACCCGGCGCTCGGGTACACGCCCGTCGGGCTCGTCGACGACGACCCGCGCAAGACGAACATGCGCCTCCACGGGGTTCGCGTGGTCGGGACGACGGCCGACCTTCGTCACCTGCTGCGCGACAACCGCCCGGCGGAGGTCATCATCGCCATCCCCTCCGCCGCCGGCGAAAAGCGGCAGGAGATCGTCAACGTCTGCCGCGACCTCGGTGTCCCGGTGAAGACCCTCCCAGCCGTTCACGAGCTCCTCACCGGCGACCTCAACCTCGCCCGCCAGCTGCGCGAGGTACAGGTGGAGGACGTGCTGGGGCGTGAGGCGGTGGACATCGATGTCGCCTCGATCGCCTCGTACCTCACCGGCGAGACCGTCCTCGTCACGGGCGCCGGCGGCTCGATCGGCTCGGAGCTCTGCCGCCAGATTGCCGCACTGGGCGCCGAGCGGCTCGTGCTCGTCGATCACTCCGAGAGCGCCCTCGTCGACATCGAGCGCGAGCTCGTGCACGAGCGGCACTTCGAGGCCGTCGTCTCCGCGCTCACCGACGTCAAGGACCGGGGCAAGATGAGCCGCCTGTTCGCGCGGCACCAGCCGAGCGTCGTCTTCCACGCGGCCGCGTACAAGCACGTTCCCCTGATGGAGGCGAACCCGCTCGAGTCCGTGCGGAACAACGTCTTCGGGACGAGCGTGCTGGCGGAGGTTGCCTCCGAGCAGGGCGTGAAGCGCTTCGTGCTCGTTTCGACTGACAAGGCCGTCAACCCGAAGAACGTTCTCGGGCAGACGAAGGCGCTCTGCGAGTGGATCGTCGAGGCGGCTGCCCAGCGCGAGCAAAACGGGACGGAATTCATCTCCGTCCGCTTCGGCAACGTTCTCGGCTCCTCCGGGAGCGTCATCCCGCTCTTCCGGCGCCAGATCGGGCGCGGCGGCCCCGTGACGGTTACGCACCCGGACATGACCCGTTACTTCATGACCATTCCCGAGGCCGTCCAGCTCGTCATCCAGGTTGGATCGATCGGCGAGAGCGGCGACGTCTACGTCCTCGACATGGGGCCGCCGGTCAAGATCATCGATCTCGCCCGGAACATGATCAGGCTGTCCGGAAGCGAGCCCGACCGCGACATCGCGATCGAGTTCATCGGTGTTAGGCCGGGCGAGAAGCTGCACGAGGAGCTCTGGGGAGAAGGCGAGAGCCCCGTGCCGACGTCGCACCCGAAGATCCTCCGCTGCGCTAGCCGCCCGGTGGATCCGGGCTGGCTCGAGGAAGAGCTCGCGGAGCTCGAGCGCAACGTCGAGGCAGGCGACACGCTCGAGGCGGTCAGCCGGCTCACGGCCATGATGCGCGCGCCGCGGCGCGTCGGTGCTCAGGCGGTCGAGCCGGAGAAGGTCTAGAGGCCCTCGAGCAAAAGGTCGAGGAGGGCCGCCGGTTCCCGCCGCACTCGCTTCCCGTCCCCCTCCCGCTTGACGAGCTCGAGCGCGCGAGGGTCGGTTAGCGGCCTCAGACGGCCCTCCCGAATCAGCGACTCGTCGACCCCGCCCAGGCGGCCCCCGTAGGTCGTGTAGACGGGCACGCCGAGTGCGGCCGCCTCTCGGTTCATCGTCCCGCCGGCCGAGACGACGAGGTCGGAGAAGGCGATGAGGCTCTGCGCGTCGAGAGCCTCCTCGGCGACCACGACCGAGGGGAGGTCGAGTTCCCGTACGAACTCCCGCTGCTCGGGCGTGCGGGGCAGGACGACTGCCTGGACCCCCTCGTGCCGGCCGAGGAGCCCCAGCACCTGAGGGAAGAGCGGGTTCGACCTGCGGTGGTAGAGCGACACGTCGGGCGGCGTTCGCACGACGACGAGGA
>JBBDMP010000057.1:0-6258 GCA_040878265.1 Gaiellales bacterium | reverse complement strand
TCAGAGCAGCGGACTCATAATCCGTCGGTCCCAGGTTCGAATCCTGGCGGGCCCATTTGGCTAGCGGGCGTATAGTCGCCGCGTGACGGTTCGCTGGGCTCTCGCCGGCCTCCTCAGCGCGGTCGCGCTCGCGGCCTGCGGCTCCGACGAGGCGACGCAGGAAGAGCCCCAGGCGGCCGGGCCAGGCACGACAACGACGGAGGCCGGCCTTCCCGAAGGCTGGACGCTGTGCTCGAACGAGCGGGCGGGGTACGCGATCGGCTATCCGGCCGACTGGTACACGGCGACGCTCGACGGAGAGTTCGAGTGTTCCTTCTTCGATCCCGAGCCGTTCGAGATCATTCCCGAGAGCGAGTTTCCGTTCACGGCACTGCAAGCGTTCCCGGCCGGTGAGGAGGACCGGACGTTCGACCAGGTCGTGGCGGAGTACACGGATCCGATGTTCGAGCGCGAGCTCGCGCGGGAGGAGACGGCGGTGGCGGGCTTCCCGGCCGTCCGGCTTGAGCTAGAGGCTACGGGCCAGGGTCTCTACGACGAGGGCACGAAGACGATCGTCTACGTCGTCGACCGGGACTTCGCCCCCTTCGTCGTGCGTGCGCAAATCGTTCCGGGCGCCGACGAGGCGAGCATCACCGAGGTGCTCGAGCAGGCGGTGCAGACGGTCCGGTTCTTCGAGCCGGCCGGCGCCGAGACCGACGTGTCGGAACTGCCGCCCGCCGTGGAACAGACTCGCCTTGCGATCAAGAAGGCGGCCGAGAATGGAGACCTCGAGGCTCCGGCTCTCGAAGCCCTGATCCCGGCGAAGGGATTCACGTACACGTTCGGCGGGCCGTTTCCGGGCGGCCCGACCGCGTACTGGCAGCAGATCGAGGAGGAGAGCCCTCAGCGACCGCTCGAGGCGCTGGCGGCGATCCTCGAAATGCCCTACACCAAGGTCGACGACATCTACGTCTGGCCCTTCGCCTACGACCGCGACCCGGCGACCCTCACCGAGGCGGAACGTGCGCTGCTCTCCGAGGTCGCCGGCGAGGCCGAGATCCGCCAGTGGACCGAGTTCGGCCATTACCTCGGCTGGCGCGCGGGAATCAAAGAGGACGGAAACTGGGTCTTCTTCGTCGCCGGCGACTAGCCGAGTACTAGCCGGGTACTCTCAGCGTCCGTGAGCAGGGCCCTCGAACGGCTTGGGCAGGACCGCGTTCTCGTAGCCGACGGCGGCACGGGCGCGATGCTGACCGCTGCCGTTTCAAGGCTGCGCTGCCCAGAGGAGGCGAACCTGAAAGCGCCGGAGGCGGTGGTCAGCATTCACCTCGGCTTCATCCGGGCGGGCGCCGAGCTGATCGAGACGAACACGTTCGGCGCGAACCGGCGCAAGCTCTCGGCCCTGCTCCTCGACGACCGGCTCGAGGAGATCGTCGAGCGGGGCGTGAAGCTCGCCCGGGAGGCACGCGAGGTCTCGGGCCAGGCGGTGCTCGTCGCCGGCTCGATCGGACCGCTCGGCGACCTGGAGGGAAGCCACGGCGCCGAAGACGTCTACGAGGTCTTCTGCGAGCAGGCCCGCCTGCTCGAGGGGCGGGGAGTCGACCTCTTCATGGTCGAGACGTTCTTCGAGCTCGAGGAGCTCGAGACCGCTATCCAGGCGGTGAAGGACGTCTCGGCGCTGCCGATCATCGCCCAGCTCACTTTCGACGAGGATGCGCAGACCCTCGCCGGCGTGTCGGCCCGCGAGGCTGTCGAGCGCCTTCAAGTCCTCGGGGTGGTCGCCATCGGCGCGAACTGCGGCGTCGGTCCCCAGGCGGCCCTGGCCGCGCTCTCGGAGATGAACGCCGGCTCAAACGGGATCGCCCTGTCGGCGCAGCCGAATGTGGGGCTGCCGAGCCGCTCGGGTGGACGCCTGATCTACCCGAACGCGACCCCCGACTACTTCGCCGAGTTCGCCGCCCAGGCGCGGAACCTCGGCGCCCGCGTCATCGGCGGCTGCTGTGGCACGACCCCGTCGCAGATCGCCGCGATCCGCGCCGCGGTCGAGGAAGACCGCGAGCCGCGCTTCTCGCTGCTTGCGGTCGAGCGCGACGTGTTCGCTCCTGTGCGGCGCGTCGAGGGCGTCACCCTGCTGCAGCAACGGCTCGAAGCGGGCGAGTGGGTCGTCTCGGTCGAGCTCGACCCGCCCAAGGGCACGAACCTCGAGGCGATGCTCGACGTGGCCACGCGCCTAAAGGCCTCCGGCGCGGTGCACGAAGCGGACATCAACGACAACCCAATGGCCCGCGCCCGGCTCTCCGCGCTCATGGCCGCAGTGGCGATCGAGCGCACAGTCGGCCTGGAGACGATCCCACACGTCACGCCGCGGGACTCCTCGGTCATGGGCCTCCAGTCGCAGCTCCTCGGGGCGTACGCAGAGGGCATTCGCAATGTCCTCGCCGTCACCGGCGACCCGCCGCATGTCGGCGACTACCCCGGGTCCAGCGGCGTCTACGAGGTCGACGCGATCGGGCTCACACATCTGCTCGCCCGCCTGAACGAGGGGGAGGACTATTCCGGCAAGGCGATCGACGCGCCCACGGCGTTCTACATCGGCGTCGCGGTGAACCCCTCGGCCGAGGACTTCGACGTCGAGGTCGAGCGCTTCCACCGCAAAGTCGCCGCCGGCGCCCGCTTCGCCATGACCCAGGCGCTCTTCGACATCGCCTATCTCGACCGCTTCCTCGACGAGCTCGGGGGGGAGTCGCCGATCCCGCTCCTCGTCGGCGTCTGGCCCCTGACGAGCTTTCAGCTTGCTTTTCGGCTGCACAACGAGGTGCCGGGCATCACCATCCCCGACGCGATCCAGAAGCGCCTCGCCGATGCCGGCGCCGACGCGAGGAAGCTCGGGTTCGAGCTAGCGCGGGGGCTTGTGGAGGAGACTCGCGCCCGCGCGGCCGGCATCTACGTCATCCCGCCCTTCAAAGAGCCCACGGCGGCGTTGGAGCTGCTCGAGACCTAGCTAGAATCGTCTCATGGCCGAACTTGGGACCATGCGTGTCAAGAGCGGCCTCGCCGAGATGCTCAAGGGCGGGGTGATCATGGACGTGACCGACGCCGAGGCGGCCCGGATCGCGGAGGACGCAGGCGCGGTCGCCGTCATGGCGCTCGAGCGCGTCCCGGCGGACATCCGCGCCGAGGGTGGCGTCGCGCGTATGGCCGACCCGGCGAAGATCCGCGGGATCCAGGAGGCGGTGACGATCCCGGTCATGGCCAAAGCCCGGATCGGACACTTCGTCGAAGCGCAAATCCTGGAGGCCCTCGAGGTCGACTACATCGACGAGAGCGAGGTGCTCACCCCGGCCGACGAGGAGCACCACATCGACAAGTGGAAGTTCACGGTGCCGTTCGTCTGCGGCTGCCGAAATCTCGGCGAAGCACTGCGGCGCATCAGCGAGGGCGCCGCGATGATCCGGACGAAGGGGGAGGCCGGCACCGGCGACATCGTCAACGCGGTGCGGCACATGCGCGCGGTCGGCGGCGGGATGCGGCGCCTCCAAACGCTTTCTGACGAAGAGCTCTATTCGCAGGCGAAGGAGATGGCCGCGCCGATCGAGCTCGTCCGCTGGGTGGCTGACCATGGACGGCTGCCGGTCGTGACCTTTACCGCGGGCGGCATCGCAACGCCCGCCGACGCAGCCCTCTGCATGCAGCTGGGCGCCGACGGCGTCTTCGTCGGCTCCGGGATCTTCAAGAGCTCCGACCCGGCCTCGCGCGCCAAGGCGATCGTCGAGGCAACGACCCATTTCCGCGATGCCGAGGTGCTCGCGCGCGTCTCCAGCGGCCTCGGGGAGCCCATGCGCGGTCTCGCAACGGCGGGGATCCCCCCCGAAGAGCTGCTCGAGACCCGCGGCTGGTAGGAGCAGCGATGCGGATCGGGGTGCTGGCCGTTCAGGGCAACTTTCGCGAGCACGTCGCCGCCTTCCGCCGTCTCGGCGTCGAAGCGGTCGAGGTGCGCAAGCCGGAGGAGCTCGAGGGACTCGACGGCCTCGTGATTCCGGGCGGGGAGTCGACCGCGATCGGCCGCCTGATCCGTCTCTACGGGCTGGAGGAGGCGATCCGGCGGTTCCAAGGGGCTGTTTTCGGAACCTGCGCGGGGATGATCCTGCTCGATCGTGAGCATCTCGGTCTCGCGGACCTCGAGGTAGAGCGGAACGCCTACGGGCGGCAGGTGGCGAGCTTCGAGGCCGATCTCGACCTCGGCGACGGCGGTCCGCCGCTTCGCGGCGTCTTCATTCGAGCGCCGCGGGTCACACGGATCGGCCCAAATCTCGAGACCCTCGCGGAGCTCGACGGCGAGGCCGTGCTCCTTCGGGACGGGCGCTACCTCGTCGCGTCGTTCCATCCCGAGCTGACCGACGACCTGCGCGTCCACGAGCGCTTCCTCGACCTCGTGCGAGAGGAGAGCGTTGTCCGGGCATAGCAAGTGGCATTCGATCCGGCACAAGAAGGGCGCGGTCGACGCGAAGCGCGGCAAGCTCTTTTCCAAGCTGACCCGGGCGATCATCGTTGCCGCCCGCGAGGGCGGTCCCGATCCGGACAGCAATCTCGCTCTTCAGAACGCGATCGAGAAGGCCCGTGAGAGCTCGATGCCGAAGGACACCATCGAGCGCGCCATCGCGCGCGGGGCCGGCACCGGTGCGGATGCCGAGGCCTACGAACACGTGACGTACGAAGGCTACGGCCCGAACGGCGTGGCGGTACTCGTCGAAGCGCTCACGGACAATCGCAACCGCACCGCGGCGGACGTGCGGCACGTCTTCGCCAAGAACGACGGCAACCTCGGGACGAGCGGAGCGGTCGGCTGGCTCTTCGAACGGAAGGGCGTCCTGATCGTTCCGGCCGACTCCGTCGACGAGGATGAGCTGATGCTGGCGGCCGCCGACGCCGGCGCCGAGGACGTCGCGCGCGAGGAGTCGAGCTTCCAGGTGACCTCCGCGTCCGAAGACCTATTCTCGGTCCGGCAGGCCCTGGAGCAGGCAGGGGTTCAGATCGAGTCAGCCGAGATCACGATGCTGCCGAAGACGAGCGTCCGGATCGAGGACGAAGGCCCGGCCAAGAAGCTCCTCCGCCTGATGGAAGCCCTCGAGGAGAACGACGACGTCCAGGACGTCTACGCGAACTTCGATATTCCGGAGGGCGTGTTGGAGGCTGTCGCGGCCTAGTTACGGGACGCCGCGGACGCGATCTTTCGCGTCCTTTTGGACGGTGTCCACGCCGCGGCCGCCGTCGCCGAGGTCCTTGGCGCCGTCCCGAATGAAGATGCGGTCGTTTCCGAAGTTGCCGTAGACGGAGTCGCGCCCGGCCCCCCCGATCAGACGATCGTTGCCGAAGCCGCCGACGATGATGTCATGGCCTCCGCGGCCGTTGATCCGGTCGTTGCCGCCGAAGCCGCAGATGATGTCGTTCCCGGCCGTTCCGTTGAGGACGTTATTGCGGCGGTTCCCCATGATGGTGCAGATCTCCGCCCGTGGATCGTTGGGGCCGGTGGCGCCGCCCGGGCCGCCGTTGCCTCCGCCAATGTCCTCGGGCGGCGGCGGCGGCGTGATCGTGATGCCCCAGTTCGAGTCGACCGAATTGCCGTCCACCCCCTCGCGGTGGGTGAGGTTGCCGATGGCGGGCGCGGAAAGGTTGACGAGGAGCTCGCCCCCTGGCTGAACGGCCTGCAATGACTGAGCGAGGTAGCTCGTCGTCTCGGCAGAGATGTCCAGGACCCCACCGCACTTTCCGTCTTGGTGGCTCTCCGTCGCGTCGACCAGTGAGAAGCGCACGTGCGCGACGCCGTTGTCGACGAACCCGCTTACGTCGACCGTAAACCCGGCGCCCGTCACGGGATAGTCGCAACTGTAGTTGTCTTCGGGATCGGGCCCGCTTCCCTCGAGGTGCCAGAGGACGGAGTCGAAGGCTCCGGCTCCGCTCCCCCTGACTGTTCCGTACGGGTCGACGTTGAACGAGTAGGAGAAGTGGCCGGCATACGAGCTGCGGTTGATCGTCGCCGTCGTACCGTCGTTCGTGTTTCGGACGCGCAGCTGGTTTCCAGACGCGGTTCCTCGGTACGGCCCCAGACCGGCGGCCACGGCCTGGCCGACCCAGGCCAGGGCGATTAGACAGACGGTTGCCGCAGCAAGCTTCCGCATCCCGGCCTAGGACAATACGACGCGAAAGCAAGGAGTTCAAGAGGCTCACGCAGGAACGTCCGACCGCGCGCCTAACCTCGACCCGTGAAGGTCCTCGGCATCG
>JBBDMP010000056.1:0-1213 GCA_040878265.1 Gaiellales bacterium | reverse complement strand
ACGCCTTCGCCGGCGAGTCCGATCTCTTCAAGCAGTATCTCGCGGGGCAGATCGCTTGCTCCCGCGAACTCGCCATCTTCCTGGCGCCGACGATCAACTCGTACAAGCGCTTCGCCGCCGGCAGCTGGGCGCCGACCACGCTCGCCTGGGGCCATGACAACCGGACGTGCGGCTTCCGCATCGTCGGCCACGGAGCCTCGCTCCGGCCCGAGACGCGCATTCCGGGCGGCGACGTCAACCCCTACCTCTCGTTCGCGGCTCTCCTCGCCGCCGGCCTCTACGGCATCGAGAACGAGCTCGAGCTGCCCGCGCCGCTCGAGGGAAACGCCTACGAGTCGGACGCCGAGCGGTTCCCGGGCTCGCTTCGCGAGGCGACCGAAGCTCTGGAGAACGGGACGATGGCGCGCAAGGCGCTGGGCGACGACGTCGTCGACCATTACCTGAACTACGCGCGGACGGAGCAGCGCCTCTTCGATGAAACGGTCACGTGCTACGAGCGCGAGCGGATGTTCGAGCGTGGCTAGGAGGCCGGTCATCGGGATCACCTCGTACGCCGAGCAGGCGCAGTGGGGTGTCTGGGACTCGCCGGCGGCGCTGATTCCCATGGCCTACGTGCACGCGATTGAGCGAGCGGGCGGGCGGCCCTTGCTCGTTCCCCCGAGCCAGGAGGGGATCGAGGAGACGCTCGACGCGCTCGACGGCCTCTTGTTCTCGGGAGGCTCGGACATCGATCCAGAGCTCTACGGCGCCGAAGCTCATCCGCAGACGAACGGCGTTCGCCCCGAGCGGGACCGCGCGGAGATCGCGCTCCTGCGCGCGGCGCTCGAGCGTGACATGCCCGTGCTCGCGGTCTGCCGCGGCAGCCAGGTGCTGAACGTCGCGCAAGGCGGCGACCTCGTTCAGCACCTCCCGGAGGTCGTCGGCAACGAGCGCCACAAGCACACGCCGAGCGTCTTCAGCGACCACGACGTCGACCTCGTACCGGGCACGCGCCTCCAGCGCCTGCTCGGCGACCACGCGCCCGTGAAGAGCCATCACCACCAGGGGTATGGACGACTCGGGGAGGGGCTTCAGGAGGCAGCGCGGGCCGACGACGGGACGATCGAGGCGATCGAGGATCCGTCGCGGCGCTTCGCCCTCGGAGTGCTCTGGCACCCGGAGGAAGGCGAGGACTTCGCCCTCTTCCAGGAGCTCGTCGAGGAAGCGGGTAGGT
>JBBDMP010000055.1:0-1215 GCA_040878265.1 Gaiellales bacterium | reverse complement strand
GGTGGTCTCTAGTGGTGATTGCAACACCCGATGGTGGTGGAGGTGTTGTGATGGGTCGTCCGAGGTTGCCTCTGGTGAAACGGATGTTGGTGAGGGGGTTGCTTTCTGAGGGGTTGCGGCAGGTGGAGGTGGTGGCGGCGACGGGGGTGTCGAGACGGTCGGTGACCCGTCTGATCGTCGAAGCTGGGGGGATGCCTGCACGTCGTGTTCGTCATCGGAGGTCGTCTTTTCGTCTGTCGGGGTTGGAACGGGAAGAGATCAGAGCCGGGTTGGAACGGGGCGAGTCGTTGCGGGGGGTGGCCGCCCGGTTGGGTCGGGCTCCTTCGACGGTGAGCCGGGAAGTCAACCTCAACGGCGGCCGGGTGGGGTATCGGGCTTGGCGGGCGGGGGATCGGGCAGCTTTGCAGGCTCGACGACCGAAGCCGGCCTGGTTCCAACGCTGCCCCCGCCAGTGGGAAGAAACCCAGCGGCTGTTACGTTTGGGTTGGTCCCCTCAGCAGATCGGGGCCCGTCTCAAGGCGGTCCATCCCCACCAGCCGGAGTTGTGGGTGTCAGCAGAAACGATCTACCGATCGATCTATGTCCAAGGCCGTGGCCAACTCCGTAAGGAACTGGCCGCCTGTCTACGGTCGGGTCGAGCCCAACGGATCTCCCAGCGGCCGGGTCGGCGAGCCCGGCAGGGAACCATCCCCGGGAAGGTGATGATCTCTCAACGTCCCCCCGAGGTCACCGACCGGGCCGTTCCCGGCCATTGGGAAGGCGACCTCATCATCGGAGCCAACAGCGGTTCGGCGGTGGCGACCCTGGTGGAACGGACCACCCGGTTCGGGATGCTGATCAAAATCGACAACAGAACCGCAGAACATGTCCGCGACCGCATCACCCGCCACATCGTGACGCTCCCCGCCGAGCTGAAGAGATCGTTGACCTGGGACCAAGGCAACGAAATGGCCGCCCATGCCCGGTTCACCGTCGAAACCGGGATCCCGGTCTTCTTCTGCGACCCCCACTCGCCCTGGCAGCGGGGCAGCAACGAGAACTTCAACCGGCTGGTCCGACAGTACCTCCCCAAAGGCACCGACCTCTCCCGCCACAACCAAGACCACCTCGACCACATCGCCTGGCTCCTCAACGGGCGGCCTCGACAAACCCTCAACTGGATGACACCATCAGAACGGTTAAACCAACTTGTTGCACTCACCGCCTGAAGACAAC
>JBBDMP010000054.1:0-6308 GCA_040878265.1 Gaiellales bacterium | reverse complement strand
AGGTCGTCTTGCCGGCGCCGTTCGGCCCGATCAGGCCGACGATCGAGCGCTCCGGAATCGCGAAGTCGACGTCGTTGACGGCCAGGAGGCCGCCGAACTCCTTCCGCACGGAGCGGGCCTCTAAGAGCGCCATCAGTGGCTCACCCCGTAGAGCGACTCGTCGTGCACTCCTTCTTCCATCTCCTGCTTGCGCCGGCGCTCAGGTATGAGCCCCGTCGGGCGGAAGAGCATCATCAGCACGATGATGATCCCGTAGATCCCGAACTGGTACTTCGCAACCTCGAAGTCGAGCGGTGTCTCCTGCTTGAGCCAGCTGCCGATGTTCGCCAGGCCCTCGATGTTGAGCCACGCGAGGATCGAGCCTGCGATGACGACGCCCCAGACGCTCCCCATGCCGCCGAGGACGACCATGCAGAGGAGGAAGACGGAGATGTTGAAGTAGAAGTCGCTCGGGAAGGCGCCGCTCTTGAAGCTCGCGTAGTAGGCGCCGGCGATGCCGCCGAAGAACGCGCCGAGCGCGTAGGCCCACGTCTTCGTGCGCATGAGCGGGATGCCCATCGCAGCCGCCGCCTTCTCGTCCTCCCGGATGGCAATCCAGGCCCGGCCGAGACGAGAGTCGCGCAGGCGGATGCTGCAGAAGACGGTGATGAGGAGCAGCGCGAGCACGGACCAGAAGAAGAGCTTGTCGCGGTCGAACGACTGCTGGAAGGCGAGGGGGAGGCCTACGGACTCGTTCAGACTCGCGCCGAACCCGGGCGAGTCGATGGGATTGATCCCGAACGCGCCGGCCGTGAGGTTGAACCCGGCGAGATTGTCCGAGTTCCGGACGAAGATCGGGATGATCTCGCCGAAGCCGAGGGTGACGATGGCGAGATAGTCCCCGCGCAACCGCAAGGTCGGAATACCGATGAGGATGCCTGCGATCGCGGTCAGCATCCCCGCGACGACGAGCACGATCCACATGTTGATGTGGATGCCGTTCGCCTCTGGGGAGACACCTGCCCCGCCCAGGTGGAAGCTGACCTGCTGGAAGTGGCCGGAGGCGAGCCACCCGGCCGTGTAGGCGCCGACGGCGTAGAAGGCGACGTAGCCGAGGTCGAGGAGGCCTGCGTACCCGACGACGATGTTCAGGCCCACGGCCATCATCACGAAGACGATCACGATCACTGCTGACCCCACGGTCGGGAAGTTGAGGATCAGCGGGACGTTTCTCGGCAGGCTGTTGACGTAGAAGGGATAGAGCGCCGCAATCGCGAGGAGGACGAAGAACGGAATGGCCGTCCGCGCCCGGGGAGGAAGGCGTCGCCATTGTCGGCCCAGCTCGCCGAAGGCGCGATGGCCGCGGACGACTTTGACCCGCTCGCGGATCGCCTCCCTGCCTCCGGTCCTGCCGGTCGTTGCCACGGCGTCAGGCTCCTTCCGGGGTTCGTTCGCCTAGGAGCCCCTCGGGGCGGAAGACGAGGATCGCGATGAGGACAACAAAGATGACCGCGCGCGTCCAGTCGCTCGGCGCACCGAGGTAGTCGAGCGGGTTGTTCCACGTGAGGCCTTCGTTGAAGGCCTCGATGAACGCGATGCACAGGGCGCCGAGGACGGCTCCCGAGAGGTTGCCGATCCCCCCGAGCACGGCCGCGGTGAACGCGATCAGCCCGAGCTGGAAGCCGGTGTCGTAGCGCATGTTGAACTGGAGCAGGAAGAGAATCCCCGCCACGGCGGCGAGGGCACCCGCGAGGGCGAACGTCACCGAGATGGTCCGGTTGACGTTGATGCCCATCATCGCCGCGGCGTCCTGGTCCTGCGAGGTCGCCCGCATCGCCTTCCCCTGCCGCGTGCTACGCACGAACCAGGTGAGGCCGATCAGGGAAGGAATCACGATGAGGATGACGATGAGCTTGTTCGCCTGGAGGTGCACGCCCCCGACGTCGAAGACATCGTTGCGAGGCAGGAGCTCCGCGGCGCCGTAGAACTCGACCCCGTAGAAGGCTAGCCCGACGTTCTGCACGATGAAGGACATGCCGATGGCCGTGATCAGCGGTGCCAGTCTCGGCGCCTTGCGCAAGCGCCTGTAGGCGACCAGCTCGATGAGCGCATTCCCCGCCGCGAAGAGGGGCATCGTGATGAGCAGCGTCGCGACGATCAGCCCGACGGCGGCGATCGTGGACGTGTCCCCCGTCGCGCCGAGCATGGTCACGAGCATCGAATACGACACGAGCCCGGACAGCGCGAAAACGTCGCCGTGGGCAAAGTTGATCAGCTGGAGGATTCCGTAGACGAGCGTGTAGCCGAGCGCGACGAGCGCGTACACGGACCCGTTCGCCAGCCCGATGATGAACGTGTTGAAGAACTGCGTCGGGTTGTTGATCAGGTTCCCGACCAGCCACACGAACAGCAGCCCGACGATCGCGAGCCCGATCAGCGAGACGATGCTCGGCCTCGGGCGGTTCAGCAGGTTCGCGAGAGGAGAGGGAGGCTCGGTACGGGCTTGCGTTGCGATCCGTGATCTTCCCTTCGAGACCTTGGGGGAGGGCCGAGGCCCTCCCCCAAGGTCGTTTGCCGGACGCTAGGCGCCCTTCGCGGCCTCGATGAGAGCATCCTCGGGCGTGATGATCTCCTGTGTCTCGAACGTGTCCCTCGCGACGTAAATCGTCACGACGCCCGGGGTGATGTCACCCGTCTCCGGATTGACCTCGACGTTCGGGGCGATGATCTGGTCCGTGAGCTTGGTCTTGAAGAGGGCCTCAATCACGGCTGCCCGATCGTCACCGCCCTGCTCGATCGCATTGAGCAGGATCGCCGTCGCCTGCGCTGCGTAGGCCGTGTACGGCTCGAGCGGCGGCTCGGCGCCCGTCTCCGCCATGAAGGCGTCGACGAACTCCTTGCCGGCCCCGGTCAGCTGATCGGCCGGGACGCCGGCGACGCTCGAGAACGCCCCAGCGGAGGCCGCGCCGGCCTCGTCGATCGTCGCCTGCGTCGTGAAGCCGTCCGGCATGAGCAGGACGACGCCCTGCGAGGGATCCTCGACGTTGTCGCCGAGCACCGCGACCTTGTCCTTGATCACCTGGCCGCCGTTCTCGCAGATCAGGCCGCCTAGGAAGACCGCGTCCGCCCCGGTGCCCTCGATCGTGTTCATGAGCGCCTCGTAGCTCGACGCCTTCGGATCCCAGGCCGCGAAGCCCGCGATCTCGATTCCGAGCGACTCGGCGGCGTTACGGAAGTTCTCCGCCACGCCCAGGCCGTAGGCCTCCTTGTCGTTGAGGACATAGACGCTCGTGACGCCGAGGTTCTGCGCGAACTGGGCCACGGCCGCGCCCTGATAGGCGTCGTGCGCGACCACGCGGGCATAGTTGCGCGTGCCGGCCGGGTAGTACTTGTCCGGCTCGTCACCCGCGCATCCGGGCCCTGCCTCGGTGAGGCAGACGTACGTGTTCGCCGGCGAGACCATCGCCACGCCGCCGCCCGGAGCCTGGTTCAGGACCGGGATCTCGATCGCGGCGCAACCGGAGTTGAACGTCCCGAGGACGCCCACGACATCTGCGTTGGACGCGTAGGCCTGGGCATTCTGCGCGCACTTGCCCGAGTCCCACTTGCCGGCCTGCGCGGTCGAATCGTCGCAGGCCTGGAACGCGATGTCGAGTCCGCCGGCCTTCCAGCCGTGCTGCTCGAGCACGAAGCGGGTGGCCTCGACCATCTGCACCGTCTGGGTCCGCGACGAGCCCTGCATCGGCAGGTCGGTCGCGATCAGGACGTCAGGCTCGCCGTCGCCCTCGTACTCGACGGCCTCGCAGGCGGCCGAAGGAAGCGCGGTCACCTGATTGTCGCCCTGTGCTCCCTCTTCGCCCGTCTCGGCGGGCGGCACAGTTCCGTCACCGTCGTCGTCGCCGCCGCAGCTCGCAGCCGCGAAGGCGAACACCCCCACTAGCAAGATCACTACCGCCAACAATGTCCTTCGTTTCACACTCTCCTCCTCATTTGCCCCACTACGCCGTCGACACTGCCACCCAAAACTCGGCCGCTCCTCTTCGGGTGGACAATTATGACTCCGCTGGAGGTCTCCAGCAAGCCCGTTCCGAATGGCGTGCGCCGCGGATAAGCTGTCCCGAGATGAGGCGCGCCGAAGTGGCGGAACTGGAAGACGCGCTGGACTCAAAATCCAGTGGGGCTTTGCCCCGTGCGGGTTCGAC
This sequence comes from Gaiellales bacterium, assembly GCA_040878265.1. Taxonomy (GTDB): domain Bacteria; phylum Actinomycetota; class Thermoleophilia; order Gaiellales; family Gaiellaceae; genus JBBDMP01. The sequence continues at coordinate 2,127 of JBBDMP010000054.1, read as the reverse complement.
TCCCGCCTTCGGCATTCCGGCTCCCCTCACTCAGACAACTTCGACGGCAAAGACGATTAACGGCCTGCAAAGTTAGGCACGATGTCCAAGCGGGTCGGAGTCCTCACCGGCGGAGGCGACTGCCCCGGATTGAACGCGGTCATCCGCGCTGTCACTCGCAGGTCGCTCTCTCGCGGCTATGAGGTAATCGGCATCCGCGCAGGGTGGCGCGGGCTTGTCGAGGGCCTCTTCCAGCCGCTCGGGCCCCGGGAGATCTCGGGAATCCTGCCCCGCGGCGGCACGATCCTCGGGACGTCTCGGACGAATCCCTTCAAGAGCGACGACGGGCTCGAGCGCCTGCGCGAGAACTTCAAGACGCAGGGCTTCGACGCGCTCGTCGCCATCGGCGGGGAAGACACGCTCGGGGTCGCGGCCCGCCTGCACGAGGAGGAGGACTTTCCGGTCGTCGGCGTCCCGAAGACGATCGACAACGACCTTTCCGCCACCGACTACACGTTCGGGTTCGACACGGCTGTATGGATCGCGACGGAGGCGATCGACCGCCTGCATACGACGGCCGAGTCGCACAACCGCGTCATGGTCGTCGAGGTGATGGGCCGCCACACCGGGTGGATCGCCGTCATGAGCGGCATCGCGGGCGGCGCCGACGTCATCCTCATCCCGGAGCAGCCGATCACGGTCGAGGAGGCGTGCGAGGACCTGCGGCACCGCCACGAGCGGGGCAAGGACTTCTCCATCGTCGTCGTCAGCGAGGGGTACGAGCTGACGTACGAGTCGGGGGAGCGGCAGCAGGTGGGCCAGGGACCGGACGCAAGCGACGAGTTCGGGCACGTGCGCCTGGGTGGAGTCGGCGAGGCTCTTGCCCGGGAGATCGAGGAGCGCACGGGGTTCGAGACGCGCGTCACCGTGCTCGGTCACGTCCAGCGCGGGGGCTCACCCACGCCCCGCGACCGCATCCTGGCGACCCGCTACGGCCTCAAGGCCGCCGACCTCGTGCACGAGGGGAGCTTCGGCCTCATGGCCGCCCTCCAGGGCGACCGCATCGTCGCCGTGCCGCTCAAGGACGCCGTCGCCAAGCTGAAGACCGTGCCGCCCGACTGGTACGAAACGGCGAAAGCGTTCTTCGGGTAGGGGCGGGATATATCCCGCCCCTACGTCAGGAGTTCGACCAACGGCAGGGCTCGGTGCCGACGGGGCGGCACGAGGAAGTTCTGCCGATGAGTGGTGCGAAGCACCGCGTTGAAGCCCTGGCCACGCGAGCGCGGCTCGAACTCGAGCTTCGTTCCGTCGGGGAAGACTCCGTCCATCGCGAGGCGGTTGCGGTGGAAGTCGTCGCTCGTCGGGTTGAAGACGAGGAAGTGGACACCGGCCGCAGGCCCGTCGGCCATTTCGTCGCGGTCCGGCTGCGCGCTCCAGAAGAACGGGTTGTCGAGGGTGTTGAAGTCGGCCCGGTCCGGGATCGCCGACCCCTTCGGGAAAACCGTCCCGTCGGGGCCCGTCACGTCCTCGAGCAGGCGCGAGGTCGTCTGAATTGCCGCGCTGTGCCCGATTCTCCGCTCGCGCTTGAACCCACCGGCGACGTCGGCGGGCGACGCGACGTCGTCGGGCCCCTGCGCAACGGTCTTCGTCCCCTCGGGCACGCGCAGGTCCGGCCGGAAGGCCGTGTGCACGCGCTCGTCGTGGTCGAAGTCGAGGTACCACGCCTCGAGGTCCTCGAAGAGGTGGGAGAGGTGCATGCTCGTCCCGCCGCGGAAGTACTCGCTCGCCGAAAGGTCGACGAGCCCGAGCGTCTCGAAATTGACGATGCGGAGCGGGCCGATACCCGCCTTCTGGCTCGAGGTAAAGCCGAGGAAGAGCTCGGAGCCGTCCGGGATGAGCTCGGCGCCCTGGATCCCCGCGGCCAGGGCCATGCGCTTGGGCAAGCCCTGCCCGCCCTCGAACCCGCCTCCGGCGAAGCCCTTGCGGATGCTCGTCGGCGCGAGAAAACCGAGATCGCCCTCGAAGAGCTCACGCGCACCGTCGGCGATGTGCTCGACGCGGTCACTCCGGAGGAGAACGGCGAGCTCGTTCTGCTCCAGGATCGTCTCCTCCGGGTCGCTCGGGAAGCGGATCGCATCGAGCAGAACG
>JBBDMP010000053.1:0-6419 GCA_040878265.1 Gaiellales bacterium | reverse complement strand
TTGCCATGACGATCGCAACCGACATCCACGCCGACCTCATCACCCCTCTCGGGGCCTATTTGAGGCTGCGCCGGGGAGCGCCCGCGAGCTTCCTGCTCGAGTCGGTCGAGAAGGGACGCCTGGGCCGCTACAGCCTCGTCGGCGCGGGCGCGCGACTCGTCGACTTCGAGCTGGCTGAGCGCGAGCTCGCCGCCGGGCGGCCGGTCGTGGGCTATCTGGGCTACGACCACATCGCGAAGCTCGAGCCCACGGTTGCGCTGCCGGACGAAGGAGCGGGCCTGCCCGAGAGCCGCTTCGTAGTCGCGGACACGCTCGTGCGCTTCGACCACGCGGCGAGCGTGGCCGAGGTTCTCGCCGGCGACCGCGACGAGGTCGCCGCGTTGCTCGAGCGCGACCTGCCGGAAACCCCACCGTCGAAGGCGCCTCACGGCCGGACACAACGGTTCCCCTCTCGCGAGAAGTACGAGGAGCGAGTCCTGCGCGCAAAAGAGCACATCGTCGCCGGTGACGCCCTCCAGATCGTCCTTTCCCAGCGAGCGGAGCGACCGACGAACGCCTCTGCCCTCGGGCTCTACCGGTCGCTCCGCCGCATCAACCCCTCCCCTTACCACTTCCTCCTCGACCTCGACGGGATCGCGCTCGTCGGGTCCTCACCGGAGACGCTCGTGAAGCTGGAGGGAAGCCGCGCGAGCGTGAACCCGATCGCGGGGACCACCGCCCCGGGCGAGGGGGACGCAGAGCACCTGCTCGCCTCAGAGAAGGACCGGGCCGAGCACGTCATGCTCGTCGACCTCGGTCGGAACGACCTCTCGCGGGTCTGCCACCCGGGCTCAGTCCGCGTCGGCCGCTTCCTCGAGCCCGAGCGCTATTCACACGTCACGCACCTCGTGTCGGAGGTGGCGGGCGAGCTCCTACCCGGGCACGGTCCGTTTGACCTGCTCCGCGCCTGCTTCCCGGCGGGCACGGTCTCGGGCGCGCCGAAGATCCGCGCGATGCAGATCATCTCCGAGCTCGAGGGCTACAGGCGCGGGCCGTATGCGGGCGCTGTCGGCTACGCCCTTCCGGGCGGCGCGTTCGACACGTGCATCGGCATCCGCACGGTGGTTCTGGCCGATGGGCTCGCGCGGCTTCAGGCCGGCGCGGGGATCGTGGCCGACTCGGATCCGGCGGCCGAGCACGAGGAGTGCCTGCGCAAGCTCGCCGCGCTCGAAGTGGCAATCGAGGAGGCGGAGAGCGCGTGATCCTCTTGATCGACAACTACGACTCCTTCACGTACAACCTCGCGCACCTCTTCCAGGAGCTCGGCGCGGAGGTAACCGTGCTACGGAACGACGCGCTCGACGCCGACGAAGCCGAGCGGCTCGCACCGAGTCACCTCGTCATCTCGCCGGGCCCGGGGAGGCCGCAGGACTCAGGCGCGACGATCGAGATCGTGAAGCGGCTCGGGCCACGCATCCCCACGCTGGGCGTCTGCCTCGGGCACCAGGCAATCGTGGAGGCCTTCGGAGGCGAGGTCGGCTCGGCCCGCCGCCTCGTCCACGGCAAGGCGAGCTCGGTCAGCCACGACGGGCGCGGGCTCTTCGAGGGCCTGCCCGACCCGCTCGAGGCCGGCCGCTACCACTCGCTCGCGGCGACAGCGGTTCCGGATTCGCTCGAGGTGTGCGCGACGACGGAAGACGGCGAGGTCATGGCCGTGCGGCACCGCGAGCTTCCGATCGTCGGCATCCAGTTCCACCCCGAGTCGGTCCTCACTCCCGCTGGGCCGGCGCTGGGCAAGAACTTCCTCGAGGGGCGCCGGTGATCCAGCAAGCGCTCGCCCGGTTGCTGGAAGGTCATGACCTTTCGCGCCGCCAGGCGCGGGAGGTCATGTTGGAGATCATGGCCGGCGAAGCGACTCCCGGGCAGATCGGCGGCTTCCTCGTGGCCCTCCGTGTCAAAGGGGAGACGGCCGACGAGATCGCCGGCTGCGCCGAGGCGATGCGAGCCCACGCCGTGGCGGTGCGGCCGCAGCGTGAAGACCTCGTCGACACCGCCGGGACGGGTGGGGACGGCGCGCGCACGTTCAACATCTCAACGGCTGCCGCCCTCGTCGCGGCGGCCGCGGGCGCGGGTGTCGCGAAACATGGCAACCGCGCCGTCTCGTCGGCCTCGGGCTCGGCCGACGTCCTCGAAGCGCTCGGGTTCGAGCTCGAGCAGCCGCCCGAGCGGATCGAGCGCTCGATCGACGAGCTCGGCTTCGGCTTCCTCTTCGCTCCTTCACACCACCCGGCCATGCGCCACGCCGGCCCCATCCGGCGCGAGCTGGCCACGAGGACGGTTTTCAATGTCCTCGGCCCGCTCACGAACCCGGCGGGTGCCCGCGCCCAGGTCGTGGGGGTCTACGCGCCGGAGCTCGTGCCCACGATCGCCGCGGTCCTCGCGCGTTTGGGGGCGACGCGGGCCTTCGTCGTCCACGGCGCGGGCGGGATCGACGAGCTCTCCCCGGCCGGCCCGAATCTCGTCTGCGAAGTCACGGGCGGGCGTGTGCGTCGGCGCGAGATCGATCCGCGCGAATTCGGCGTCCCTCGCTGCCGTCCCGGCGACCTCGCCGGAGGCTCACCCGAGGAGAACGCCGCGACGATCAGGGAGATCTTCGCCGGGGCGAAGGGGCCGAAGCGTGAAGCGGTCCTCCTGAACGCAGCTGGGGCCATCGCCGCCGCCGGGCACGCCCGAGATCTCGGCCAGGGCTACCCGCTCGCCGCCGAAGCGGTGGATTCGGGCGCAGCGGGTGAGCGGCTGGAGGCGTTGATCGCCTTCTCGGGAAAGCCGGTAGCCGCCTGATGGGTCGCTTCGCCGACGCACTCCTGACTCGTGGCCTCTCGGCCATCGCCGAGGTGAAGCGCCGCTCCCCCTCGGCGGGCGACCTTCGCCCGAACGCCGACCCCGGGTTGCTCGCTCGTGAGTTCGAGGGAGCCGGCGCGACAGCCGTTTCCATCCTCGTCGACGAGCGCTTCGGCGGCTCCTTCGAGGACCTCCGGGCTGCGCGGGGGCGGACGAGCCTTCCCCTGCTCGCCAAGGGGTTCTTCAGAGATCGCGTGGCCCTCTCCGAGGCCCGCGCGAATGGAGCCGACGCCGTTCTCTTGCTGCTCCGAGACCTGGATGACGCGAACACCCTCGAGCTCGTGCGCGCAGCGTACGAGCTCGAATTGGATGCGCTCGTAGAGGCGCACGACGAGGAGGAGCTCGAACGCGCGGTCTCGCTCGGCGCAGAGGTGATCGGCTTGAACGCCCGCGACCTCGGCACGTTCGCGATCGACCGCCGTGCCCAGCTCGAGCTCGTGGCGAAAGCTCCGCGGGACCGCATCGTCGTCGCCGAGAGCGGCATCTCGTCCCGCGCGCAAGGTGCGGCCGCAGAGCTCGCGGGCGCCGACGCGATTCTCGTCGGCTCCGCGCTCATGCGCGCGCCCGACCCGGCGGCGAAGCTGGCCGAGCTCGTCGCCCGCCCCCTGGTCAAGGTGTGCGGCCTGACTCGTGAGGAGGACGTGGCCGCGGCGGCCGAGGCCGGTGCCGACCTGGCGGGATTCGTGCTCGCCGAGAGCCCGCGCCGTGCGCCGGGAGTCCTGGCCGTCCCCGAGACGATGCTCTCCGTCGGGGTCTTCGTCGGTGAGCCCGGCGACGTCGGCGCCGACCTCGTTCAGCTGTACACGCAGGAAAACGGCCACCGGTCCCGCGACGGCATCCTCCTCCGGGACGGCGAGACGGTCGCGGAGGTCCTCGACCTGCCTTGGCTGGATGAAGACGAAGCGCACTGGGCGCGTGCGGCGCGGAGCGAAGGCCGCGTGCTGCTCGCGGGCGGCCTCGGGCCCGAGAACGTCGGCGCGGCGATCAAGGCTGTGCGGCCGTGGTGCGTGGACGCGAGCCGGAGCCTCGAGCTCCAGCCGGGCATCAAGGACCACGCGCGCGTGCGCGCGTTCGTCGAGGCGGCGCGATGAGCGTCGAGCAGAGGGGTTATTTCGGCGCCTACGGGGGCGCGTTCGTTCCGGAGACTCTTGTCCCCGCACTCGAGGAGCTCGAGCGCGGCTGGTCGGCGGTACGCGGCGACGCGGGGTTCGAGGAGGAGCTCGCGCACTTCCAGCGCACTTACGTGGGCCGGCCCACCCCCCTCTACCGCACCGAGCGGCTCGCCGAGGGCCACACGATCTATCTGAAGCGTGAGGACCTCTGCCACACGGGCGCCCACAAGATCAACAACGCGGTGGGGCAGGCGCTTCTCGCCCGCCGGCTCGGCAAGCAGCGGATCGTCGCCGAGACCGGAGCCGGCCAGCATGGCGTCGCGACGGCAACCGTCTGCGCCCGCTTCGGGTTCGAATGCGTCGTTTACATGGGCTCCGAGGACATGCGCCGGCAGCGCCCGAACGTCGAGCGTATGCGCCTCCTCGGCGCCGAGGTCCGGCCGGTCGAGTTCGGGACGAAGACGCTCAAGGAAGCGCTCAGCGAGGCGATCCGCGACTGGATCACGAACGTCGAGACAACGCATTACCTCATCGGCACCTGCGCCGGGCCGCATCCCTACCCGGAGATCGTGCGCGAGCTCCAGGCGGTGATCGGCCGCGAAGCGCGGGAGCAGTTCCTCGAGGCGGAGAGCCGCCTGCCCGAGGCGGTCGTCGCCTGCGTCGGCGGCGGCTCGAACGCGATCGGCCTCTTCGCCGGCTTCCTGGACGACCCGGATGTGCGGTTGATCGGCGTCGAGGCGGCCGGGGCGGCCAGCCTCGGAAGCGGCCGCGCCGGCGTCCTCCACGGCTCGCGCTCATCCATCCTCGCGGACGAGGACGGGCAGATCCTCGACGCCCACTCGATCTCCGCCGGCCTCGACTATCCCGGCGTCGGGCCCGAGCACGCCCACCTGCGGGACAGCGGGCGAGCCGAGTACGTGCCGGCGACAGACGAGGACGCGCTCGCCGCGTTCCACCTCCTCGCCGAACGGGAGGGGATCCTGCCGGCGCTCGAGCCGGCGCACGCGGTCGCGCACGCCCTCACCCTCGACGAGGAGGTCATCCTCGTCGGGCTCTCCGGCCGTGGGGACAAGGATCTCTCCGTGGTGCTCGAAGCGTGAAAAGACTCTCGATCTACCTCATGGCCGGGCACGAGACGCCCGAGCTCGCGGAGGCCGCTGTCGACGGCGGCGCCGACCTCCTCGAGATCGGGTTCCCGTTCTCGGATCCTCTCGCCGACGGGCCTGTCATCCGCCTCGCGGGCGAGCGGGCGCTCGCGGCCGGAATGCGCACCCGCGCCTGCCTCGAGTGCCTCGCCGAGGTTCGCTCACGCGTCGAGGTGCCGCTGATCCCGATGACTTACGCCTCGATCCTGGAGGCCTACGGGTATGAGCGCTTTCAAACCGACGCCCGCAAGGCCGGCGCGACGAGCCTCATCGTCGCCGACCTGCCCATCGAGGCACAGCCCGACTTGGCGCGGATCCACCTCGTTGCGCCCACGACGCCGGCGGAGCGGGTTCGCCTCGCCGGAGAGCGCACGGACGGCTGGCTCTACCTCGTCTCGCTGACGGGGACAACGGGCGCCCGCGAACAGGTGTCTGCCCAGCTCGGCGACCTCGTCGAGCGGGCGAGGTCGGTGACCGACGTGCCCCTGCTCGCTGGCTTCGGCATCGCGACTCCGGAGCAGGCCGCCGCAGCATCGGCCCTGGCCGACGGGGTCGTCGTGGGCAGTCGGGCGATCGAAGTAGCCGAGGAGGGCGGCGCGGAGGCGCTGCGCGCTTACGTCGCCTCGCTCCGCGCCGCCCTCGACCGGCTTCAGATCAGCGTCTAGCTACCCCGCGAGCGTCCGCACGTGCTCGCAGTTCACGGCCAAATCGCCGGGGCGGATAAACGCGCGGTCTCGATCACCAGCGCCGCAGTCGAGGCTGTCGACAGCGGCGTCGTCCACGCCGGAGAACAGCCGGTCATTGCCGTCGTCTCCCGCCAGCGTGTCCGCGCCCCAGCCGGCCCAGAGCCAATCGTTGCCGAGGCCGCCGGCGAGTTCGTTGCCGCTCGCGCCCCAGGCGTAATCGGCGCCGTCGCCGCCCACGACCGAGTCGTCTCCGGCCTGGCCGAAGAGGAAGTCGCTACCGCCGAGGCCGTCGATCGTGTCGTTCCCGGCCTTGCCGAAGATGAAGTCGCGACCCTCCGTGCCCGTGAGCATGTCGTCGCCCGGCGTACCGTGGATCCGCTCGCCCCGCGGGCCCGGCTCGCCCGCGGGAAGGCTACGCACGCGCTCGCAGTCGACCGCGACGTCGCCGGAACGGATGACCGCGCGGTCGCGCTCGCCCGGGCCGCAGTCGACGAAGTCGACCTCGCCGTCGTCGGCTGCGGCGTGCAGCACGTCGTTGCCCTCTCCGCCCTCGAGCGTGTCGGCGCCCCTTCCGGCCCAGAGATTGTCCGGACCGT
>JBBDMP010000052.1:0-1244 GCA_040878265.1 Gaiellales bacterium | reverse complement strand
GGGTCGTTCGTGCATGAGCACTGGTTCGCGAAATAGAGACGGACCTGCACGTTGGTACCGATCGCCACCGGGAAGGCCCACTCCATCTCCGGGAGCGCTGCCGGATCCCACCGCTCGCTGAGGAACAGATCGTTCGGCGCGGTGTTGGGAACCGAGGGAAGCCTCGTCGGGACGGTGGACCAGGAGGCCGCGTTGCTCCCCGACGTTCTGAGCTGCGCGCCGGGGTCGGTGCCGGATGCATCCGCGCTCCATCCTCGCCCGCAGTCGACCGCTGCAACAGCAGACCCGCCGGCGTTCACGCGGTGGAAGACGTTGGGGTCCGTCTGCGCGCACGTCGTGAGGGGAGCGTTGAAGAGGTCGGCCGGCAATCCGTACCGCTGGTTGGGCGGAACGGTGGTCCCACCGGCCGTTGGGAACATCCCGAGCTTGCGGTGGGTCTCGCCTCCGAGCACGTCGGTGTCGCTGCCGACCCAGAGGCCGGCGGGCGTCGAATACATCGCGAAAACTCCCACGCCGCGCGCCCGGCCCGGGTTCCAGGAGAACGGCACGCCGTTCACGGGGTCGAGGGCGGCGATCCCCTGGCGGGACACCGCCCCGGGGCCCGGCGCGTCGCCGGCGAACGGATTGTTCAGCCACCGTTGGTGGCCGCCCACATACACGGCGGTTCCCGTGACGGCAACGCTCGAAAGGGTGTCCCCGCCGGAGTAGTCGGTCCACGTCGGGTTCAGGTTCTCGCCGGTCGCAGCGCTCTCCCATCGCGATGCCGTGTCGCATAGGGTCCCTGACGACGCGCCGCCGAAGAACGCCCCCGTGGTGACGATGGCGAAGTAGGAGCCGTCCGGAGAGAAATCGACATCGCGCATGTACGTGAAGAACGAGCTCGAACAGACAGACCGGAACCGGTCCGTCTCCCAGTTCGCGACCATCGCGGGCGTCGTGCTGAGATCGATCATCCCCGCCTGCCAGCGCTCGATACCCCCGATCTTGGTGAAATTGCCGATCGCGACGAGCTTCTTGCCGTCCGGTGAGACGTCGATCGTGTACACGAACGGCGTGGTTCCCTCCGCGTGCGGATCGGTCATCGGTAGGTTCAGGTTGGGATCGACGGCACCGGTCGTGGCGTTCACCGCGCCGAGGTTCCCTCGAGTGGCGCCGGACAGGCGCGTGAACGATCCCGCGACGTAAAGGGTGTTCCCACGAACGACGAGCTCGCGGACCCGACCGTCCGTGGTCGCGGTGAACGA
>JBBDMP010000051.1:0-6490 GCA_040878265.1 Gaiellales bacterium | reverse complement strand
CGCTCTTCTTCCCGCTCTTCGTTCTCGCAGTGCCCATTCTCGACACCGGCTTCGTCGTCGCCCGCCGCCTCAAGTACCGGGAGCCGCTCTACCTCCCCGACCAGACCCACCTCCACTACCGGTTGCTGCGGCGAGGGTTCTCGCAGCGGCGGGCCGTCGTCTACCTCTGGACCTGGTGCGCGATCCTCGCGGGCGGCGCGCTCGCCACCCGCTTCGTTCCTTTCCGCGCCCACGGCGAATGGCATTTCTGGCCGACCGTCCTCGCGGCCTCGATCGGAATCGTCGCGCTCGCTGCCTCGTTGTACGTCGTATACCTGCTTGAGATCCTGAAACTGCGAAGGGTGCGCGCGTGGGCGGAACGGCGGCGCGAGGCGCGGGAGGAACGCGCTCTCAAGAGCGCGTGATGGATCCGCGCGAGCTCGACGCCGCGCTCGACCTCGTTGCCGCGGAGGCAAAGCGCTACCTGGCCGGGGTCGCCGATCGGCCTCTCCGCGCGGAGAACACCGACGACGCCGCAGACTCGTTCGCGGGCAGCCTGCCCGAGGAGGGCGACGGCGCGCTCGAGCCGCTCCGGAAGCTCGTGCAGGACGGGCCGGACGCCTCGATCACCTCGGCCGGCGGGCGCTTTTTCCACTTCGTCATCGGCGGGGCGACGCCCGCGGGGCTCGCCGCCGACTGGTTTGCCTCCGCGCTCGACCAGAACGCCGCCTCGTGGGTCACGTCGCCGCTCGCGACCCGGCTCGAGCTCGTCACGATCGACTGGCTCAAGGAACTCTTCCGGCTCCCGCAGGAGTGGGGCGGCGTGCTCACGACCGGCGCGACCATGGCGAACTTCGTCTGCCTCGCTGCAGCCCGGCGCTGGTGGGGAGAGCGCCACGGCGTGGACGTGGACGAGCAAGGCCTCGCCGGTCTCCCGCCGCCGCCCGTCTTCTCGAGTGGCTACCTTCACTCGAGCTCCTACAAGTCGCTCGGGATGCTCGGAATCGGCCAGGAGACCGTGAAGATCCTCTCCCGCGACGGTGTCGGCCGCCTCGACGTCCCCGCCCTGCGCGACGCCCTTTCGAGTCTGGACAGCGCCCCCGCGATCCTCATCGGCAACGCGGGCGAGGTGAACGCGGGCGACTTCGACCCGATCGACGAGCTCGCCGAGCTGGCCGAAGAGCACGGTGCCTGGCTCCACGTCGACGGCGCCTTCGGGCTCTTCGCCCGCCTCTCGCCCCGGACCTCGCACCTCGTCGAGGGCGTCGAGCGGGCGCACTCGGCCACCGCGGACGGGCACAAGTGGCTCAACGTCCCGCACGACTGCGGCTTCGCCTTCTTGCGCGACGCCGGGCCTCTCTCCCGGATTTTCGGCGTCACCGCCGCATACCTGCCCGGTCTTGATGACGCACGACCGACCCTCGCCTACTCGACCCCGGAGGGCTCCCGGCGCGCCCGCTCGTTTGCGACGTGGGCGACGCTTCGCGCATACGGGCGGCGCGGCTATCGGGAGATGGTGGAGCGGCACCTCGACCTGGCGCAAAGGCTCGCGGCCCGGATTGACCAGGCGCCGGATCTGGAGCGACTCGCCGACGTCCCGCTCAACATCGTTTGCTTCCGCTACCGGCCCGAGGGCGTGGGGGAGGAGCAGCTCGATGCCCTCAACGCCCGGCTCGGGGAAGCGGTCCTGGCGGACGGGCGCGTGTACGTCGGCACGACGCGCTACGACGGACGGGTCGCGTTTCGCCCCGCGATCGTCAACTGGCGGACCGGCCCGGACGACGTCGACCTGCTCCTTGAGGTCGTGCTGGAGCTCGGGGCCCGGCTGTCCGCACAAAGTCGCCCTGAGACAGCCCCGTCTACCGCATAAAAAGAAGAAGGCCGCTGTCACAAAGTCTCGAACGGGCTGGTAAGCTGACCCCGGATAGGATGACCCGCGCAGTGACGGCCGGACGCACCTCGCTCGACCCGCTCGGGGCGGGCGCTCTCCTCGCGGGCGTGCTGTTTGCGTGCGTCGGGCTGGGGGCGCTTCTCGGTCTCGCGGCCGGCTCGGTCGGCATCGGCATGGCGATCGGCTCCGTCGTCGGCATTCCGGCCGCAATCGTGTCTGTCTACGTCCGCTACAGGGGAGCCTTCTAGTGGCCACGCTGCTCGCGCCGCGGCCGCTCCCCGACCGGCGCGTGGCTGTCGTGGCGGGCGGCGCGCTCATCGCGCTATCTCTCCCGGTGTTCCTTGTCGCGGGCTGGCGGGTCGAGAGCTGGGCGCTCGGGGCCGGCCTCTGGCTCGCGAGCCAGCTCGCCGGCATCGTCCTCAACCGGGCCGGAATCGGCGAGCCGACGCTGCGCGGTTCGGGCGTGGTCGCCTTCGGGATGATGACGCGCGGGATCGTCCTGATGCTCGGCCTGCTCGCGATCGCCCTGGTCGACCCGCGCCTGGCATTCGCGGGGGCGCTCGTCTACGCGGCCGCGTACACCCTTGAGCTTGCCCTCAGCCTGACCCTTTACTTCGGTGGGGAGCAGCGCGGATGAGCCTCGTTTTCGCAGCAACCGAGGACTTCCAGCCGCAGCACGAGTTCCAGCTCGATCCGTGGATCCCGCTCGAGCTCGGCCCGATCGACCTCTCCGTGAACAAGGCGGTCGTCTATCTCTGGCTGGGGGCGATCGTGACGATCCTCTTCGGGATCTGGGTGATGCGCTTCGGCTTGTCACTCAGGCCCAGCCGTCGCCAGACGACCGGGGAAGGGCTCTACGAGTTCCTCCAGGGGCAGATCGCGGAGGGCAACCTGCCCTCCAAGGCAATCGGCCGCTGGTTCCCCTACGTCGCCTCGCTCTTCCTCTTCATCTGGATGCTGAACATGATCGGCTTCATCCCTCTCCCGATCTCGAGCGAGAAATTCGAGGTCGCGGGCGTGGAGCTGCCGACGTGGGGGATCTACGCGGCGACCGCGAACCTCTCCGTCACCCTCGGGCTGGCGCTGATCACGTTCCTCGCCACGCACGTCGAGGGCATCCGCTACAACGGCCCCGTCGGCTACTTCAAGAGCTGGATCCCCGCTGGCGCGCCGAAGGGCCTGCTCGGGTTGATCGTGCCGCTCGAGGTGATCTCGCAATTCATGCGCCTCATCTCGCTCTCGGTGCGCCTCTTCGCCAACATGCTCGCCGGCCACATGCTGATCCTCGTCATGCTCGGCCTCATCTTCATCTTCGGGAACCTCGCGCTCGCGATCATCTCGGTTCCCGTCGCCACCGCCGTGTACCTCTTCGAGGTCGTCATCGTCGTGACCATCCAAGCGTTCGTCTTCGCGCTTCTGTCCGCGATCTACATCGGCACCGCCATCGAACCGGAACACTGAACAGGGAGGGAGACTTGGACATTCTGCTTGCCCAAACCACGGACGCGGGCCTCGCCGATCTCGGCAAGGCAATCGCGTTCGGCGTCGGCGTCGGCCTCGGGGCCGTGGGCGCCGGCATCGGCATCGGCACCATCTTCGGCTCGATGATCCAGGCGGTTGCGCGCCAGCCGGAGCTGCGCGGCGAGCTCACCGGCATCCAGTGGCTGGGCTTCGCGCTCACCGAGGCGGTTGTCTTCTACGCCCTGCTCGGCGGGCTCCTGGCCTACGTCCTGGTCTGATGCTCGTATTCGCACAGGAAGAGAGCGGCGGCGGCGACCTCATCTCGGTCGTCCCCGGCCTGATGATCTGGACGATCCTCACGTTCCTGCTCGTCCTCTTCGTCCTCCGCCGAGTCGCCTTCAGCCGCATCCAGGCGTTGATCGACCAGCGCCGCGAGCGGATTCGCGACGCGCTCGACGCCGCCGACAAGGCGCGGGAGGAAGCCCGCGAGCTCCGCGAGCTTACGGCCCGCGAGCGCGAAGAGGCCCGGGCCGAGCGGGACCGGATCCTCGAGGAAACCCGCCGCCAGGCCCAGCAGCAGTTCGAGCGGTCTCGCCGCGAGGCGGAGGAAGACCTCAAGCGCAGGCTGGAGGAGAACAACCGGGCGCTCGAGGCAGAGAACCGCAAGTTCCGGGAGCAGATCCGTCGCGACGTCGTCGAGTTGACCCTCCTCGCGGCCGAGAAGGTGACCGGCAAGGCACTGGATGACGACGACCAACGCCGCCTCATCGACGAGACGATCGAAGAAGTGGACGTCAAGCAGTTGGCGTCCGACAACTAGTGGAGGTCACCTTTCGATCAGATCGTGCTTCCTGGCCGCGAAACGCGAGCGTCGCAAGGACGCAGGGAGTGTTCGTAGCCAGAGGCTACGAGCGCGACCGAGGACACCGCGACGCGACGCGTTGCAGCAACCCAGGGAGCCCGAGATGCGAGAAAGGCGGCCTCTAAAAAGTGGCCGTCGTTCACCGCGTGTACGCAGAGGCGCTTCTGGCGGCAGCCAAGGACCAGAAGGCTGTCGAGCCGATCCGGAACGAGTACCGAGACTTTGTCGCCGCCCTCGCCGCGTCGGACGACCTTCGTTCCTTCCTTCGGAACCCCCAGATCGAGTCGCGTGCCAAGCGCGAGACCCTGGAGCAGCTGCTCTCGGGCGCGGACGAGCGCTTCCTCAACTTCCTCCGCGTGCTCGCCGAGAAAGGCCGGATCGGAGAGGTCGAGGAGATGCACAAGGAATGGGAGCGCCTCCTCGCGGCGGAGGAGCGCGTCCTCGAGCTCGAGCTGACGACGGCGGTCGAGCTGTCCGACAAGGACGCCGCGGAGATCGTCCGCCAGATCGAGAAAGCGTCCGGTCGCAAGGTCGAGGCGACGAGGTCTGTCGACCCGGAGCTGATCGGCGGCATCGTCATCCAGGCGGGCTCTCAGCGGCTCGACGCGAGCGTGCGGCACCGCTTGGAGGAGCTCCGAGAAGAGCTTCTCGAGCCCGCCTGACCCAGCCGGGTCCGTCCCTTAAGAAGATCCTTACACCAGCCGATCAGAATGCTCGGGCCGGGTTAGCCGTCCACCCGGCCGGCACTCCCCCCAATGCCGCACAGACGCGTACTAACACTCCTCGGAGCCCTTCGGCTCGATTGTGAGCCGACCTGGGAACGGGACTGGAACCTCGGCACGCTTCGGCGCGGCCGGTGGTACCACTTCCGCTTCCATGTCCGGTGGTCCGCGGACGCCCGTCGAGGATTCGTGGAGGTCTGGGTCAACGGGCGCCGGCGCGTCCCGCGCACATCCGCGCCGACCCTCTACCCGGCCCTGGGCGTCTACGTGAAGCAAGGTTTCTACCGCGGGCCCGGGTCGGTCCCGACCGTCGTCCTGCACGACGGCATGCGGCGCTACCGCCCTTAAGAGCGCACACATCTCGGATAACCTCAGCGGCGTGAAGCTCCGCCCAGAGGAGATCACTTCGATCCTCAAGAAAAGGATCGAGGAGTTCGATGTGGAGACCGACCTCGCGGAGGTCGGGACCGTCCTCCAGATCGGTGACGGCATCGCCCGCGTCTACGGCCTCGAGAACTGCGTCGCGATGGAGATGCTCGAGCTCGAGCACGGCGTCACCGGAATCGCGCTCAACCTCGAGGAGGACAACGTCGGGGTCGCGCTCTTCGGCAGCTGGGCCGAGGTCAAGGAGGGCGAGCCGGCTCGCCGCACCGGGAACGTCATGTCCGTTCCGGTCGGGGACGAGCTCGTCGGGCGCATCGTCGACCCGCTCGGCCAGCCGCTCGACGGCGCCGGGCCGCTGAAGACCTCGGAGACCCGAAACCTCGAGTTCAAGGCGCCGGGAGTCGTCCAGCGCCAGCCGGTCAAGGAACCGCTCCAGACCGGGATCAAGGCGATCGACTCGATGATCCCGATCGGCCGCGGCCAGCGGGAGCTCATCATCGGCGACCGCTCGACGGGGAAGACCGCGATCCTCGTGGACACGATCCTGAGCCAGAAGGGCCAGGACATGATCTGCATCTACGTGGCGATCGGGCAGAAGGCCTCGACCGTCGCGCAGGTCTACGAGCGCCTCAAAGAGGCGGGCGCGATGGAGTACACGATCATCGTCACCGCGTCCGCGTCCGAGGCCGCCCCGATCAAGTGGATGGCTCCCTATGCCGGCTGCGCCATGGGCGAGTTCTTTCTCTACGGCGGCCGCCACGCCGTCTGCATGTACGACGACCTCTCGAAGCACGCCGACGCCTACCGGCAGATGTCGCTGCTCCTGCGCCGCCCGCCGGGCCGCGAGGCCTTCCCGGGGGACGTCTTCTACCTGCACTCACGGCTGCTCGAGCGCGCCTGCAAGCTCTCCGACGCCGAGGGCGGCGGCTCGCTGACCGCCCTGCCGGTGATCGAGACGCAGGCGGGGGACGTGTCCGCGTACATCCCGACGAACGTCATCTCGATCACGGACGGCCAGATCTTCCTCGAGAGCGACCTCTTCTACTCGGGCGTCCGGCCGGCGATCAACGTCGGCATCTCGGTCTCGCGCGTCGGGGGCAACGCCCAGGTGCGCGCGATGCGGAAGGTGGCCGGCCGCCTGCGGCTCGACCTGGCGCAGTACCGGGAGCTCGAGGCGTTTTCCCAGTTCGG
>JBBDMP010000050.1:0-6520 GCA_040878265.1 Gaiellales bacterium | reverse complement strand
TCCAAAGGAACGCAGGGCGCGCGAGCCGCCGCCATCTCGCTCGCCGCGCTCGCCCTCGCCGGGTGCGGTGGCGGCGCGGAGGAGCTCCTGCCCGACCTCGTGCAGACGCCGCCCAGAGCAGTGCAGGTCGTCCCGGACGGCGACCGGTTTCTCCTCACCTTCCTCTCAGCCGTCGACAATCGCGGCGCCGGTCCACTCGTTCTCGAAGCGAGCCGCGCCGGCCGCGACGAGCCCGGCATGTCGGTGCGGCAGGTGGTCGCACGCTCCAACGGTTCTCGCCGCGCGTACGGGACTCCCGGCCAACTGCGCTACGTCCGCTCCGAGACCCACGCGCACTGGCACCTGCTCGGCTTCGAGCGCTACGAGCTCCGAACGCTCGACGGGCGCCTCGTCACGCCCGATCGGAAGACGGGCTTCTGCGTCGGCGACCGCTACGAGACCGACAGCGGCGAGACGCTTCCGGCCGAGCCTCCGCGTCCCGTCTGGACACAGGAGTGCGGGCGCGGACAGCCCGAGCGGCTCGTCCTCAGGCAGGGCCTCTCCCCCGGTTTCGGCGATGACTACGTCCCCCAGCTCGAGGGTCAGTACGTTGACGTGACCGGAGTCGCTTCCGGACGCTACCGCCTCATCCACGCGGTCAATGTCGACCGCACCCTGCGCGAGAGCGACTACACGAACAACGCCGCATCGGTCGTCGTCGTCCTCGAGCGACGCGGCGGAACCGTTCGCGCGCGCGTGGTGTAGTAGCGTCAAAGATCGAACGGGAGGCCGAGACGATGCGACGCTTTACAGTGAGCTTTCTTGCCGCGGTGATGGCCGCGGCCTTCCTGGCGGCCGGCGCCCTCGCCAAGGAGGGAGGCGTCGAGCTTTCCACGACGCCGTACGGGACGAACGCGGGCGACCCGTGGAACACGGAAATGCAGTTGATCGACGGGACGCCGGAGATGCTGGCTCAGGCCAAGCCCGGCATCACGATCCACAGCGACAAGACCGGGTTCGCCCAGGACTTCGCCGCCAAGCCGACCGACAAGCCCGGCGTGTACACCGTCAACGTGGTCTTCCCGGACAAGGGCTTCTGGACCTACGAGGCGTACGACGGTGTCACCGACCGGTCGTATGAGTACCCGGTCGTCTACATTGACGGGCCGGCCACGGCTCCGGTCTCACCGAGCGTGCCCACAGCGGGCGACACGGATGCGTTCCCAGTCTGGCCATTCGTCGCCGGCGGGATCGCGTTCCTGCTCGCAGCCGCCGGCGCCGCGTTCGTCGTGCGGCATCGCCGCCTCGGTCTCCAGCATTAGTCGGCAGCTCCCTCGTAGGGGCGGGTTTAATCCCGCCCCTACGTACGGTGCCGGCTAATCGTCGTCGACGATGAGGCCGCGACCCCGATGGTCGGCCAGAGTCGCGCCCGTCGGGTCGTGCAGCAGGAGCCAGAACGTTTCTCTTCGCTCGTCACGGAGGTCCGCGACGACGCGGACGGCGACTCGCTTCACCGTCTGCCCGGGCGCAAAGGTGACCGTTCCACTGCGTGCTCGGTAGTCGGAACGGCGGCGAGCGGTCCCGTTCGCGGTCCCGAACATGACCTCCACCAACGTCGAGCTCGCCTGGGAGAGTCGCACAACGAAGACGGCACTCCTGAACCCGCCGTCACCTTCCCGAACGCGTCGATCGCCGACCCGGAGCTCGGGTGGCGGGAGCGGCGTTCCCGGTGCAACCACTGTCACCGTCCCGGTCATGGTGGGGTGGTAGAAGCAGTGATAGGCAAAGGTGCCCGGCGTCATGAAGGTATGAGGGAACTGAGCGTTCGTGATCAAGTCGCCGGAATCGAACTGCCCGGGCGTGTCCGACGTCGCCGTGTGGGTGAAGGCGCCCCGGTTCGTCCAGCGCACGGTGTCGTTCACCGCGATGGTGACCGAGGCCGGCTGGTACTCGAAGTCCCTGATGTCGACGTCGACCGTCGCCGCGCCGGCGGCGGCCGGGAAGGCGAGGGCGGTCACGACGAGCGCGATGCGGATCGACACGGTCCGGTTACGGAATAAAGCGGTGGGCGGTTTGCGTTAAGACCGAGTTAGAGACGCCGCGTTCGGCTTGAGGGTCGAGCGCAGGCGCCGATACCTTGACCAACGAGATGCTCGATCCCTTCATCAGTCTGCTGAACGACAATACGCCCCTCTCCTCGCCCTGGGGAAGGGTCGTCGTCATCACGGCGCTCTTCGCGCTTGCCTTCATCGTCTCGCGCGTCAGCGCGGCGGTGGCACGGCGCCTCCTCGCCTGGCACGACCGTCGCCACGCCGAGAGCGAGCTCGAGGCGACCGGGATCGCTGACCTGAAGCGGCGGGAGACGCTTGTAAGCGTCATCCGCACGGGCATCGGCTACGCCGCGTTCGCCGCTGCTTTCTTCCTCTCGGTGGCCCAGCTGACAGGAGGGGTGGACCGGCTGGCCGCACTCGCCGGCGCCTCGTTCCTCCTGATCGTGTCCGGTTTCGCCGCCCAGAGGATCCTTGTCGACATCATCGCCGGGCTCGCGATGTTCGCCGAGCGCTGGTACTCGGTCGGCGACTCCGTCGTCATCGTGGCCGCGCACGAGCTCCAGGGTGTGGTCGAGGACGTCTCGCTGCGTCGCACGAAGTTGCGGGCGCTGAACGGCGAGGTGATCCAGGTGCACAACTCCCAGATCCTCGCTGTGCGAGTCCTTCCGCACGGTGTAAAGGAGCTTGCGATCGAGATCTTCGTGAGCAAGCGGCACGAGGCGGAAGAGCTCATCGAGGACGTTTCCAAGCTACTCCCCGAAGGCCCCACCACCTTTGTCCGGCGGCCGTGGATTGCAGCCGTGGACGAGATGTCGCCGGTGCTGACACGGATTCGAGTTCAGGCAACCGTGGCCCCCGGCCGCGAGTGGCTGGCCGAGAGCTTCTTCGTGGACCTCCTCAAGGAACGCGGCGGCGAGGGTCTGATCGTCCACGGCCCTGTGACGCTGGCCGTCGACGAGCGAGCTGCACGCAGCTTCGCGCGCGCGAGCGCGACGACACGCACGGGCTTTCGCCGACAGCCCGAAGTCACCAGAGCCTAGCTCTCTACGCGAAGCGGAAGAGCTCGACGAAGCGGGCGAGCTCGTCTGGGTCACCGGAAACGATGCGCACACCGTCCGTCGGCGCGCCCGAGAGCAGGGCTACCAGGGCGTCGTCGTCCGCCTCGAGCACGAGGTCTGCGTCGTCAGCCGTCCCCGCGCTGACGTCGAGCGTTCGACGCCGGACCCGGGCGACGAAAGACCCATCCCGAAGGCGAACCTCGTAGGTCCGGGCCCGACCGTCCGCGACCTCCGGGCGAAACATGGACTTGAGGGCGAGCGCGAGCCAGTGCGATCGGAGCGCGCGCTCTCCGCGGGCCCCGAGAGAACGGGCTCCCCAGCGGCCGAGCGCCAGCATGGCCGGCTCCGCATCGCGGCCGTACTCGGTGAGCTCGTAGACGCTCGACGCCGCGGGAGGAGGCAGGACTCCGCGTTGGACGATGCCGTTTCGCTCGAGCTCTCGCAGGCGACTGGCGAGTACGTTCGTGCTGACGCCCGGAAGCCCGTCGAGCAGATCCTTGAAGCGCTTCGGGCCGAGTGCAAGCTCTCGCACGACCAGGAAGGCCCAGCGCTCGCCCACGAGATCGAGCGCTTGCGCGAGACCGCAGAATTGGCCGTAGGATCGGCCTGCTTCAGAAACCGAAGTAGTCACTTGCTTTGTCGAAGTATGCACGATAGCCTTGCTGTCACGAGCGAAAGCGAGACAGGGAGAAGCGAATGAGCACAGTGAAGACGGCGATCGGCACTTTTGTGTGGCACGACCACCGGTCCGCAGACCCCGAAACGGCGCGGAGCTTCTACTCCAAGCTCCTCGACTGGGAAACTGAGATTTTCGAGGCCGGAGAGATTGTCTACCCGATGATCAAGGTCAACGGGACGACCCACGGCGGCTTCGGCCCCTCGCAGGATGGAGGGCCCTCGTCCTGGCTCGGCCACATCGGCGTCGAGGATGTCGACGAAGCCGTCCAGCGGGCCGAGTCGGCCGGCGGCTCGATCCTGGGCGAGCCCATGGACATTCCCGAAGTCGGCCGCATGGCCGTGATCCGCGACCCGCAGGGCGCGGTTCTGTCCGTGTATGCGTCCGCCTCGGAGGACTGGACTCCGTCCGAGGGCGTCTTCGTCTGGGACGAGCTGCACACGACCGACGTCGAAGGCGGGAAGCAGTTCTACGCGGAGCTGATCGGCTGGACCGCACGCGACCGGGAGATGAGCGAAGAGCTGACGTACACGATCTTCGAGTCGGACGGCGTCCAGCGGGCCGGCGGCGTGAAGCTCATGCGGGGGGATGTTCCGAACTGGATGCCCTACGTCTACGCCGACGACGTCGACGCCACCTGCGCCAAGGCGGAGGAACTCGGCGCCCAGAAGCTGATGGGCCCCGACGACGTCCAGGACATCGGCCGCATCGCGGTCTTGATTGATCCGACCGGCGCGGCGTTCGGCCTCTTCAAGCCGAGCCAGTCCTAGTAGATCGAGCTGGGCGGGGCGGTCTTCCGCCCCGCCCTACGGCTCGTTGAACTCCTGCCGGTAGTCCGGGTCAGGATGGCCGCGGCTTTCGCCGTACTGCTCCCTGAATTCGGCTTGTCGCTCCATGAGGTGAGCCCAATTGTGGTGGGTACCCGGGTCTTCCTCGACCTCGACGAAAAAGCCGCCCACGTGCTCGTGGATCGCGACGATGCGGCAGAGCCCGCCGCGGAAGTCGTCGACGCCATGGGTGAGATAGAGCGACGACGGAATGTAGACGTCGTCGCCCACGCGCGGAGTGGGGTGCTCACCCACGAATCACCGGCCGAGCCGGAAACGATGCGGCAATACTCCTTCCGTGTCGGCCACGAGTCCGTGTCCCATTTGCGGCGCGCCGGTGCAGAGGTGGGAGCGCTACCCAAACGAGCTCTGCGCGCAGTGCGGAGCGCGGGCACGCGATGAGAAAGGTCGACCGATGCGGTTTCACAACGAGACGCCGCTCGCCGCGGGCTTCATCGCGGAGGTTGACGACAAGGGTGTCTGGCGCCGCGTGGACACCAGCGCAACGTGCAGCGCAACGTGCTGGGTGGACGGAAGGCATTGCATCGCAAGGGAGCACCGCTTCGGTGGAATCGTGGTCCAGGCAGTCGACGAGTGAGGTCACCCCTCGACATCGGGACCCCCGGCGTTGGCCGACCCGCCGGCCTCGCTTGAGATCGCTCTGCTGTGGCGTCATGCTTGGCCCTTACCTACAGGGAGGAAACATGCGGCAGATTCTCGTTGTCATCGCAACGGCGGTTCTGGCAGCCGCATTCGCAGGCACCGCCGCTGCCGATCGCGTTTATCACACGGAGCGCCTAGAGCTGAGCGGCGTCGGTGGCGCACCGGGTGGAGGAATGGTCGTCAACATCCATCCAAACGGACCAAACGTCTACGCGCACGAGATCTACACCCTGCGCCACGCGGTTCCTGGGACGTATCAGGTTTTCCTGAATCTGTTCCCGACGAGCCTGAACTGCACGGGCCCGAGCGCCGCGCTTCCCACCGCGACGATCACGACGAACGCAATCGGAAACGGCTGGGCCGATGTGAAGTTCACGCCGGAGGACGTGGGAGCGCTTCGGGGCATGACGTTCAGCATTAGCTGGAGCGTGGTCGGCCCCGCAACGTACGTCACCGCCTGCACTGTCGTAACCCTCGACTGATTCCGCGATTAGGCCGGCCCGGAGACCCTGGATTCGGGCCGGCTCGCCTTCCGGCGGCGCGTCTCGCGCCGAAACGGCTTCAGAACAAGATGGGCTGGGCCTGGACCCGGACGCTGCTCTTGACCCGGCTCCAACCCACGCGAGGGCAGCATAGGCTCACTCTCGGCGCTTCTGCTTATGGGCGCACCTGGGATAGAACATCCCTGCACATCGCGGCCGGTGCTCCGTCGAGGTACGCACCGGGGTACGCACCGGACGCGCACGCCTGACACTCAGGTGAACAGTTGCGCCAGTGCCCGGCGCCGGTCAACCACGCGCTTGTCGCCACGTTCCGCGGGCGCTCCCGATACTTGCTAGGCCGCGCCGAGGCGCTCCTGATTCATTCCGGCGCCCACGTCTACAAACCTGGTGCAGTAAAAGTCCGCTCGTAGCGACTTTTCTTGTCGCGTGGGCGCGATCGTAGAAGTGAGAGGGCGACCGCCGAAGCAGCCGCCCTCAGTGTCTCGCACGGACGGTCGAGTCCTCTGCGACTGAGAAGCTCTGCGAGGGTACAGGCAGCGTTTGTTTGTGCGGTCGCCGGCCAGGAGAACGAGCGTGGCGAGAACCGCCTGCGCTAAGCCGAGCCCTGCGAGATCACGAACACATGTTCGCATAATGTCCTTTTGGGGGACACTCGACCGGACATTTTCACCCTAGAAATCGAAAATCCGTGAAGCCATGCGGCCTGGAATGGGCGCACCTGGGATCGAACCAGGGACCTCCCGCGTGTGAAGCGGGCGCTCTC
>JBBDMP010000049.1:0-6540 GCA_040878265.1 Gaiellales bacterium | reverse complement strand
CCTCGACCGCGACGAGCTCCCCGGGCACGACGAGAGCGCGGCGCGCTTTCGCGAGCGGTACATGCCGCTTCTGTGGGTACCCGGCTCGGTGGACGAGGTCGAGTACCCAGAGATGATCCGCGAGCTCCTGGGGGGCTTCGGCGTCGAGCTTGCCGACGACGAGCTCGAGCGCTTCCTCGAGGCGGAGCATGCGGCCTGGGACCCGGCCCGGCAACTCGGCGCCCACACGCACGCGCTCCTCGACAGTCTGCGTAGCCGGGGCCTTCGCACCGGTCTCGTCTCGAACGCCTTCGATCCAGGCTGGCTCCTACACCGCGACCTTGAGCGCATGGGCCTCGCCGAGCGGCTCGACGTCGCGGTCTTCTCCTCCGAGGTCGGCAAGCGGAAGCCGCACGAGGCGATCTTCCAAACGGCTCTCGAGCGGCTAGGTGTCGACCCGGGGCGGACGATCTTCGTGGGCGACCGGCGCTACGAGGACGTTCGGGGCGCGAAGGAGCTCGGAATGACGACTGTGCAAGCGCTTTGGTTTCGGGCGGACGACGACGAGCGGGGCTTCGATCCCGACTACGAGGCGTACACGCCGATGGACGTCCTGAACGTCGTCCGGCGGTTGCTCGACGAGCACTAATCCACAGGGGCGCTACACCTGTTCAGGCTGCTTGTCAAGTCTTGCGGCGCCGCCATACCTGACCCACAATCCACAGGGTGCAACAGCATCTGCCCCTCGTCTCTGAACTTCCTCTGCGGCCGCAGGAAGAGACCGAGTGCCGGCGCTGCAGCGTCCACTGCGAGAAGGTGGTCTACCCCGCCGCCTGCGTCGAGCGGGCCTGCCCGTTCGTCTATGCCTACGAGGAGTGGGGGAGGACGTACATCGGGTGCATGCAGAAGGTGTACGACGCCGAGATTGACCTCGACCTCCTGAATGAGGCGCAGGGACGCAAGGGCGGCTTCGGCGCGGTGAGGACGATCCGGCAGCCGCTGCCGATGTGCAAGTCGGACGTGGTCTCGTGCTACGAGGCCCGGATGGGCGACCTCGGCTGCATCAACCCCGAGTTTTACGAGCTCCCCCGCGGGAAGCCTTCCTTCCGGGTCGTCGCCCAGACCGACGTGAGCGCGTAGCCCCCGTCGCTCGCGCGTAGAGCTCCTTCAGCTTTCTGACCTCGTCCGCATCCGGGCCGCGCCCGTCCTTCCCAGGCACCTCGAGCAGGGCCGGGAGCCCTTGCAGGCTTGGGTGCGCGAGAAACGCGCCCAGGCCTTCGCCCATGAGCCCTTCGCCGATGTTCGCGTGGCGGTCGCGGTTCGACCCGAGCGGCGCCTGTGCATCGTTCACGTGCACGGCGCGGAGGCGGTCCAGGCCGATGCGGTCGTCGACTTCCGCAAACGTCTCTTCGACTCGGGCCGGGTCGGTCACGTCGACGCCCGAGACCCAGAGGTGGCAGGAATCGAGACAGACGCCGAGGTGGGGGTGCCGTCCAAGCCGATCGACGAGGACGGCAAGCTCGTCGATCGAGCGGCCGATTGTGCCGCCGGCGCCGGCCGAGTTCTCGAGTAGGAGCCAGGTCGTGTCCGTGCACCGGGCGAGCACCCGCTCGACGGCCGGGAGCACGCGCTCGAGTCCTGCCTCGAAGCCGGCCCCGAGATGCGAACCGACGTGGAAGACGACCCCGTCGGCCTCGATCGCGCAGGCCACGTCGATGGTGTTCTCGAGGGTGGCGACCGACTTCTCGTACATCGCGTCGTCCGGAGTCGCCAGGTTGATGAGGTAGAGCGCGTGGCAGACGACGGCGCCGACGCCGGCCTCGGCGCGGCGCGCCTTGAAGCGCTTGAGGTTGTCCGGGTCGTGGTTCGTCGGCCGCCATGTGCGCGGGCTCTGCGTGAAGATCTGGACGGCCTCGCCCCCGATTGCCTCGAGGCGGTCGATCGCCGTGTGGATTCCGCCCGCGGTCGAGACGTGAGCTCCGAAGAGCATCGGGATACCCTAGACGCGGTGTCCGTCCGCGTCCGCTTCGCCCCGAGCCCCACGGGCCTCCTGCACATCGGCGGGGTTCGAACGGCTCTATTCAACTGGCTCCATGCCCGCCATGGGAGCGGGGAGTTCCTGCTCCGGATCGAGAACACAGACGTGGGCCGCGAGGTGGCGGAGTCCGTCGAGCAGATTCAACGTTCCCTCGCCTGGCTCGGGCTCGACTGGGACGGAGAGGTCGCCTTCCAGCTCGACCGCCTCGAGCGCCACCAGGAGGTTGCCCGGCGACTCCTCGAGGAGGAAAAGGCCTACGAGGACGAGGGCGCCATCCGCTTCCGGATGCCCGACGAGGGCACGACGTCCTGGGACGACGCGATCCGCGGCCGGATCGAGTTTCCGAACGAGAAGCTCGAGGATGTCGTCCTCCTGCGCTCGGACGGTCGGCCGACCTACAACTTCGCCGCGCCGCTCGACGATGCCGACATCGGGATCACGCACGTGATCCGGGGTGAAGACCACGTCTCCAATACGCCCAAGCAGATCCAGATCCTCGGCGCTCTCGGCGCGGCGGTGCCGATATACGCCCACCTGCCAAACGTGCTCGGCCCTGACGGACGAAAGCTCTCCAAGCGCCACGGCGCCGTCTCCGTGGAGGAGTTTCGGCGCGAGGGCTACGTGGCACCGGCGCTCATGAACTACCTCGCGCTGCTCGGCTGGAGCTACGACGAGAAGACCACCGTGATGTCGCGCGACGAGCTGGTCGAGCGTTTCAGCCTGGACCGCGTCGGCGCGAGTCCGGCGACATTCGACTATGCGAAGCTCGAGTGGCTGAACGGCGTCTACCTAAGGGCGATGACTCCAGAGGAGTACGCCGAAGCTCTCGTCACCTACCTGCGCGAGCAGGGCTACGACTGGGACGAGGAGCGCGTTCGACAGGCGGCGCCGCTCGCCCAGGACAAGATCGCGATGCTTGGACAGTTCCCCGAGTTCGTGCGTTTCCTCTTCGAGCCCGTGCAGCTTGATCGCGGTCTGCTCGACGGGTCTGGGCCGATCCTCACCGAGGCGCGGCAGGTGCTGGAGGCGGTCGAGCCCTTCTCGGCCGAACGGATCGAGGCGGAGCTCCGCGCGCTGGCCGACCGGCTCGGCCTGAAGCCCGGTGCCGCCTTTCAGCCCATCCGGGTGGCCGTGACCGGCTCGAAGGTCTCGCCGGGCCTCTTCGAGAGCATCGAGCTGCTCGGCCGCGACGAGACGCTTGCGCGCCTCAGCGCGGCGGCCGGCGCCTAGTCCTGGAGACGACGTAGCGGTCGAGGGCGAGCTGGAAGGCGTGCCAGGCGCGCCTTCTGAACTCGACCGTCGGTCGAGGAAGTTGCCGCCGTTGCACCGCATTTACCCCGTGTCGCCCGCGTACCAATTCAAAGCGGTAAACGCTCGGAGGCGAAAGATCGTTACGGGCGGTAGAGGACGAAGCCGCCGGCGAAGAGCGCGAGGCCCGCCGCCCAAACCGGCCACGCCACGAGCACGGCGCCGGCCGTGAAGAGCAGAGCGCCTCCGAGGACGAGCAGGGTCGCGACTATCGGGGTGAGCGCGGACGTGGAGCCGCGCTCCCGGGCCTGCGTGGGCGCCGACGGGCGGGCCGGTGGGGCCTCGGATGCCTCGGGTCGCTCCACCGCGCGGAGCCGGGCGAGGCGGACGCGGAAGAGGCTTCCCCGCCACTCGGGGAGAAGGGGATCGATGAGCTCGTCGTCACCGAGCTCGAGCGCCTGGGCGATCTCCGACGTTGCGTCGCGCGCCTCGGAGAGCGCCGCCACGAGCTCGGCGTGCACCATCTCGGCTCCGGCCGGGGGATCGATCCCGACGGCGAGCTCGGCTCCCGCGTGGAGTGTGTACTGGAGGCCCGGCAGCTCGTCCAGGAGCTCGTCTGCCACCGAATCCGGCGGCGAATCGGCTATTCGCTCGAGCCGGACGAGCGCGGTGCCGACTCTTCCCCAGAGGTCGGTGACGGCGTCGCTGTACGCCTGCCGCCCGCCCGCACGAACGGTCCTCTCCATCCGCGCGCCATCATACGTGTTCGCTCGTCCTCATCGGACTGGCCCTCTCCCCCGTCGGGCGGACCGCCGCCGCCGTCCATGAACCGCCGCCAGCGGATCGTCCGCAGCATGAGCGCCATCGCGCCGAAGCCGAGAGCGACGTTCACGGCGACGGTGGCGATCTGCATGCCGACGCTGAACGCGAGCACCGTGCTCCTTGCCGCTTCCCCCGCGAGCGCGAACACGAGGATCGCCTGCTGCGTCCCCGCTCCCCCGGGGGTGAAGGGCAGGAGCGTTGAGAGGCTCTGCACGACGAGCACAGCGAGCACCGTGCCCGTCGCCCCCTCGATCCTGAACGCCTCCAGGAAGAAGTAGATCGAGAGGGCGCGGGCGACCCAGCTGGCGAACTGCCACGAGACCACCTGGGTGAGGAAGGCCCGCCGGTTGTGCAGGATGGCGAACCCCCGGCTCAGCTTCTCCTTGAAGGCCGCGACATGGCGGGAGGCCCAGGCGACGAGGATGACGGCGCCGCCGAGCAGGACGCAGCCGATGAACGCGGCGATGCGCGGGTGCTCGACGACGAAGGACCAGTCGAACGCCGGGAGGCGGGCGAGGCTGTCCACTCCCGGAAGGAGACCGACGTAGAGGGCCCAGGCGAACAACCCGGCCGCGAGGACGAAGTCGAAGAGCGTCTCGGCGACAAGGGTGGAGGTCAGGGTCGCGTAGGAGGAGTCGCGGACGCGCCGCTTGAGGAGGTAGAGCTTCACGAGGTCGCCTCCGCGTGCCGGCGCGATCGAGTTGATCCCGACGCCCGCGACGTACGAGCCGAAGACGTCCCGGTAGCCGACGCTCGTGTCCGGGTAGGCCGCGCGGACGATGTTCTGCCACGCACGGACGCGGAGGGCGAGCTTGATGACATGGAGCAGGACCGCGAGCGCGAGCGCTCCCCAGCCGACCCGGGCGAAAGCTTCGAAGAAGGCCTGCGACGCGTCGATGAACGCTCTGACGTCGTCCACGTGCGCTGACGATAGCTGGCTGCCCCGGCCGGATCCCGGCTCCGGGAAGCAGGGCCTCGCGCGGGCTTACCCGGCGGTGAACTGGTGGCTCTTCACCTTGTTCTTCCGAATTTCGACGAGCGCGCCGCGAAGAATCCCTTCGTTGTACTCGCTTCCGGGGTTCAGGCAGATCGTCCGGCCGAGCTTGCGGACTCCTCGTGACTCGTGCAGGTGGCCGTGGAGGCCGAGAAGCGGCTGGTGACGCTCGATCGCCGTCCGGCAGGCGGTGCTGCCTACGGGCCGCATCTCCGCACCGGCGGCCCCCGAGCGCATGCGGAGCTCCGCGTCGAGCTTGGGGCCGCTGTCGATGCCGCTGTCGTAGGGCGGGCAATGGAAATTGAAGACGGCCGCCTCGGGTTCGCGCAGCTTCGCGATGACCGTCTCCAGGCGCCGCTCGAGCTCCTCTTCCTCGACGTCGCGCGGGCAGGCCCACGGTGTCATGTTCGCGTACCCGCAGCTGGCGACCTGCGTCCCGTCGGGCAGCTCCACGACTCGACCCTCCAGGAATTGCACCCACTCCGCTGCCTCGAGCACCGCGTCGATCTCCGGCGGGTCGTCATTGCCGGCGTTGACGTAGCAGGGGACGCCCTGCGGCGCCAGCCGCTCGGCGGCAAGCGCCGTCCACTGCTCGACCCGTTCGACGATGAGCCGCGTGAACAGTTCGCGCTGCGCCGCCGCGTCGCCCCCGGCAGCCTCGTTCTCGTCGGCGGTGCACCGCCAGGCGTAGTAGCCCGAGTTGGCGATGCGCTGCTCGAGCTCGCCGGCCTCGTCGCCCCTCGCCACGCTGAACGGCTCGCCGAGGAAGTGCCCCTGGTAGCGCCCGTTGGACGCCACCAAGGGCACGATCGCCTTGCCAGTGATGTCACCTCCGAGGAGGATCGCGTCGGCCCGGTAGAAGCCGGCCGCGTTCAGGAACTTGCGGAAGCACCGCTCGGATCCGTGGACGTCCGTGGCATAGAAGAGGCGCACGCTATTCGGGCGGTATCTCCTTGTAGAGCAGGTCGAGGTTCACGCCCCGCCGGCGCTGAATCTCGCGCGAGATGAAGTAGAGGACGACGCCCGAGGCATAGATGCCGACGACGAACGCGATGGCGCGCCCGCTCGTGGGGCCGCTGAACGCGGGCGTGTCGAACGACGCGATCAGGATGAGCGTGAAGAGAACGAGGTTCCCCACGCCGAGGAGGGTCATGACGGGTATCCCCGCGATCTTGCGCTTCACGGCCTCCGGCGCTTGCTCGAAGAGGTCGCGCCGCCGGTAGGGCAGGAGGATCGCCGCGAAGCTCGCCATCCAGAACGCCACCGAGAAGATGACGATGTAGTTGACGACGATGGTGAAGAAGCTCGTGAACACGTAGAGGGCGAGGAGGACGACGGCGATGACCGTGATGAGGATCGCCGCGACCCACGGTGCGTGCGTTCGCTCGCTGACGGTTGCTAGTTGCCGCGGCGCCACGCCGTCGAAGGACCACGCGAAGATGTTCCGCGTGCAGATCAT
>JBBDMP010000048.1:0-34489 GCA_040878265.1 Gaiellales bacterium | reverse complement strand
AAGCGTCACCGCGAGAAACGCGAGCGCGAGCAGGACCGAGCCGGCTGCGAAGACCGGCCATCTTCTCGAGGCCATCTAAACCCCCTCCTCCGTAGTGAACGCGGGAGAGCCTATCGCCGGTCGGGCGAGAGCGATTCCAGCACGAGCTCGGAGAGCTCGCGCAGCTCGAGCTCGCCCTGGTGCCCCGAGGTCTTGATCGCGTCCTCGTACATGGTCACGTCCTTCGGGCAGGCGACGACGAAGTAGTCGATCTCACCGAGCGCAACGGCCTCGTCGATCCGCATCTCGCTCGGCCGCGGCACGTCCTCCTTGCGGAGCTCCTTCATCCAGATGCGACCGCCGCCGGCGCCGCAGCAGAAGGAGTTGTCGCGGTTCCGCGGCATCTCGACGAGCTCGAGGCCGAGCGCGTCCAGCACCTGGCGGGGTGGCTCGAAGACCTTGTTGTAGCGGCCGAGCGTGCACGGGTCGTGGTAGGTGACCCGGTACCCGAGCCCTTTGCGCGTGCGCAGACGACCGGACTCGAGCAGCTCGAGCAGGAGCTGCGAATGGTGAATAACGCTCCAGGAGCCGCCCAGCTGCGGGTAGTCGTTCTTCAGCGTGTGGAAGCTGTGCGGGTCGGAGGAGAAGATGCGCTCGAACGAGCAGCCGGAGATCGTCTCGATGTTCGTCTCGGCGAGCTCGCGCCAAAGTCCCTCCTCGCCCACGCGGCGAACGTCGCAGCCGCCCGTCTGCTCGGCGTCGAAGAGGATCCCGAAGTCGACACCTGCCTCCCAGAGGACGCGGGCGAGCGCCCGCGTCGCGCGCTGGTTGCGCGGGTCGAAGGACGCGTAGTCGCCGACGAACCAGAGGAGCTCGGCCGGCTGCTTGCGGATGTCCTTCACCTCGAAGTCGAGCTCCCGCGTCCACCGCGGCCGCTTGCGCCGCGCCTCGCCAAAGGAATTCCCCGAGGTGTAGATGGTCTCGAGCGTCTGCTGGAGCTGGCCGTCCATCTCGCCCTTTTCCACGAGACGGCGACGCATCTCGACGATCATCGGCACGTGCTCGATCCCGACGGGGCAGATCTCCACGCAGGCCATGCACTGCATGCACGACCAGAGGGTCTCCGGCCGGATCGGGTCGCCGAGGATGGACGGCTTGCCCTCGAAGGAGTGCCAGGCGACCTCGCGTAGGTCGAGGATGAGGTCACGAGGGGAGAGGGGATAGCCAGAATTCGTCGCCGGGCAGGCCGCATGGCATTTGCCGCACTTCGTGCAGGCATCCAGGTCGAGCAGGTGCTTCCAGGAGAAATCGGTGATGAGGCCGTAGCCGATCTCGTCCGGCTTCGCGTCTGCGGGGATGAGCGGGAGCATCGCGCCCGCCTCGATGTCGCGCACAGCCACGCCTGCGGGCCCGGTCACCATGTGCACGGCCTTCGTGAAGGGGATCGATGCGACGAATCCGAGCGCGACGACGCCGTGCACCCACCACTCGACGTAGCGGGCGTCGTCCGCGGTGGCGCCCTCGAGGCCGAGCCCGATGAGCCCCTGGCCGGCCAGCCACCCGAAGGGCGACCACTTCTCGAAGCCGGGGTCATCCGCAGCGATCCTGAAGGCCTCCAGCAGGAAGCCCGTGAGCGCGAGGAAGAAAAGGATTCCGAGGAACGCCCAGTCTCCGATCACGTAGGGCTTGCGGTCGTATTCGCCCTCGGCGCGGTCGGGCCGCCAGTAGTTCAGGCGAAACGGCCTGAGTATCCCCCGCTTCAACGCCATGACCCCGAGCCCGACGATCAGCGCCACGCCGAAGACGTCGAGGAAGAGCGAGTAGCCGAGGTAGAACCAGCCCTCCCAGAAGTGGAAGCCGAGCACCGGCTTGGCGAAGTTGTCCTGGAAGGCGAGGATCGCCGTCCCGATGAAGAGGACGAGGAAGCCGTAGAAGATGAGCAGGTGCCCCGCGCCGGCGAGCGGGTCGCGGCGGCGGATCCAGGAGTGGTCGAGCGTTGTCTTGAGGGCGCGGCGGAGCCGGTTGACGGGCTCGTCGGGCTTCCAGGGCGTGCGTCCTCGGCGGTACTTGAGGGCGAGCCGTGCGACGCCCCAGAGGAAGAGCGCCGTCGAGACGACGACGAGCGAGTACCAGACGCCTTTCTCCCACGTCGCCAGCCCCGCGAACGTATCGCGGGTTTCGGTCAAAACAACTTCTCGAGCTCTTCGGCGACGTCGAAGAGGTCGGCCACGGCACCGTAGTGGGCGACGTTGAAGATCGCGGCCTCCGGGTCGGAGTTGATCGCGATGATCGTGCCGCTCGTCTTCATCCCGGCCAGGTGCTGCACCGCCCCGGAGATGCCCATGGCCAGGTAGACCTTCGGTTTCACGGTCTTGCCCGATTGTCCCACCTGGCGCGCGTTCGGCACCCAGCCCGCGTCGACGAGCGGGCGGGAGACGGAGAGCGTTGCGCCCATCTTCTCGGCGAGCCCCTCGAACTGCTCCAGGTTCTCCTTCTCGCCGATGCCGCGCCCGATGGAGAGGAGGAAGTCCGCCGTCGTGATATCGACGTCGCCCGTCGCGACCTCGACGAACTCCTTGTGCCGGGCTCGCGACGGCACGGGCTCGACCGAGACATCCGTGACGCTTGCGCTGCCTGCGCCCTCCGCCGGCGGCCAGGCCGTGGGCCGGATCAGCAAGAGGACCTGCTCGTGGCCCGGGAACTCGAGCTCGGCGTGGACCTTGGAGCCGTAGAACGCCCGCTCCGCCACGACCGAGCCGCCTTCGTCACGGATCGAAAAGACGTCGGAGGCAAAGCCGAGCCCCAGCTTCGCCGCCACGGCGGGACCGTAGCCCATCGAGTTGACGGTGAAGCCCATGAGAATCACCTGTGGCTGCCGTTCCGAGATGAGCTTCTCCACGGCGGCCTGGTGGACGTCGTTTTCGAACTCCTCCTGTTCGACGGAGACGGCAAGGATCTCGTCCACGCCGGCCAGGGTCGCCTGCTTCGCGAGCGGCGATGGGTCCTTGCCGATCACCGCGACCTCGACGGGCCCGCTGAGCTCTTTCGCCGCGCTGACGAGCTCGAACGTCACGGGCCGCAGCTCCCCCCGCAGGTGCTCAGCGACGACGAGGACGGTCATGCCAGGTCCCGGGCGGGGCATGCCCCGCCCCTACGAGTACGGGATGTAGGGGCCGGACATGTCCGGCCCGGAAGGACCGAGGCCCTCATTTCATCCGCTCCTCGACGATCTCCTTGATCTTCTGGGCGATTGACGGGGCGCCGCCGTCGAGCATCTCGGCGCCCTCGCCCTTGGGGGGGACGAACATGCGCCGCACGCTGTATCCGAGCTCGCCGAGCTCGCTCGGCGTTCGCACGTCGATCTCTTGCTGCTCGGCCTGCTTGATCGCCCGCAGGGTGGCGTAGCGGGGCTCGTTGATCCCAGTCTGGATCGTCAGCACCGCCGGTGTGTCGACCTCGACCACGTCGACGAGGCCGCCCTCGAGCTCGCGGTGGACAGTCGCCGTGCCGGAGCCGGGAGCCCAGTCGAGCTTCGTCACGACGGCGACCCGCGGCAGGCCGAGAATCTCGGCGAGTGCGGTCCCGATCGCGGCCTGAACCGAGTCGGAGGACTGGACGCCGCAGAGGACGAGGTCGGGACTCTCGTCCCGCGCCACCTCCGCGATCGCCCGGGCGATCGAGATCGGATCGAGCCGCTTTGCCTCTACCCGGATCGCCCGGTCGGCGCCCATCGCGAGGCAGCGCCGCATCGCCTGCTCGCATTCGTCGTCGCCGACGCTGACGATGAGGACCTCGCCCTCGCCCGCGCGCTCGCGGATCTGGAGCGCCTCCTCGGTCGCATAGGAGTCCCACTCGTTGAGGGCGTAGTCGAGGAAGTCGGGATCGACGTCCCGCTCGTCCTCGGTGAACTCGACCTCGTCGCCGAGTTGCGCGACGTACTTGACCGCAACGAGGAGTTTCAGGCGAGAACCGCCTCTCGTTCGACGACCCTCCGCTCGCGCTTGAAGGGCAGCGGCACCTCGGGGTTCTCGCTGTCGATCTCGCGGGCGAGGCGGTGGCCGTCGAAAATGCAGTCCGCGGTGAGCCGAGGCGCCACGCAGTCGCCGATCCGGTAGCAGGCGGTAATGCCCTCGCTCTCGAGCGCGTCGAACCCGACCTTGTCCTTGAGCTCGCGGTAGAGCGCCTCGTTCGAGCGCCGCTGCGTCACGAGGACGACGGCGTCTGCCTCCCACTGCTTCTCGTGCCCGTCCTCGTCGAAGACGTGCGTCGCCGTCACGCCGCCCTGCTCGATCTTCGTCGGCATGTGCAACGTCACGATCTCGACGCCGAGCTTGTGCAGCTTCCGGTGCTGGTTCGGAGCCTCGAGCGTGAAGTGCATGTACGGGGCGATGTGCCCGAGGTGCGTGATGATCGAGACCTTCTTCCCGTCCATCGCGAGCTTCTCGGCGAGCGAGACGCCCATGTAGTAGCCGTCGTGGTCGATGATGACGACGTTCTCGCCTGGGACCTCCTTGCCCTCGCGCATGATCTGCTCGGGGGTGAGCTGCCAGGCCTGGCTCGCGTCCGCGCCGGGGATCGTGTCGTGGGTGGCGCCGTTGAGGCCGTCTGTCGCCCAGTAGCCGCCGGTCGCGACGATGACGATCTCGGCTCCGTACTCCTTGATCCCCTGCGCGTCCAGCTCCGTGTTCGGGATGAACTCGACGTTCTTGAGCTTGTCGATCTGGATCTTGCGGTAGTTCACGACCCGCGCCCACTCGCCGAGGCCGGGGAGCTGCGGGATCCAGCGCTGGATCCCGCCCATGTCGTCCTGGGCCTCGACGAGGTGTACGCGGCGCATCCCGCGCTTGCCGAGGACCATCGCGCACTCCATGCCCGCCGGGCCGGCGCCGACGACGAGGACGTCGTTGTCCGCATTCGCTGCTTCCTCGAATTTCTCGGGATGCCAGCCGCGGCGATATTCCTCGCCGGCGGTGGCGTTCTGGGTGCAGATGAGCGGCGGCCCGCCGATCTCCCAGCGCGAGATGCAGATGTTGCAGCCGATGCACTCGCGGATGTCGTCCAGTCGTCCCTCGTCGATCTTCCGCGGGAGCCAGGGGTCCGAGATGGAGGGCCGACAGGTGGCGATGATGTCGAGCGCGCCGTCGTTGATCGCGTCGACCATGAGATCCGGATTCGTGAAGCGGCCGACGCCGAGCACGGGCTTTTTCGAGACGCCCTTGACCGCCTTCTGCCACGGCAGCATCCGCCCGGACGGATAGAAGCGGGACGGCGTCGCGTCCTCGCCCCACTCGGAGATCCCGGACACGTTGATGTCCCAGACGTCGACGATTTCGTCGACGAGCTCGACGAAGGGCAGGCAGTCGCGCTCGAGCTGCGTTCCGGCCTCGCCCATGAACATGTCGGTGGACATGCGAACCGCGATCGCGCAGTCGTCCCCGACCGCCTCGCGAACCTGCTCGATCGTCTCGCGCCAGAAGCGCGCACGGTTCTCGAAGGAGCCCCCGTACTCGTCGGTGCGCCTGTTGTAGTAAGGCGTCAGGAACTGCTGCGGCAGGTAGGAGTGCGACCCGTAGACGTAGACGATGTCGAAGCCGGCCTCGCGGGCGCGCTTCGCTGCCTCGACATAGAAGCCCTGTACTTCCCGAATGTCGTCCTTGTCCATCTCCTTCGGGTACGTGAGGTGCTCGAAGTCGCTCGGAATCTGCGAGGGGGCGCGCGGAACGCACCGCGATTCCATGCAGGGCGCGTGCGGCCCGCCGTACCACAGCTCGGCGGCGGCGAGCGCGCCGTGCTCGTGGAGCATGTCGCACATGAGGCCGAGGTTCTTGATGTCGTCGTCGTCCCAGAGACGCGCCGAGACGCGGTGCGTGTCATCCGACTCGGGGTGGATCGAGCAGTACTCCGTGCAGACCGCGGCGTAGCCGCCCTCGGCCTTCATGGCCCGGAAATAGGCCTGGGAGAGCGGCTTCTCCGACCCGAACCCGTTGCAGTGAGGGATCTGGTAGAAGCGGTTCTTCATCGTCTTCGGCCCGATCTGGATGGGCTCGAAGAGGATGTCGTGCTTCGGGTCGCGCGCCATGGCCGGGGCTCCTCCTTTGCTCGGGGCGAGGGCAGGATTCTCCAACCGTTCGCCCACCTACGCAAGCAGCAGGAGACGCGAGAGGGGCGGCCGGAGCCGCCCCTCTCGATCGTGAACTGCTGTGAGCTAGATCACGGTGGCGGTACCGGCCGCTGGCTGAACGACGTCGTCTGGGACGGACGGGGTCTCCTCACGCCAGTGCGGTGGTTCCTTGTCCTGAACGATCCGCCGGAACAGGAAGAGAACCAACGAGGCGGCGAGGACGCTGAAGCCGATGACCTTTTCCTTGGTACCGCCGTAAACGGCCCCGCCGCCGGCAATTTGGAACCAGCCGACGCCGACGACGGTGAAGACGACGAAGGCGGCACAGAGCACGCCGGCGATCCACGTCCAGTAGGCGGGCAGCCTGATCGGGCGCGGCCAGAGCGGCCTGTCTTTTCGCAGGAGAACGTACCCGGAGAGGGCGAAGACGTGCGCGAGAACGTAGCCGATGTTGCTCGCGACCAGAATGCCGAACAGGTTGCCGACGAAGAGGACGAAGAGGATGTTGATCCCCATGTCCAGGGTCATAGCGTTGCCTGGCACGTTGAAGCGATTGAGACGCCCGAGCTCCTTGATCGTCAGCCCGTCGCGAGAGATGCCGTACAGCGCGCGGCTTCCGTCGGCTGTCGCCGTGTTCATGGAGATGACGAAGCTCGCGAGGATGACGACGACGAAGAAGTTCGTGGCTCCAGAACCGACAAGCTGGTCGAGCGCGCCGACGTAATCAAAGAGCTCCACGGTCTCGGTGCCGACCCCGCCGACGAGACCGAGCGGAAGGACCGTGTAGACGAAGAGCGAGAAGAGGGCGGCCGAGAGAAGCGCCTTCCTCGTGTCGTTGACCGTGTCCTTGTACTCGGGGGCGAACGTCGCGCACGTGTCTACGCCCCCCGCCGACCAGATCATGATCCAGATCCACACCAAGGCGAGCTGCCAACCTCCCCAGGCCAGGCCCGCATCGTTGAGCTTGTACGTGAGGTTCGCGGAGTCGAAGTCGCCGTTCAGGAACGGCAGGAACATGAAGCAAAAGAGCGGGATCATGAGCAGGAGCCCGGACAGGTAGTTGAACGCCACGCCCACGCGCGTGCCGAAGATGTTGAAGGTCCAGACGGCGACAATCAGCCCGATCGCGATCAGGTGCTGAAGCCCGATGGCGACGCTGCCCGTGCTGAAATACCCGTCGTCCAGGAGCGCGCCGCCGAACGCGTACGTTCCGTACGGTTCATTAGGGAACCACGCGGCTTGCGCGATGAAGCCGCAGAACAACCCCAGAAACGAGAGGACGACCGACCAGCCGATCCAGTAGCCGAACGTGGCGATCGGACCGACGAATGTCGTGTACTTGCGCCACCCTTCGTTCGCGTAGAGGGGAAAGCCGCCCGACTTGCCGGGGAACATGGCGGCGAGCTCCGAGTAGAGCACCATCACCGGGACGATGATCGCCGCGGTGAGCCCCCAGAGGAACACGGAGCCCCAGCCGCCGAGGTCGAGCACAGTCCAGCCGAGCGATCCAAGGAGGAAGCCGGGATTCGCAAGCGCGAGGACGAATCCGTCGTACCAGCGGAGAGTCTTGATGAGTTGCCGTTCTTCGACGACTGCGTGCGCCACCGCAACCTCCTTGATCGCCAGTTCGTCTACTTTTTGGGTCGGCCGGTGGCCGACC
Organism: Gaiellales bacterium; assembly: GCA_040878265.1. GTDB lineage: Bacteria > Actinomycetota > Thermoleophilia > Gaiellales > Gaiellaceae > JBBDMP01. The sequence continues at coordinate 26,729 of JBBDMP010000048.1, read as the reverse complement.
GTACCAGGGTCGGCCGACAGTTTCAATCTCCGGAAGCCGACAATAGAATCGTCAGCGATGAAGCCGCCGATCACGATCACATGTGACTGCGGCGAGACCGAGAGCGTCTCCTACGGCGAGCGCTGGGAGTGCGGGCGCTGCGGCCGGCGCTGGAACACCCAGCAGATTCCGGCGGAGGAGTACGAGGGCCTGCTCCGCCGAATGCGACGCTTCAAGCTGCACGTGCTCGGCTTCGCGCTCGCCGTGGCGGCGGTGCTGGTCCCGCTCATAGTCTTCGTCAACGCCAGCTTCATCTTCCTCGCTCCGATCGCGGCCTTCCTCTGGCTCTTCCTTTACCTGCCTTTCTGGCGGCGCAGGGTTCGGCGCGCTGCCGCGAGCGCACCCAGCTGGGAGCTTCATCCCGAATGACATGTTGACCCTCCGGCGCCAGCCACCCCGCGAAGACGCCTCCCCGGCCTCGGCCGAGACCCGGCCGGTCATGCTCGCAACGCTCGAGGTCGGCTTCGACCCAGTCGCCGCCGAGTTTGCCGTCGACGCCGCAGTGGAGGTCGGCCAGCCGCTCGTCGTTGCGAACATCGTCGAAATGCCGCTGGGCCCGATGTGCGTGATGATGGGTTATGGCGCGCTCGATCCAGCCGACGACGACGCAGCCAGACTCCGTGCTCCGGCCGAGCTCGCTCATGCCCTGGGCGTGCAGGTCGAACGGCTGCGCGTGCGCAGCCCGCACCCCCTCGACGCGCTGCTCGAGCTCGTGGCCGAGCGCGGGCCGGGCCTTCTCGTCTTTGGACCGGACCGAGTGAGGCTGAAGCCGCGCGTCTATCGAAGGGCCGTAAAGAGGATCAGAGCAGGCGTCGGCTGCCTTGTCTGGCTCCCCGAGTAGCAGTCGGGGTCACGCGAAGGACGGCATCACCTCGTCGTGGACGAGCTGGAGCTGCGCACGCACGTCGGGTGCGTGCACCTCGCGACCGGTGAAGGCCTTGACGAGCGGCGGGTCGGTGAGGGCGAGGACCATGTGGTTGACGCCCGTGGGTTCGATGTCCCGCTTGATTTTCTCGACCACCTCGGCAGGCTCCCCTGCAATGGAGAGCTGCTCGGCTAGCTCCGGGGTCGTGAGCTCGAGGGCTCCGGCGACGTCGCCGCCCGCGAGCGCTTCGACGATGGGCGCGAGCGAGTCGGGGTCGATCCCGTGGCGCTCGAGCTGCTCGCGCGGCATCGAGGAGATGTAGAGGGCCACGATCGCACGGGCGGTCTCCTTGGCCGCTGCGGAGTCAGGCCCGACGACCGCGACACACCACGCTCCGATGTCGAGTGAGCGCCAGTCCCGGCCGGCTCGCTCGGCGCCGATCTTGAAGTTTTCGACCACGTATTCGAAAGCCTCACGCGAGTAGTTCAACGCGGTGTGAGTGCCGTCGGAGATCTCGCCGGCGACTTGGAACGACTTCGGCCCTCGCATCCCGCCGATGAGCAAGGGAAGGTGCTCCTGCACCGGACGGGCGAAGGTGAAGAGGCCCGAGTAGCGGTAGAAGTCGCCCTCGAAGTTGATAGCACCCTCGTCGAGGAAGGTACGCATGACGTGATGCGCCTCCTTCACGCGCGAGAGCGGCTTCGTTTTCGCCCAATCGATCCCGTACTGGGACAGAAGCCCGAAGTTGCCGATCGAGAACACGCACTCGGCGCGCCCGCCGGTCAGCTCGTCCAGAGTCGCGAGCGCCTGGCAGACGAGCGTCGGTTCGCGGAGGCCGATCGGCGTGAGGCTCGGGCCGAAGCGGATGCGCTCGGTCTTGTCCGCGGCCGCGGCGAAGAGAAGCCACATGTCCTTGTGCCACGTCTCGTCGACCGAGTAGCAACCGTGGAAGCCCAGTTCGTCCGCGAGCTTGATCGTCTCGATCGAGTCGGCGAGCGGGTAGTCGGGGAGCATGACATAGCTGAACTTCATTTCCTCCTCCTCACCTGAGGGCTCAATAGGTCTTCGCTGTCAGCCCGCCGTCCACCAGGATCGGCGTGCCGTTGACGAACGAGGACTCGTCGGAGACCAGGAAGACGACGGCCGCCGCGACCTCGACTGGGTGAGCGATCCGCTTCCCTGGATAGGCGGCCTCCATCTCCGCCCGCGCCGCGACAGGGTCGTCCGTCCCGTCGAAGTACTGCTGGATCATCGGCGTTTCCATGTCGCCCGGGCAGACGCAGTTGCAGCGGATGCCGTCGAGGGCGTAGTCGATCGCGATCGCCTTCGTGAGCCCGAGGACACCCGTCTTCATTGCCGTGTAAGCGGCGAGATAGCCGTCGCCCGTGAAGGAGAGGATGGAGCCGATGTTGACGATCGAGCCGCCGCGGCCACTTTCCCGCATCGCATTCACCGCGTGCTTGCAGCCCCAGAACGTCCCGGTCAGGTGGGTGGCCACGAGATCGTCCCATTGCTCGTTCGTCGTCTCGTGGAGGCGCCCCTCGCCGAGGATGCCGGCGTTGTTGACCACGAAGTCGAGCGCGCCGAGCTCTGCACGGCAGCTCTCGATCGCGGCGACAACGTCCTCCTCGCGGCGGACGTCAGCCTTCCGGAATAGTGCTTGCCCGCCTGCCGCGACCGCCTCCTCGACGCCGAGGCGTCCGGCCTGCTCGTCGCGTGCGACGGCGACAATGCTCGCTCCCTCGCGGCAGAGTGCGAGGAGGATCTCGCGTCCGAGCCCCCGCGATGCGCCGGTGACGACGCCCGCCTTGCCAGCGCAGCGCATCGCCTTACCCTTCCGCCTCGATCTCCTTCAGGAGCTCCTCGCCCGAGACGACCGAGTCGGCGAAGTGGTCGTGCATCCAAGCTAGGTGCTCCCAGCGCGAGTCGACGATCCGCTGCGTGTCCCAAGCCGGCATGTCCTGTTGAGGCGTGTGCTCGGTCATGAGCGAGGGATCGACTTCGTAGATGTGGTCGAAACGCATCACGACGTCGTCTTTGATGCGCTTGGCGTCTGGCGGCTTTTGCGCTGCGAGCCGAAAGCCGATCATTCCTCTCCCTCCTCGTACGCTTGGTCGAGCAAGTACTTCCCCGGGTTCATCACGTTGAGTGGATCCAGGGCGCGCTTGATCTTCTTCATCACGTCGAAGCCGCCCCCCAGCTCGAACGGGACGAGGTCCACCTCGCCCTCGCGGCAAGAGCCATGGCAAGCTGAGATCGAGCCGCCGTGCTCGAGTGACACTGCCGCGATGTCGCGCTTTGCTTCGACCCAGGCGGCCCAGCTGTCCTCGTCCCACTGCATCTCCCAGATGCCGATGTCGATCTCGGTGAGATAGTCGCCCCACGGCTTGAAGGCTCCGTTCGTGTAGGCGAACAGGCCCCAGTCGTCGAACATGTCGAAGCGCTCGCAGAGGTTTGCCGCGATCGCGTGCCACTTTTCTCGCACGGCGGGGAGCTGGCTGTACGGGATCGCGGCGTCCTCGCAATGCCAGCTCATCGGCGCGACCTGTCCGTTCCGCGTGCGTCCGTGGAGCGGCGTCGCATAGCGGTCGTGCCGGGAGGCCCAGTCGCCTTGCGAGATCTCGTCGCCCAGGTAGGCTCCTCCCGTTTCGAGCCCGATCTTGAGGAGGCGCTTCGCTGCCGGGCGCACCTCGTCGACGGTGCCGTACATCGCGGTTGCCACCACCGAGCGAACGTCGGGCGGCTGCGGGATGTAGGCCTCGTCGTCGCGGCGGAGATACGCGACCTTCCACTCGTCGAAGAGGACAACGCCCGCAAGGGTGGCGAGTCCGGAGCGTGCGAGAGCCCCGGTTGAGCGCCACGCCGTTTCGTAGTCGGGATAAGCGAAGAAGGCGGAGAACTCGGCCTCCGGCCGGGGAACGAGCTCGAGAGTCGCCTCGGTGACGATGCCGAGCGTCCCCTGGTGGCCCATGAAGAGGTGCTTGAGCTGGTAGCCCGAGGATGACTTCCGGACCTTGCGGCCGCCTCCGTCGCCGACGCGGATGACGTCCCCTGTCGGCAGGACGATCTCGAAGCTGATCACGAGGTCGCGCGTGTGGCCGTAGCGGCCGCCGATCAGCGACCAGCCACTCGTGCCGATCCGTCCGCCGACGAGCGAGCACGGGTACGACGCCGGGTTGTCCGGATAGATGTAGCCGTGCTTGCGCAGCTCCTCGTTCAGCTTGAGCATGTTGATGCCGGGCTGGACGGTGACGGTCCGGTCCTCGTGGTCGATCTCGAGGATGCGGTTCATGAGCTTGACGTCCACCATGATCCCGTGCCGAAGCGGCACGGCCCCGTCAGTCAGGCCCGTCCCCCCGGCGCGCGGCACGACGGGGATCCTGCGACGGTTGGCGAGCTTCACCACTTCGGCAATCTGCTCCGCCGCCGTTGGCAGGACGACGACCTGAGGGATGTAGTCCTCCCAGCGGTGGGTGGGAAAGGGTGCGGGCACGCGGGCGCGGTTGAAGAGCGCCGACTTCCCCGTCAAGACGTGCTCCTCGCCGCAGATCGCGACGAGCTCTTCGACAACCGCCTCGTCGAGAGTCGCAACCGCCATTCTCAGACCTCGAATCCGGCAGCTTCGGCCACAAGCTCCATGAGGTCGTAGACCTCGATCCCCTGGTCCTTACCCTGCTCCTCGAGCGGGCGCTCCGACCACGGGCACGCGGAAACGAGCGTGTCGACCTCGAGCGACGCCGCCTGCTCAATGCGACGCCGGCTGAGCTCCGCTGTGATGTCGGGCCGCTCGAGCGGAAGCCCGCCGCCCGCGCCGGAGCAGTACGACCATTGCGTGACGTGGTCGACGTCCTTGAACGTGAGGCCGGGAATGGCGCGCAGGACCTCGCGGGGCGACTCATGGATTCCCATGCGCTTGTTGAGGCGGCAGGCGTCGTGGTAGGTGACCGTCCGGTCGATCGGGACTGTGAGCTCGAGCCGGCCCTCCCGGATCAGCTCGGCGACGAGATCGACGACGAGGACGATCTCGAAGTCGTAGTCGTCGCCGAAGAGCTTCGGGTAGACGTCGACGAATGTGAGGTAGTCGTGCGGGTCGAGGCAGAGGATCCGCTTCGCACCGACCTTGCGCCAATCGGCGACGTTGTGCTCCGCCATGCGGTAGCCGAGGTCGTTGTAGCCCATCTCGTAGGCCGGGCCGCCGCAGCACCACTGCTCTCTCATGAGCCCAAACTCGACCCCGGCCTTCTGCAGGACCACCGCCACAGCTCGAGGAACCGAGGTGCGGTAGAAGGCGGCCTCGCAGTCGCAGAAGAGCACGGTCTCGCCGCCGACCGGGATGTCGAGCCCGGTCGCCCACGAGCGCACCTTGCTCTGCGAGACCTCGCGATTCCAGCCGAGCACCGGCTCGTTGCCCCACCGGTCGGTCAGATCGTTCCAGCGCTTCCAGTTCGGCTGATGGATCTCGTTCTCGACCGCCAACGTACGCATGGCCTTGACGAGGTCGACCGTGCGCTGGCGGAAGCGGTAGAAGTCTCCGGTGAAGAGCGTGTTGGGGCAGCGCAGCTCGCATGCGCCGCACATCGTGCAGTGGACGTAGTCGCGGGCCACGTCCTCGATGCCCAGGTGGCCCTTCTCCATCGCCACGACGTTCGCGTGGAAGGCCGTCGGCGTGTGGGCCTCGTCGCGCGTGACCTGCATGACCGGGCAGACCTCGCGGCAGAACTTGTGGCCCGAGCTGTAGCAGTTGTAGGCAGCGTTGCGCCACTCGTCCAGGAACTCTTCCGACGGAGCCCCGTTCGAGGGTTGCCCAGCTCTTGTCTCCTCCGACATGCGACTCCTCTCGTGCGCCGCCGCCTGCGAGTCTCCCGATGCTAGTGGGCTGGGATATAAGTGTCCAGGTGCTTCAGCGGAAACCGGTCATCGGACTCTCGCTCGGTCTAGAGGACTTCGGGAACTACGCAGGCGTGGGCCACCAGCGCCCGGTCGCGCTTGCAGGTGGCATCCCGCTCATGCTCCCGCAACTGGACGGCGAGCATCTTGACGATGCTCTCGACGCCTGCGACGGCGTCCTGCTAGGCGGCGGCCGGGACATCGAACCGGGCCGCTACGGCCAGGAGCCGCATGAGCTCCTCACAGTCACCGACCCGCACCGGGACGCCTTCGAGCTGGAGCTCGTCGGGCGCGTGCTCGACCGGGGCCTCCCGCTCCTGGGCATGTGCCGCGGCATCCAGGTGCTGAACGTCGCGCTTGGGGGCAACCTTGTCCAGGACGTCACGCTGGTTCCGGAATGGGCAGACCACGCGACCGACCGAGGTTGGGTCCGCTGGAAGGAGGTGGAGCGCGCCTCGCTCGCCGGCGAGGTCGGAGTGCCGGCGCATCCACGACACCCGATCTCGGTCGAGCTGGGAAGTCGCCTCTACGACGCGCTCGGTGTTCAAGAGATCGAGGTGGACAGCTTCCACCACCAGGCGCTCGACGAGGTCGCACCCGAACTGAAGGTGGTCGCGCGCGCTCCGGACGGGGTCGTCGAGGCCGTTGAGCTCGAGGGGGACGCCTGGGTGCTCGCCGTGCAGTGGGAACTCCAGGAAGAGTGGCGAGTGGACCCGCGTTTCCTCGAGCCGTTCGCGTCCTTCGTGCGCGCGGCGGCATTAGCCGCGGTCATCCAGCCCTAGCTACGGGGACGCGTCTTCTCGGGGTCGTAGATCGGAAAGTCGTCCACCGTGGCCGGCGCCGTGCCTTCGCCGACGGCCACCTCGAGCCGCTCGCCCTTCTGGGCGTAACGCGTCTCGAGCACCGCCATCCCGATCGTCTTCCCGAGCGTGGGACTCTCGCAGGGGCTCGTGAGCGTCCCGGCGGGCTGGCCGTCCTGCGACACGGAGGCGCCGTACTCCGGCACCTCGCCCCCCTCGACGACGAGCGTGACCATCCGCCGGGGAGGCGCCTGCGCGGTCTCCGCGAGCGCGCGCTTTCCGTGAAAATCCCCTTTGTCGAGCACGATCACCTTGGCGAGCGACACGTCGAACGGGTCCGTCTCGTGCTGGAAATAGTCGTAGCCGATGAAGATCAGCCCGGACTCGATCCGGAGCGTCTCGACGGCGGCGAGGCCGTACGGCTTGGCGCCCGCCTCCGTGAGCACGTGCCAGAGGTCCTCGGCGGTCTCCGGCGTGCAGAAGATCTCGTACCCGAGCTCTCCCGAATAGCCCGTGCGGGAGACGTGCACCGGCACGCCACCGACGTTCACCTGCTTGGGCCAGAAGCGGAAGTAGCGCAGCTCGTGCACGTCGCGGTCGCAAAGGCCGGCTAGCAGGTCGCGGGAGCGCGGCCCCTGGAGCTGGACGTGGGGATGCTGCTCCGTGACGTTCTCGATCGCGACGTCGAGGTCGCCGACGACCTCGCGGAAGTGGTCGAGGTCGGAGTCGAGGGCCGTGATCACTTCGCATGAGTCATCGCCGAACTTGAGGACGGTGCCGTCTCCGACCATCTTTCCGTTCTCGTCGCAGAAGGGCGCGTACCGCACCTGGCCGACCTCGAGCCCGAGCATGTCGTTCGTGAAGATCCGGTCGGCGGCCGCGAGCGCGTCCTTCCCGTGAAACGTCCATTTGCGCAGCGGCGACTCGTCCCAGACCCCGACGTCTTTTCGCACTGCGTGGTGCTCGGCGACCGGGTCGCCGAAATGGCTGGGCCAGTACCACCCTTCCCAGTCCATGAACTCGCAGCCGAGCTCTTCCTGGATCCGGTGAAATGCGGTGCGGACGATTCCGGTCTCGGTGCTCATGTTTTCCACCCTAACCCGTTCGAGACCGCTTGCGCATGCGCGAGCAGAGGCTCGAGCGCCGCGCGCCTTGCCGGCCGGTCGAAGCGGCCTTCGGGACCCTGAAGGCCCAGAATTGCCGCCAGCCGCCCGTCGGCGCCGAAGACCGGAGCCGCGACCGCGTTCAGGTCGGTCTCACGCTCGCCGGCCGCCTCCGCCCAGCCCTGCCGGCGTACGCGCTCGACCTCGGCGGCGAGCTTCCCTCGGTCGAGGACGGTCCGCCGCGTGAAGCGCTGGAGTGGCCCGGACGGCAGGGGGACGTCGGCGAATGCGAGTAGCACCTTCCCCGCGGCGGTCGCGTGCGCCACGCTCGGGCGGCCGAGGCGGGCCACGCTCTGCACCGAGGAGCCGCTCTGGACGAAGTCGACGGTGACGGCGTCGCGCTCCCCTGGGACAGAGAGGGTGGCGGTCTCGCCCGTCGCCTGCACCAGTGCTTCGAGATGCGGCCGCGCCACCCCCCGCACGTCGAGTCGGGCCAGCGCCGCATTCCCGAGCTCGAGCAGGCGCAGGCCGAGCCGGTAGCGCCCGGTCTCCGCCACGTGCTCGACGAGGCGGGACGACTCGAGCGTCGCGAGGAGGCGGGAGGCCGTGCTCGGGTTGACGCCGATCCTGCGGGCAAGCTCGTTCGTACCGAGCTCGTCGTGGCCGGCCAGGAGGTCGAGCGCAGCGGCGGCTCGCTCGACGGCCGCGACGCGGCGTCCCGCTGGCGCTCCTGGGCGAGCCATGCTACGTTCAGTATGCATCATGGGCAATGGCATTGCCAACCGGGCAACGCATGTCGTCGTGGGCGCCGGCATCCACGGGCTCTCGACCGCGTACCACCTCGCGAAGGAGCTGAAGGCGCGGGGCCTGGGCTCGGGCCAGGACGTCGTCGTGCTCGAGAAGACCGAGCCCGGGGCCGGAGCCTCCGGAATCGCCTGTGGGGTCGTGCGCAACAACTACTTCCAGCCCGCCATGAGCGAGCTGATGCAGGCGTGCGTCGAGGTGTGGGAGTCCGACCCGGCCGCCTACGCCTACAACCCCGTCGGCTACATCGCGCTCGGCCCGCCGGTGCAGGAATCCGACCTCGCCGCGACTTTCGAGCGCCAGGAGCGCATCGGCTATCGCTCGACCTTCGTCGCGGGCGAGCGTGACGCCGACGCGCACATGAAGAAGCTCTTCCCCGACTGGCGGGCGCAGGGCGTCACTGCCTGCCTGCACGAGTTCCAGGGCGGCTTCGCCTTCAACAAGGAGTCGGTCCTGGGCCTGGCGGACAAGTGTCGCTCCGAGGGCGTCAAAATCCTTAGCGGCGTCGAGGTGACAGGCTTCGAGCTCGGCGCCGACGACACGGTCCAGGCGGTCGCGACGAGCCAGGGCCGAATCGAGGTCGGCGAACAGGTCGTGCTCGCGCCCGGGCCGTGGGCACGGGACTTCTGGAGCATGCTCGGCCTCCCGGCGACGATCGATATCCGCACCCCGGACGGCGACGTCGTCAAGGACCGGCCGATGTGGACGTACTGGAACCTCCAGGAGGGCGAGATCACCGTCGACCCGGCGATGTTCGCGACGGCTGGCGGCAGCGCCCCGCCCGTCATCCACCTCGACACCGACGCGCCGCTCTACACGGACGAAGGCACGCTCGTGACCGACGAGCTCTGGGGGATCTACTACAAGCGCGACCGCCACGGAGTGCAGGGCGGCGCCTCGCCGCTCGTCGTGGACGGCGACGTCGAGCTCGACCCGTACCCCTCGACGACGGACGTCGACCCGGGCTTCCCGGACATGTGGTGCGCGGCCCTCTCGCACGCGATGAGCCGCTTCGAGGGCTGTCGGCCGCTTTACAAGAAGGCGCGCTCAGGCGGCGTCGGGGCGTTCACGGCGGACAACTTCCCCGTGTTCGACTACGTGAAGCCGAACGTCTACGGCGTCTTCGACTCGAACCACGGCTACAAGATGATCGGCGTCGGCCGCGAGGTCGCGAAGGTCCTCGTCGGCGAGCACTCGAGCCTGCTCTACCCGTTCCGCTTCGAGCGCTTTGAGACGGGCGACCTCCACCCGGTCTCGCACTCGCCCTATCCCTGGTCCTGACCCGGCTCTAGCAGGCCGAGCCGGCGGGCCAGCCACGGTTTCGTCGTGGCCTGGAGGAGAAGCGTGACGATGACCGCGAGCGCGACGACCGTCAGGAGCTCCTCCTCGTACTCCACTCCCTGCGCGACCAGCACCCCGACAAGGGCGGCCGGTACGACTCCCGTCTCCCGAGTCCACGCGATGAATGCGAGCTCGTTGGGCTGCCAACGGGCTCGCCGGTCCGGCAGCAGAGCCCCGAAGACGATAAGAGGGCGCGCTACGAAGATGAGGACGGCCAGGGTCGCGAGCGCGGGCAAGGCATGGTCTGGAATCGTCTCGAGCGGCAGGTTCACCCCGATCGCGACGAAGACGAAAATGACGACCACGTCCGTGATCTGGGTTGTGAAGGCCCGCAGGTCGCGTTCATGGTCCTCGTTCATGCCGAGTCGCAGGCTGTTCGTATTGCCGACGAGGAGGCCCGCGATGAAGGCGCCGAGATAACCGCTGCCCCCCGCGCTCTCGATCGAGAAGTAGCCGCCGGCGATCACGGCCAGCACAGTCGCGACGGGAGTCTCTCTCCAGAGCCCGGCTCGACGGTTCGAGAGCAAGACGGCCAGAGCGAGCCCGAAGCCGAGCCCGAGGCCGGTCGAGATCCCGAGGTCGACGAGGAACTCCTCGAGGGGCCCCGCGAGGGAAGCCTCCCCCTCGAGGACCATGCCGGCGATCGCGAGAGCCAGAACTGCTCCCACCACGTCGTTCACCGCCGACTCCGCGATGACGGTCTGCGCCACCTTCTGCCGCAGGCGGAGGCGCTCGAAGAGCGGGATGAGGATGGCGGGATCGGTCGGCGCGAGGATCGCGCCGATGAGGAACCCGACCTCGAAGGGGACGTCGAAGGCAGCCGCCGCGACGGCACCGGTCACGAGGGCCGCGACGACGACGCCGGGCACGGCGAGCAGGCTGAGCCCGATTCCGACACGCGCGAGCACGTTCAGTGAAAGCCCGAGCCCGCCGTGGAAGAGGATGAAGGAGACGCCGAGCGTCAGGAGCAGCTGGACGCCGATCGAGTCCAGCTCGAGGTCGACCGCGTCGAGGACGGATGGACCGAGCAGCACGCCCGCGCCGAGGAGCACGACCATGCGCGGCAGGCGCAAGGCGTCCGCGACGAGCCCGCAGGCGAGGCCGACCCCGAGCACGATCGCAAGCGTCTCGATGACGTCCCTGGCGTCCACCCGCTCGATTCTGCACACAGCGCGTGACGGTTGCGCTCGAACCCCCGGTCACGCAGGATGCCGACGTGCTCGCCTTCCTCATTCTCGGTGGGGCCCCTTGGCCGATTCTCTTCCTGACGCTTGCGCTCGCGCTCTACCTCACCGTCATCGAGCTCCGCGAGTTTCGACCGCACTGGAAATGGTGGGCCTGGTGGCTCTCCCTCGTCTTCCTCACCCATTTCGTTGGCTACCTGGCGCTTCGGGGATATGCCTTCTATCGCCGCCGGCACGCTTAGAGATCACGTGCTGTTCAAGGTCGGCGCCGTTGTCGTCGTACTCCTCGTCGCGTTCTTGGTCTCACGTAGCTGCGGCCGTGTAGGCAACGAGATCTCGCAGGACCAGGCTGTGGAGATCGCCAAGGGCCAGCTCGACTTCGAGCCGGACCAGTTTCAGGTGCGCCTCTTCAAGAAGGGCGTCAACTCGCGTCCCTACTGGGGCGTTTCGCTCTACAACGGGCCCCGAACGCAGCCCACGCGGTGCCGCGTCGTTCAGGTAGACGCGGTGACGGGCCGGGTCGCGGCCGTCAGCCGTTGCGCATAGCGAATCGCTGTGTCGTTTTCTTACATCTTCGAGGCTCTAAAGGTGGGTGGGTCTCACCTGTGAGCCGTCCGCCCAGTCTCGTAGGTTGTCCGCGCTCAGGTGCCTATGCGAGCTTTCGTCGCGTGCTGCCCTAGGAGGACGTTCTGATGGCCTCGTCGTTGGCGTCGCTCTTTGCCCAAGCAGCTGCGGTCGAGGACAGGCTCACGCTCGACTCGCAGATCCTGGCGGAGCAGTTCTACTTCTACACGGTCGTCGTCATGTGGCTGATCCACGTCGGCTTCATGGCGTACGAGGCCGGCGCCGCCCGACGCAAGAACGTCATGTCGACGGCGATGAAGAACATCCTCACGATCGCGGTCGTCACGCCGAGCTTCTACTACTTCGGCTGGTACATCTACGGGTGCTTCCAGCATGGCGGGCCGGCGCAGGGGCATGCGGGGCCCGATCCGGAGTTTCCAGGCTTCTGCGGCGCGACCGCCCCGTGGGCGGACGCGATGGGCCCGAACCTCCAGGACCACATCAGCGCCGTTTTCTTCCTCGCCTTCCTCCTCTTCTCCTGGACGACCGGCTCGATCATGTCTGGAGCGCTGATCGAGCGCGTGCGGCTCTCGGCGTTCCTGATCCTGACCGTGATTCTCGGCTCGGGGGTCTGGATCATGGACGCGGCGTGGGGCTGGAGCGCCGGCGGCTGGCTGACGACCAGGTACGGCTTCCACGACTCGATCGCTTCGCTCGTCGTGCATGGCGTCGCGGGGGCCTTCGCGCTCGGCGTTCTTCTCAACCTCGGTCCACGCATCGGCAAGTACGACCGCGAGGGCAGAGCCAGGACCTTCCGGGGCCACAACGTCCATCTGACGCTCATGGGCCTGATGCTCATCTTCACCGGCTTCTACGGCTTCTACGCCGCCTGTCTCGTGATCCAGTCGACCGTCGTCCCGGGCTGGCTCAACATCTATCTCTCGCCGACGACGCTCGGTGCGATCGCGTTCGTGATCACCGTCGGCTTCGCAGGCGGGTTCACCGGAGGCTGGTTCGCGAGCAAGGGAGACCCGTTCTGGACGCTCTCCGGAGGCCTTGCCGGCGTCATCTCGGTTTCGGCGGGGGCCGACGTCTACCACCCATCGCTTGCGTACATCCTCGCGACGTCCGGCGGCATGCTCGCCGTCTATTCGGGCACCTGGATCGAGCGCAAGCTCAGGGTCGACGACGCGGTCGGCGCAGTCGCGGTGCACGGCGTCTGCGGCTTCTACGGCGTCTTCCTCGTCGGCATCTTCGCGGGTGGCTTCCCGACCGGGGTGAACAACGTCCCGACCTCGTTCGGCGGTCAGCTGATGGGAATGCTGGCGTTCTTCCCGCTCGCGTTCATACCAGGCTACGGCGCGAGCTGGATCCTGAAGAAGCTCAACCTGCTGCGTGTGCCCCCAGAGGTGGAGCTCGAAGGACTCGACATGGCTGAGTTCCAGCAGGACTTCTTCCCCGAGTTCGAGCGAGTCCCCGAGACGATCGTCCTCCCGACCGGCGAGGAGGTCGAGTCGGCGCCGATCTTGCTCGACGCGTTCTCACAGGCCAACGGACACCAAGGAACCCGAACCCGCGTCTGAAAGGAGGCGTAAATGATCGACAGCTTCCCGTATGAGGAATGGAGCGAGGACATCGGCGCCTTCTGGACGTTCTGGTCCGAGGACAAGACAGGGACGTACATCATGACCGCCCTCGGAGTCATCCTCATGCTGGTCGCGCTGGGCGGCTGGGTCTGGCTCGAGAACCGCAAGCTCTGGGCCCAGGCGGCACTCTTGCGGGCGGCCGGCGGCCTGCCCGCGCCCAGCGAGCCGGCGAGAGGCATCGCACCGAGCCAGCAGCCACCGCTGGCCGGCCCCCCGACCGACCCCGGCGACTAGAGAGGAGGAGCGATGAGCACACCTCGTAGATCCGGATTCATCCGGGAACGGCAGATCGAGTTCCCGCCGATGCAGAGGCATCTCCCCATGCTCGACGCGATCCTGCTCGCAGTCTCGATCGTCTGCATCGTCATCGTCGTGGTCGTCTTGCTGGCCCACCCGCGCGGCGAATTCTTCGGGCCCTGGTAACGAACAAAGCGGAGGACTACCATCTAGGTATGTCGCGTCTCTACCTCGCTTGCCATTTCTGCACGCGCCGGCAGGCCGACGGTCTTCTCTCCCGCGGGCACTGGGGCCACGTCGAGCGCGACGGCGGCTCCGCGCTGCGCGCCTGTCCGACGTGCAAGGAGGCCTATCCCGACTGGGAGCAGCGCCTGAGAGCGACGGGTCAAGCGGCTCCCGCCGCCGACGGGGGCGGTTTCCAGTCCCGCTCCGTATCGGCCTAGAAACCTTCGAGCACTAGGCCGAGCTGCATGCGGGAGACCAGGTGCTTGCGATCCTGGAGCCCGGGAAGGAAGGCGACTTGCGCAGTCTTCTGCCCGCGAAGAAGGGCTAGCGGGCAGCCCGCGTCGCCGCTGTTCTCGCGCGCGCGACGCGCTCGTCTTCAGGCCGGTCGGCGAGATTTATCTCGACGAGGTTCGCGGCGGCTTTCGCCGCCGCGGCGGCGACGAACGCGGCGGTCATGGCATCTCCGCGGAGGCTGGGGTTCCCCTCCGCGGCCAGCCGGTTCGCGAGCTCCGTCACCTCCACCGCGGACTCGGCGATCTCGAGGGGAACGTCCGCGGCTCGTGAGAGCGCACGCTCCCGCTGTTCTCCCTGCGCGCCCAGAACTGCCCCGTACGCCTCAGCATCCTCTGCGGCCAGCTCGAGAAAGCGGGCCCGCAGAGCTCCGGCCCTGCTGGCTGCCTCTTCCTCGTCCGCGTAGCGAGCCGTCATCTCCGTGAGCGCAGCCGCGAAGGCCGCGACGACCGCCGCGACCGAGCCTCCGCCCGGGGCCGCCGTTCGCTCTCCGACGGCGTCGAGGTAGCTAGAAAAGTCCGACGGTGCGGCCATCTTCGTCGATGTCCACGTTGATGGCGGCGGGAGTGGCGCCGAGGCCGGGCATCGTCTGCATGTCGCCGAGGAGCGGCACGAGCCAGCCCGAGCCCGTGTAGGCGCGGATATCCCGCACGGTCACGGTGAACCCTGTCGGAGCGTTGAGGAGGGTCGGATCGTGCGAGAGCGAGAGGTGTGTCTTCGCCATGCAGATCGGGAGCTTGTCGAAACCGACCTCCGGATACAGCTTCAGCTTCTCCTGGGCGGCGGGCAGGTAGACAACCTCATCTGCGCCGTACACGCGCTTGCAGACGGCCTCGATCTTCGCTTCGATCGGCTGCTCGAGCTCGTAGATCGGCGCGAACGGCGCCGGCTCGCTCGTAGCGTCGACGACTGCTTCCGCCAGCTCGGCCGCGCCCTCGCCGCCGCGCTCGAACGCCTCGTTCACCTCGGCCGCGTGCGCCCCGTACTCGAGCGCGAGCTTGCGCACGGTCTCGATCTCCTCCTCGGGGTCGTCGGGGAAGCGGTTCACGGCGACGACCGCCTTGAGCCCGAACTCCTTGACGATTCCGAGGTGGCGCTGGAGGTTGGCGGAACCCCTCTCGACCGCGTCCAGCCCGCCGTCGGGATCGCCGCCGTGGTGCTTCAGCGCCCGCACGGTCGCGACGAGGACGACTCCGCTCGGGGCGAGGCCGCCGATGCGGCAGACGATGTCGAGGAACTTCTCCATGCCCATGTCGGAGCCGAAGCCGGACTCGGTCACGACGTAGTCGGCGAGCTTGAGGGCGACGAGGTCGGCGACGAGCGAGTTGTTCCCGTGCGCGATGTTGGCGAAGGGGCCGCAATGCACAAAGGCGGGCTGGCCCTCAAGCGTCTGGACGAGGTTGGGCTTGAGCGCCTCCTTGAGGATGACGGTCATCGCCCCCGCCGCCCTGAGCTGCTCGGCCGTCACCGGCTCGCCCTCCCACGTGTAGCCGACGGTGATCGCGCCCAGGCGACTGCGCAGGTCGGAAAGGTCCCGCGCGACCGCGAGGATCGCCATCACCTCGGACGCGGCGGTGATGTCGAAGCCGGTCTCGCGCACGTACCCGTTCGCCCTGCCTCCGAGGCCCACGACGATGGAACGCAGGGCCCGGTCGTTGATGTCCACGCAGCGGCGCCACGAAATCGAGAGCGGGTCGATCCCGAGCTTGTTCCCGTGCATGAGGTGCGCCTCGAGCATGGCCGCGAGCAGGTTGTTTGCAGCTCCGATCGCGTGGATGTCCCCGGTGAAATGGAGGTTCAGGTCCTCCATCGGGACGACCTGCGCGTAGCCGCCCCCGGCGGCGCCCCCCTTGATCCCGAACACGGGGCCGAGCGAGGCCTCGCGCAGGCAGAGGGCGACCTTCCGGCCGATGTGGCCGAGGCCCTGGGTCAGCGACACGGACGTCGTCGTCTTTCCCTCGCCCGCTTTCGTCGGCGTGATCGCCGTAACGCAGACGAGCTTCGCGTCGGCCACGTCGCGCATCCGGTCGAGCACACCCAGGTCGACCTTGGCCTTGTACTTCCCGTAGAGGTCGTACTCGTCGGCTTCGAGGCCGGCCTCCTCGGCGATCTCCGAGATCGGCCGCAGGGTCGCTTCCTGCGCGATCTCGAGGCTGGAGGGCATATGGGTGGCCATCAGCGGGTCGTCATTAATGGCTTACGGCGGCAGCGGCTAGCTCGGAGACGAGCTCGTCACGATAGAAGCGCTCCAGCTCGAAAGGTGCGATGAGCAGGGGAGTTTGCTTCGTCGCGACGAGCTCAGCAAGGGTCGTGCCCACGATCGGGGCGGCCTTGAAGCCATACGTGCCCCACCCGGCGGAGAGGAGGAAGCCGTCCACCTCGGTCGCGCCCAGGATCGGGCTGTAGTCCGGCGAGAGGTCGCACAGACCGGTCCAGGTGCGCAGCACCTTGAGACGCTCGAGCTGCGGGAAGAGCTCGAGCGTGTGTCCGGCCGAGACCTCGAGGAATGGGAACGTCCCGATGCCCTTGTACGTCGTGTATGGCTCGATCTCGGCGCCGATCAGGAACTCGCCCCGGTCGGTCTGGGAGATGTAGACGTGCATCTGCGACGACACGATGACGACGTCGAGGAACGGCTTTACCGGCTCGGTGACGAACGCCTGCAGGATGTGCGTCGTGATCGGGAGCGGGACGCCGGCGAGGTCGCACACGAGCGTCGACCAGCCGGCGGTGCAGCTGATGACGGTGTCGCAATGGATGTCCCCGCGGTTCGTCTCGACGCCGATCGCGCGGCCGTTCGAGCGCTTGATGCCCGTGACCTGCGTATAAGGGTGGATCTCGACACCGCGGCGATCGGCTCCGCGCGCAAGGCCCCACACGACGGCGTCGTGCCGGATGATCCCGCCGGGCGGATGGTAGAGCGCGCCCATGATCGGCCAGGTCACGTCCTCGGACAGGTCGATCTCAGGGCACAGCTTCGCGATCTCGTTCGGCCCCACGACCCGGCTGTCGATCCCGAGCAGCTGGTTGACCTCGGCGCGCTCGGTCATCGTGATCATCGCGCGGTCCGAGTGGGCGAGCGTCAGGTGCCCCTGCTGGGAGAAGAGCAGGTTGAAGTCGAGGTCGGCACCGAGCTTCTCGTAGAGCTTCACGCTCTCCGAGTAGAACTCCGCGCCCTCGGGCGTGCGGTAGTTGGAGCGCACGATGGTCGTGTTGCGACCGGCCGCCCCGGACCCGATGTAGCTCTGCTCGAGCACGGCGACGTTTGTGATCCCGTGGTTCTTCGCGAGGTAGTAGGCGGTCGCGAGACCGTGCGAGCCGCCGCCGACGATGACGACGTCGTAGCTGTCACGCAGCTCGCCGCGCGGGCGCCACATGCGACGGACGCGGAAGATGTCTTTCACTCTGCGAGTCCTTCCAGTGCGTCGATGACGATCTCTGCGACGGAGTGGCCGTATTCCTGCGGGAAGAAGAGGCGAAACGTCTGGCCCTCGTCCCGGATGACGAGTGCCTGCACGTGGTGGATCGACCCGACTGCGGGAAGGGCCTCGAGGTCGAGGTCCGTGAGGCGGCGCAGCAGCTGCTCGCCTCGGACCCTGAGTCCCGCCCAGCCGGCCGAGACATCTAGCGCCAGAAAGTCCTCGGGAACTTTCTGGCGGATCTCGGTGACTCGATCCGCGTCGCAGAGCAGGAAACCCCGGGCGGGAGTGATCCTCACGAGCTCCGCCCCGGCGACGTCAAGGGCGCCGAGGTCTCCTCGCACCTCGACGATCCCCGTGCGGGAGATGTCCTCGAGGCCGGCGGGGGCGTCCGCGAGGGCACGTTCCAGCGGCGAGCGCCAAGCCGTCTCGGCGGGGGCGAGGTCGGGCGCGGCCTGGTCGGGGGAGAGGAATTCGAGGATGGTGCCCGGCTCCTGAGTCATGACCGCAGGCGCTCCCCCTCGGGATCGAAGAACGGCCGGAGGCGCACGGTCGCCTTGTCGAAGCCCCCGTTGACGGTGACGTAGAAGACGGTTCCCTCTTTGGCGACCTCGGCCGGGACCCAGGCCATGCCGATCACCCTATGGAGCTCGCGGCTCCAGCGGGCGCTCGTTACCCGCCCGGCCGGACGCCGTTCTTGCAGCACGACTTGCGCGCCCTCCAGCGGCACACGCCCGTTCTCCATCTCGAACCCGACGAGCAGCTCCCGGGGGCCACGCTCGCGTACGTGCTCGAGCGCCCACTTCCCGACAAAATCGTCCTTGTCGAACTTGACGATCCAGGGCATGTTCGCCTCGAGCGCGTTCGACTCGGAGTCCGTGTCCTGGCCGACGAGGATGTGCATCTTCTCGAGGCGCAGGATGCGCTGCGGCTCGAGCCCGAACGGCCGGATGCCGAGGTCCTCGCCGCGTCGAAGCACGGTGTCCCAGAGATACTCGCCGTAGGGGCTGGCGAAGTGGAGCTCGTAACCCAGCTCCCCGACGAAGCCGATCCGCAGGATGAGGCTCGGAATGCCCGCAACCCGGCCGTGCTTCGCGTCGAGGTAGGCGAGCGCCTCGTTCGACACTTCGAGGTCGGTCAGCCGAGCCATGAGCTCGCGGGCGCGCGGGCCAGCGACGTTGACCGCGGCGAGGGCGCCGGTGACGTTGACGATCTCGACGTCCATGCCCCAGACGGCGTTCCACCATTCGAACCATTCGAGCACCGCGTTCGCGCCGGTCGAGGTTGTCGTGACGTAGAAGGTCTCGTCGTCGAGGCGGGCGATCGTCCCGTCGTCCATGATGCGGCCCGCGTCGGTGCCGAGCACGGCGTAGCGGATGCGCCCGATCTTCATGTCAGCGAAGCGGTTCGGGTACAGGCGCTCGAGGAACTCCGCGGCCTGGGGCCCGGTCACGATCAGCTTCCCGAGCGTCGAGACGTCGATGATGCCCACCGCCCCGTGCACGGCCTGCACTTCGGCCTCGGGGTCGCCGTAGGAGTGAGGGCGCCGCCAGGTGCCCGTCCACATCATCTTCGCGCCGAGCTCCTCGTGCCGGTGGTGGATGGAGGTTCGCTGCGCCGGCTCGTGGGTCCGTCCGGCCAGGAGGCCCAGCTCCACCGGCGTCCACGGCGGGCGGGCCGTGGTCGTTCCGATGCGTCCGAGGTCGCTCTCCGACTCGCGCCCGTAGACGCGGATGGAGGGCACCTGGCAGAAGCGGCCCTGGCAGGGACCCATCGTCACGGTCGTGTAGCGCTTGGCCAGCTCGATCGAGTCGAAGCCCTCGGCGATCGCCCGTTTCAGGTCCTTGTCGGTGACGTCCTCGCAGATACACGCAAAGCATTTGTCCTTGCCCGCGGCCCCGTTATAGGTGGCAGCAGGTATCGCCGTCGAGATTCCGTCGCCCGCAGCGGCTCCCACAGCCTCCACTCCGTCAGGAATCTCGACCGGTAAAAAGACTCCCCGCTCGTCGTCGTACTCGATCCGCGCGCCGGCCTGCGCGAGCAGCGAGTAGGCCGGCTGGCGGCCTCCCGACATGACGAGGAGGTCGCATTTGAGGCGGAACCCGTCTAGCTCGACAGAGCGGACGCGGCCCTTCCGGCCGCGCGCGGCAATCTCGCGGATGCGCTCCCGGCGCAGGTCAAACACGCCGGCGAGCTCGACCCCTGCGCGCCGTAGCCGGTCCGCTGCCTCGCGACCGCCCTCGTCGGCTGTGACGACGACCGCGCGCTTCCCCGGCTTGATCGCCCAGTCGTCCACAAGGCGGCGAACCGCGTCGGGCAGCATGACGCCGACGAGGTCGTTCCCAGGGAAGACGAGTGGTTGCTCGATCGCGCCGGTGGCCACGACGATGTGCTCCGCGCGGAACCGGTAGAGGATCCGGCCCGCGTCCACTGGTACCAGACCGCCCTCCCAGATCCCCAGCGCCCGTCCCGGAGTGATTACCTCAAAATCTCCTTCGTCGATTTCGAGGTAGGGGTTTTCATCCACCAGCACGACCTGCTTGCCGTCTGCCGCATGGCGCGCCGCCGCTTCGCGTCCGGAGCGGCCGCCGCCGACGACGAGTACTTCGGCGCGGCGGTGCTCGACGTCGTAGCGGCCCGAGCGCCGGCCGTGCTTGTGCACGTGGCCGAGGCCGGCCACCCGGCGGAGAAAGCTCTCGTAATACGGCCAGGCCCAGCGCGGCCGGATCATCGTGCGGTAGTAGAAGCCGACGGGCGTGAAGGGGCCGCCGAACTTGTCCACGGCGGAGAGCAGGTCCCGGTCGAGCGAGCCGAAGACGTTCTGTGGCCGGACGTCGGCGCCCTCCCGCACCGGCTCGGCGCAGACCCGCACATTGGGGACGTCGTCGACCTTCATCATGCAGTTCGGGCAGCTGCCCGAGCAGCAGAGCAGGCCGCGTGGTCGGTGGTACTTGAAGCTGCGGGAGAAGACGCGCTGCCCGGCTGCGTAGAGCGCAGAGCCGATGGTGTCGCCCTCGAAGGCTTCGACGCGCCTCCCGTCGAAGGAGAAGGTGACCCTGCGCTGGCGGTCGATCCGCTCGCCGAGCTGTTGCGGGAGCCTCACGACTCTTGCCGGACTGCGGGCTCGACCAGCTCGGTCAGGAGGACGTCGTTCGTGCGCGTGTCGCGCTCCGCCTGGAACCAGAGCTCGCATCCGAGGCGGTGGAACCACCATTCGCGCTGTACTCCCGCGACGTTCTTTCGGAAGTAGATGTACGTGGCCAGCTCGCGCAGGGTCGGGCGTTCCTTCGGCCTCACGGTGACCTCACCGGCACAGGAGAACTCCTCCACCGGGCGCGGGCCGCAATTGGGGCAGGGTAGGAGGAACGACACCGAGCTCTAGCCTATTTGCTTCCGTTTTGGCCCGGGATCCAGTCCGTCCCGGCGAGCGGAACGCGTGCCATCGCGGCCGCCTCGACGGTCAACGCGACGAGGTCTTCGGGCTCGAGGTTGTGGACATGGGACTTCCCGCAGGCGCGCGCGAGCGTCTGCGTCTCGAGCGTCAGCACGCGCAGGTAGTTCGCGATGCGCCGGCCTCCGAGGACGGGGTCGAAGCGCGCGGCGAGCTCGTCGTCTTGCGTCGAGATGCCGGCCGGGTCGCGCCCGGCCTGCCAGTCGTCGTAGTAGCCGGCCGCGCTCCCGATCTTGCGGTACTCGTCGTCGTACTCCGGGCTGTTGTCGCCCATCGCGATCAGGGCCGCCGTCCCGATCGAGACCGCGTCGGCGCCCAGCGCGAGCGCCTTCGCGACGTCGGCGCCGCTTCGGATCCCGCCCGAGACGATCAGCTGCACCTTCCGGTGCAGGTCGAGCTCCTGGAGCGCATCGACCGCGAGTCGCACCGCCGGCAGCGTCGGAATGCCGACGTGCTCGATGAAGACGTCCTGCGTCGCGGCGGTCCCACCCTGCATCCCGTCGACGACGATCACGTCGGCACCCGCCTTCACCGCGAGCTGGACGTCGTAGTACGTCCGCGTCGCGCCGACCTTGACGAAGATCGGCTTCTCCCAGTCGGTGATCTCACGGAGCTCGCCGATCTTGATCTCGAGGTCGTCCGGGCCCGTCCAGTCGGGATGGCGGCTGGCGCTGCGCTGGTCGATTCCCTTGGGCAGGTCGCGCATGTCTGCGACCCGGTCGGAGATCTTGTGCCCGAGAAGCATTCCGCCCCCGCCCGGCTTCGCCCCCTGGCCGACGACGATCTCGACCGCATCGGCCTTGCGCAGGTCGTCCGGATTCACGCCGTACCGGGAGGGGAGGACCTGGTAGACGAGGGTCTGGGAGTGCTCGCGCTCCTCTCGCGTCATGCCTCCGTCTCCGGTGGTCGTCGACGTCCCGACCTCGGTCGCGCCCCGGCCGAGCGCCTCTTTCGCCGGCGCCGAGAGCGCGCCGAAGCTCATGCCGGCGATCGTGACGGGGATTCTCAGGTGGAGCGGCTTCTTCGCAAACCGGGTCCCGAGAACGACGTCCGCGTCGCAGCGCTCCCGGTAGCCCTCGAGCGGATAGCGCGAGATGCTGGCTCCGAGGAAGAGGAGGTCGTCGAAGTGGGGGAGGCGGCGCTTGGCGCCGAAGCCGCGGATGTCGTAGATGCCTTCCCGCGCTGCGCGCTGGATCTCGGCGATGACATTGCGGTCGAACAGATACGACTCGCGCAGGCTCCAGGGGTGATGGCGGTCGAGCGTGGACATCAGTGCTCCTGCAGGTGATGTTGCCGCGCTTCTGCCGCGCGAAAAGCGAGACAGGAAAGGACGCAGGGAGCCCGCGTATCGATCCCAGATACGGGGGCGACTGAGGACGCTGCCTGGCGACGCTTTGCAGCCGGCAGAGGTACGGAGGACATTGCCTGCAGGGGCACCTAGTAGGCGCCGGCGTTGTCGACCTTGAAGTTGTAGAGCTGCCGTGCGGAGCCGTACCGGCGGAATTCAGCGGGGTCGACGTCGTCGAGGCCGGCGAGTTCGAGCAGATCGCGAAGCTCCGCGCGGTGCTCCTCGCCCAGCTCCTTTTCGACGCAGTCAGCGCCGAGCCCGGCAACATCGCCGCGGATGTAGAGGCGCGCCTCGTAGATCGAGTCGCCGAGCGCCTCCCCGGCGTCGCCGCAGACGACGAGGCGCCCGGTCTGGGCCATGAAGGCGCTGAGGTGGCCGACCGAGCCCTTGACGACGATGTCGAGGCCCTTCATCGAGATCCCGCACCGCGCGGCAGCGTCGCCGTGGATGACCAGGAGCCCTCCGTGGCCTGTGGCCCCCGCCGACTGGCTCGCGTTGCCGTCGACGACGACCCTTCCGGACATCATGTTCTCGGCTAGGCCCGGTCCGGCGTTTCCGTGCACTCGCACGGTCGCGCGCTTGTTCATGCCCGCGCAGTAGTAGCCGACGTGGCCCACGATCTCGACCTCGACCTCTGCGTCCACGCCACTTGCGACCGCATGCGCGCCGTTCGGGTTCAGGACGCGCCAGTGACGGGGGCCCGGCGCGCCGCCGCTGAGATCGTGGAGCCGCTGGTTGAGCTCGCGCAGGGGTACTGCGGCGAGATCGACGACCTCGGCCGCGGTCGCCTCGGGCGCCCGCGCCGCGCTCATACTTTGGCGCGCTCCCACGCGTAGACGATGCCGGGCGCAGGTTCCCACGCCCTCGCGTCGGCGGCTCCGGGGAGCACCGAGAGCGCGCGCCACTCGGACGCCATCGCGACCCAGTCGTCGGACTCGGCCAGCACCGCCGGCTTGCAGGCGATCGGGTCCCGCAGGACTGCGAACCCGTCCGCGGTGCCGACGAGGAAGGTATAGAAGCCGTCGAGATCCGAGAGGCAGCCCTCGAGGGCTTCGTCGAGCGTGGCCCCTTCGCGCAGTCGCCACGCAAGGTAGCCGGCAGCGACCTCGGTGTCATTCTCGGTCTGGAAGCCGACCCCCTCGCGCCGGAGGCGCTCCCGCAGGCGATTGTGGTTGGAGAGGGAGCCGTTGTGCACGAGGCACACGTCGAGGCCCGTGGAAAAAGGATGCGAGCCCTCCGTCGTCACGCGGCTCTCAGTCGCCATCCGCGTATGGCCGAGTGCGTGCGTGCCGCGGAAGTCGCTCAGTGCGAAGCGCCGGACGAACTCCTCGGGACGGCCGGTCTCCTTGTAGATCTCGATCGTCTGGCCCGCGCTCATCACGCGTAGCTCGGGGTGCGCCTCCCGGACCCAGGCCTCGGCCTCCGCGGCCTCGGCCTCGACGACGAGGACGGCGTGGCTCGCGCGGACGCTGGCCTCTGGCGTCCCGCCGAAGGCGTTCCCGAGCTCGGCGGCGATGGCCTCCCAGTCCTGGAGCGGGTCAGCCGAGAAGAGAGTGAGCTTGCTCGATCCGCTCGTAGCCGCATCGCGATAGACCGCGACCCCCGCGCTGTCGGGGCCGCGGTCGCTCATCTGCTCGAGCATGGCCGCCAGGTGCCGGCCCAGCGATTCCTCGATCTCGGGCGACTTGGCGAAGAGTCCGACGATCCCGCACATATGTACTCAATCTACATGTGGAAACGCTGTATTTCAGACGATTTTGCTTTGAGGGATATGTTCAGTTTCTACATACGATCATCATCAGAACCGGGTCAGGTACTCCTTGATCTCCCAGGGCGTCACCTGCTCGTGGTAGCGGTTCCACTCGTCCCGCTTGACGCGGATGTAGTAGTCGGCGTAGTCCTCGTCCCGGCCGCGGCCGAGCGAGGCCCGAACGACGTCGTCCCGGTCGAGCTCCTCGATGGCCTGGAGCAGGTTCGAAGGCAGCGTCTCGAGGCCCCGGCTGCGGAGCTCGTCGTACGGGATGGCGTAGAGGTTCTCCGAGTTGGCTTCGCCCGGATCCGCTTTCGACTCGATGCCGTCGAGGCCGGCCGCGAGGATGACCGTGGCCGCGAGATAGGGGTTGCAGGCTCCGTCGATCGTCCGATCCTCGACTCGCCCCGGGCCCGGGATCCGCAGCATCTGCGTGCGGTTGTTGTAGCCGTAGCTGATCCAGCCAGGCGACCATGTCGCGCCGCTCGCGGTTGTCCCAACCTTGAGCCGCTTGTAGGAGTTGACCGTCGGCGCGGTGACCGCGCTGTAGGCGCGCGCGTGCTTCGTGAGGCCGCCGATGAACTGGTAGGCCGTTTCCGAGAGGCCGAAGCCGCGCGGGTCGTTCTCGTCCAGGAAGAGGTTCGTTTCCCCGTCCCAGAGGGACATGTGGAAGTGGCAGCCGTTGCCGGTCAGCTCGGTGAAAGGCTTCGGCATGAAGGTGGCGAGGATGTTGCGGCCCTCGCGCCGGCCCTGTTGCTCTGCCAACTGGTGGACCATGTAGCGGAAGAAGATCGCCCGGTCGCAGCTCGTGAGCGCGTCCGCGTACGTGAAGTTCTGCTCGAACTGGCCGTTCGCGTCCTCGTGGTCGTTCGCGTAATTCCCCCAGCCGAGGCCGTTGACGTACCTCGAGATGGTGGCGAGGAACTCGTAGTGCCGTGTGAGGCCGTTGAGGTCGTAGCAGGGCTTCTCCAGGGTGTCGAGGGGATCCTCGAGCTGAATGGAGCCGTCCGGCAGCTGCTCGATGAGGAAGTACTCCAGCTCGAGGCCCATCCTGAAGTCGAAGCCCTTCTGCCGCGTCTTCTCGACCTGGCGGCGCAGGATCGTCCGCGGGTCGTAGGGCCACTCTTCCCCGTCCACGTGGATGTCGCAGGCGAAGCGGGCGACGGTCGGCTCCCAGGGGACGGGTGTGAAGCTCGCGAGGTCGGGGATCGCCGCGATGTCCGGGTCGCTCGGCACCTGGCCGATCTCGCCGGCGGCAAAGCCGGCGAATCCGGCGCCGTCGGTAACAAGGTCGTCGAGGTTCTGCGCCGGCACGAGCTTTGCGCTCGGCCGCGCGTACATATCGACGAACTGCGCGTAGTAAAACTCGACGCCGAGCTCCTTCGAGCGCTTACGGATCTCCTCGATGGTGGGCGCGGCGGACGTCGTGGTGGCCATGCGGGTCCCTCCCTTCCCTCGGTCGGTGTGGAAGATAACCCGCGCGCGCGGGCGCGCCGATGGAAGCTTCCTACACGCGGCGCGGGCGCGTTATGTCCGAAGTCGCTGACCGACTGAGCCGAGTGCCTCCTGGAGCTTCACCATCTTTACGGCGAGCTCGACGAGGAGCCAGTCGTCCTTGCGCAGGTCGATGCCGGAGAGCTCCACGATGCGGCGGAGCCGCTGGCGGAGGGTGTTCGGGTGCACGTAGAGGGCCTCGGCCGTGGCGCTGACGTTGCCGCGGCGGCGCAGGAACTCCTCCAGGGTCTTCAGGAGGGCGGTGGAACGCTGGCGGTCGTACTCAGCGATGCGCCCGACCGCGTCGCGATGTGCGTCTCTCACGGCCGAGTCGAAGGGCATCCGCAGCAGATACTTGTACGGGCCGAGCTCCTCGTAGCTCATGACGCCGGGTTGGCCGCGGATGACGGACGCGCCGAGTAGCGCGTGCGCCGCCTCCTCGAAGCCCGCCGCATAGGTCGCGGCGCCTTTGCACGGATTCGAGAGGCCGATGGTAGGCGGGGCCTCGAGCTTGTCCACGGCGTGCTGCAGCTTCTCGACGATGCGCGCCGGGTCCCCCGAGACAAGCGGGAGGAGCCCGCGGATCGAGTCCTCCCGGCGATCGAAGAGCGAGCCGGGCACAGCCAAGGCGAGTGCCCGCTCGGTCGCCTCGTCGGCCGGGGTGGCCGCCAGGACGACGTGCGAAGTGTCGAGGTCGCAGCCGAGGCGCGCAGCCTTCCCTTCGGCGGCCCCGAGAACCGCTCCTCCGGCGAGCTGCTCGAAGAAGTCCTTGATGAGGTTCTTCTCTGTCAGGCGCTCGATCAGCTCGATCTTCTTGATCGCCACAGCGGTCTGGTTCGCGGCCGCTCGCGCGAGGTCGACCTCGGAGGTGCCTTCCGCATGCAGGAGGCCGAGCAGCTCGTCATCGGCGACGAGCGGGACGCCAACGGTGGCCGACCGGCCGCTGCGGGCGAGCTCGGGCCCGAGCTCGGAAAGAGCGATCTTCTTACGGGCATCGGCGCCTGGCGGCGCGGACGCTCGGAGACGAAGCTCTTCCGTTCCGGGGTCCAGTAGGTACAGGTGGCAAGCGCTCGCGCGCAGGAGCTTGAGGGCTCGTTCTGCCACCGCTGGAAGAAGATCGTCGAGAGTGTGGGCACGGGCGAGCGTCTCGCCGAGCTCGGTCAGGTGCTCGAGCTCGCCGACGCGCCGGCGCATCTCCTCGTACAGGCGCGCGTTCTCGATCGCGCCCCCGACGAGCGAGGCGCTCGAGACCAGGAACTCGAGCTCGCTCTCCGTGAACTC
>JBBDMP010000047.1:0-1270 GCA_040878265.1 Gaiellales bacterium | reverse complement strand
ACCAGACCGCCGAGGAGTTCCGCGAGGACCTCGAGCGGGTGCGGCGTGGCCTGCCCGTGAACGCGACGCCGCTGCTGCCGGCCGGGACGACGCAGGTGATCGATCGGCCCGCCTCCAGGACCGCCGTGCTGCCGCCGACCGCGCATCACGAGCCGGAACCGGAGCGCTCGAACTGGTGGGTCCCCGTCCTCGTCACGCTGTTGATCCTCGGCCTGCTGGCGCTCGTCCTGTTCCTGCTCGCGCGGAACCTCCTGAACGACGAGGATCCGGCCGCGAACCTCGTCGCCGTGCCCGAGGTGATCGGCGAGAACCGCCGCGACGCGGAACGGATCATCGAGGATGCCGGGCTGGAGGTCGGGGACGTGACCACGGTGCCGGCGGTGGACGAGACACAGGAGCCGGGCACCGTGATCGAACAGGATCCGGCGGCCGAGGAAGAGGTCGAGGAAGGCACGCCCGTGAACCTCACGGTCGTCGCCCAGCCCGACCTCGTCGCGATCCCGCCGTTGGAGGGGGCGACCCCCGAGGAGGCACAGGCCGCGCTCGTCGAGCTCGGGCTCGAACCGGTGCTCCAGGACCAGGCGAGCGACACGGTCGCCGAAGGCCTGGTCATCGGAACCGATCCCCCGGCCGGCGACGAGGTCGAACCGGGATCGCCGGTCACGGTGTTCGTCTCGACCGGTGCCGACGTGGCCGTGGTGCCCGAGGTCCGGTGCCAGAGCTTCGCGTCCGCGCAGAACGAGCTCGAGCGCGAGGGGCTGAACTCCGTCATCTCCAGCGACACGGTGGCGGTCAACCCGCTGTGCCCACTCGGCCGCAAGGTCGCCGACCAGAGCCCGCGTCCCGGCGAGGAGGTCGAGCCCGGGGAGACCGTCACGCTCTTCGGCGGCGCTGAGCCCGCCCCGACCGGCCCGACCGGCCCGACCGGCGAGACCGGCGACGGAGACTGACGTGAGCCTGTGGTTCGTCCGTGAGGGGTTCACGGACGAGGAACGCGCTCGTCTGTCACGCCATTTCACGAACCTCGACGGCCCGGTGTTCGCGCTCGTCAACCTTCCGGAGGTCGTGAAGGGCGCCCTGTTCGCGCGGTACTCGCGCACGACGAAGTCGCTCCGACGCCTGTTCCTCGACGAGTTCGCCGACCAGCTCGAGGCCGGCGCGGTGCCCGGCATCGAGGGCGTGAAGGTCGACAAGGCCGAGCAGCTGTTCGATCGCGTGTTCTTCGAGTACGGCGACGACTCCGTGGCCCAGCTCGGGGGCGTGCACCTCG
>JBBDMP010000046.1:0-6594 GCA_040878265.1 Gaiellales bacterium | reverse complement strand
CTGTCCGCTCGCCGGTGAGAAAACGCTCGTCGCGCTCGTCCACGTCGCTCGTGATGAGCGTCGCCGACTGCGCATCCGTCCGCGCGAGCAGAAGAGTGGGGACGCCGCAGACGTCAGCGGCGAGGCGCGCGGCCGCGAGCGTACGCACGAACTGGCCCGTCGGCACGAGCACCTTCCCGCCGAGGTGCCCGCACTTCTTCTCCGAGGCGAGCTGGTCCTCAAAGTGCACGCCGGCGGCGCCCGCCTCGATCATCCCCTTCATGAGCTCGAAGGCATTGAGCGTCCCGCCGAAGCCGGCCTCGGCGTCGGCGACGATCGGAGCGAGCCAGTGCCGCCCGTTCGCGATTCCCTCCGCCCACTCGATCTGGTCGGCGCGGAGCAGGGCCTGATTGACCCGCCGAACGAGTGCCGGCGCGCTCGTCGCCGGATAAAGGCTCTGGTCCGGATAGGTTTGGCCAGCCTGGTTCGCGTCCGCTGCGACCTGCCAACCGCTGATGTAGATCGCCTTCAGGCCCGCTCTCACCATCTGCACCGCTTGACCGCCGGTGAGTGCGCCGAGCGCTGCCACGTACGGCTCCTGGTGAAGGAGCTCCCAGAGCCGTTCAGCCCCGAGCCGCGCGAGCGTGTGCTCGACCTGGACGGAGCCGCGGAGCCGCCGGACGTCCTCCTCCGCGTACGGCCGCTCGATGCCCTCCCAGCGATCCAACGTTCCTCCTTAGTCGATGTAATCGTAGGCTGGCAGCGTCAGGAAGTCGACGAAATCGTCCGCCAGAGCGACCCGGTCGAAGACCTCACGCGCCTCCTGCCAGCGCCCCTCGCCTGCTTTGGCGAGTTCCTCGTCCTCGAACGCGCGCACGCGCTCTTCCTTGAGACGCCCGTGCCGGCGCCACTGCCAGATCTGTGAGCGGGAGATCTCGGCGGTCGCCGCGTCCTCCATCAGGTTGTAGATCGCGACCGCGCCGACACCGCGCAGCCACGACTCCAGGTAGCGGAGGCCGACGCTGACGTTGTTGCGGACGCTCTCCTCGGTCACCTCGCCGCCCGGGACGCTCACGTCGAGGAGCTCGCGCGCCTCGACCTGGATGTCGTCACGCTGCCGGTCGACCTGGTTGGGCCGGCCGCCGAGGACTCCGTCGAAGACCTCGGTCGCCACGGGGACGAGGTCTGGATGCGCGACCCAGGTCCCGTCGAAACCGTCACCGGCCTCCCGCACCTTGTCCTCCCGCACGCCGGCGAGAGCCTTCTCGTTGACCTCCGGGTCACGGCGGCTGGGGACGAAGGCGGCCATGCCGCCCATCGCGTGGGCGCCGCGCCGATGGCACGTCTTCACTAGGAGCTGCGTGTACGCGCGCATGAACGGCACCGCCATCGTCACCTGTGCGCGGTCGGGGAGGACGAACTCCGGCCGGTCGCGGAACTTCTTGATGATGCTGAAGATGTAGTCCCAGCGACCCGCGTTCAGCCCGGCCGAGTGCTCGCGCAGCTCGTACAGGATCTCGTCCATCTCGAAGGCCGCGAGGATCGTCTCGATGAGGACGGTCGCCTTGATGGTCCCGCGCGGCACGTCGAGAGCTTCCTGCGCGGCGAGGAAGACGTCGTTCCAGAGGCGCGCCTCCACGTGGCTCTCGAGCTTGGGTAGGTAGAAGTAGGGCCCGCTGCCGCGCTCGAGCAGTCGCTGCGCGTTGTGGAAGAAGTAGAGCCCGAAGTCGAACAGGCTGCCCGAGACCGGGCGCCCGTCCACGAGCACGTGGCGCTCGACGAGGTGCCAGCCGCGTGGGCGCACGATCAGGACCGCGACCTCGTCCTTGAGCCGGTACTCCTTGCCCTCCGGGCTCGTGAACTCGATCTTCCGCTCGATCGCGTCGACGAGGTTGAGCTGGCCCTCGACGCAATTCGACCAGGTGGGCGAGTTTGCGTCCTCGAAATCGGCCATGAAGCAGCGGGCGCCCGAATTGAGCGCGTTGATCATCATCTTGCGCTCGACCGGCCCCGTGATCTCCACGCGACGGTCCTGCAAGTCGTCCGGCACCGGGCTCACACGCCAGTCGCCGTCGCGCACCTCGGCCGTCTCGGGAAGAAAATCGGGAAGCTCGCCGTCGTCGAGCCGCTCCTGCTTGGCCTCGCGCTCGCGGAGGAGCTGGAGGCGTGTGTCGTCGAAGCTCCGGTGCAGGCGCGCGACGAAGTCGAGCGCTTCCGGTGTCAGGATGTCGGCCGCGCGG
This sequence comes from Gaiellales bacterium, assembly GCA_040878265.1. Lineage (GTDB taxonomy): Bacteria > Actinomycetota > Thermoleophilia > Gaiellales > Gaiellaceae > JBBDMP01. The sequence goes on along the minus strand of JBBDMP010000046.1, from coordinate 4,375 downwards.
CCCTCGAGTGAGCCGAGGACCTCAACTCCCTTCGCGGCGGTGGTGGGCACAACTAGTCCCGGTCGTGGTCGCGTTCGCACCAGTCGGGACACGTGCATTCGGCCGTCTCGGCGGTCGAGAGCGTGAGCGGAGCAGGGGCAGCGTGTTCGGGCTCGGAAAGGATCTCGATTGAGGAAATGGGCATGCGCGTCTCCTTGTGGTTCCCCGATCGTAGAACCGCAGACCTATAAACTCCAATCACGTTTGCCGATGCGAGCTATAGTGGATTTCTATTGCTCGGCGCGCAGCTGACGGCATTCGTGGAGATCGCCCGCAAGGGCAACGTCAGTCGCGCGGCCGAGGGCCTCCTCGTCTCGCAACCTGCGTTGACCGCGCGACTCAAGCGGCTCGAGGAGGAGCTCGGCGCGCCTCTCTTCGTCCGTCAGCCGCGCGGGATGAAGCTCACGGAGGCGGGTGAGGCGTACCTCCCGTTCGCGGTGCGCGCGCTCGAGACGCTCGCGGAGGGCCGACACGTGGTGAACGCCTACGAGGGTGGCGGCGCCGGCCGGCTCGCCTTGGGAGCCGCGCCTGCCATCAGCACGTACGTCCTCCCCGCCCTGCTCAAGCGCTTCGCAGTCGGTCATCCGCGGGTCGCGGTGAGCGTCAGGACCGGCCACTCAGAGGAGGTGCTCGAGCTCGTGCTCCGGGAACAGGTCGATCTCGGGCTGGTGCGCGCGCTCCGGCACCCCGAGATCGTCAGCACGCCGCTCTACGAGGACCGGCTCGTCCTCGTGGTCGAGCAAAAGCATCGCTTCGCGCCGCGCGGCAGGATCGAGGTCGCGGAGATCGGCCAGGAGCAGCTGATCCTCTTCGACCGGACATCGAGCTACCACGAGCTCACGAGCGCGTTCTTTCGCCGCGCCGGCGTCCTTCCCACAGGCGTCATGGAGCTGGACAACATCGACGCGGCCAAGAAGATGGTGCAGGAAGGGTTCGGCGTCGCCCTCCTCCCCCGAACGGCGGTCGCCGGGGAGCTCGAGGCCGGAGTGCTGCGCGAGGTCGCCATCACCGACGCCGAGCCCGTGCGGCGGCAGATCGTCGCGATCCGCCGCCGAGCCGGGGGCCGCCCGAGCGGCTCCGTGGCCGCGTTCCTGGAGACCCTGTCCGGCTACACGCCCTCGGAGGGGCGGCGGAAGAAGCGGTAGGCGAGCACCGCGCCAATTAGAGCGCGGCGTCGATTCGGCGGAGTGCTTCCTCACGCGGGAGCGCGGCGAGCACGGCCCAGAGCTCCGGCCCGCTCTCCGAGCCCGTCAAGGCGAGTCGTAACGCCCGCAGGTCGCCTCCGACCGCCTTCAGCTCCCGGACGATCTCCTTCGCAGCGGCGGCGTCAAGGGCACCCGCGGCGGAGCGTAGCTCGCGAAAACGCTCGAGCGTCTCGGGCGCCCGCGAGCGCGCCGGCTCCGGCGCCGTGGCGAGCGAGGCCGCGATCGCCCGCGCCTCGACGAGATCGCGCGCACCGCGAAGCGCCGGGACCAGCTCGGGCGGGGCGTCGGCGCGCCGCGCGAGCTCTTCGTCGTTCAGCGCGCCGATCGCCTCGATGGAGAGGCGCCGAAGGCGGGCGAGGTCGTAGCGGACGTCGTGGCGCGGGAGGCCGAGCTCTTCGAGGTAGGCGCGGACCGCCTCGGCCGGGATCCCCAGCTCGCGCAACGACTCGACCGTTGCGCCGGCGGCGCGCTTCGAGAGCTTCTTGCCGTCGTCCCCGAGGATCAGGCCGTGGTGAACGTACTCCGGTGGCTTCGTCCCCAACGCCTCGTGGAGGCGTCGATGAAGCTCTTCGTTCGACCGGTGATCGTTCCCGCGAATGACCCGGGTGATTCCGAAGTCGGCGTCGTCGACGACGCTCGCGAGGTGGTAGGTAGCCGTTCCGTCGTCGCGAAGGAGCGTGATCCCGTCGAAACGGGCCGTCCCCAGCCGGCCGGCGGCTTCCCGGTAGTGCTCTTGGCGCTCGTGCTGGCGGACGGGCCCCTCCTCCCAGCCGACGCCGAGCCATTCCAGATCGTGGAGGATCGCCTCCTCCCCGTTCGCGACGTTCCGGGCGGGATCCGTGTCGTCGATCCGCAACAGCATCCAGTCGCCTTCCCGGCGATTGATCACTGCGCTGAGCGCATTGCCGACGTGCAGCGATCCGGTGGGGCTCGGCGCGAACCGGACGCGGGTCACGAAAACGCGAAACGCGTAGCCGTATTCGGGTAGTCGTCTTCGAGCCAGGCGTAGGCGACCGCAGGGCGCAGGCGGTACCACCCGTCGCTTCCCCCGGCCACGTCAGGGCGGAAGTCGTACTTCGCCTCGTACGCGTCGGCCAACCGCTCGTCCAGCTCGATCGGCTCCACCCGGCCTTCGAGGATGACGACCTCGTCGCCGCTTTCGAGGTGGATGGCGACTCGCGGGTCGCGGGCGAGGTTCCGGCCTTTGCGCGACTGCGGCGAAGTGGCGAAGACGACGGCATCGTCGAGCCAGAGGCCCCAGACCGGGGCCGCATGGGGGCTTCCGTCCTCGCGGGCCGTGCAGATCCAGTAGTTGCGGGCCACGAACAGCCGCTCGGCCGCCCAGTCCCAGTCCAGGCGCCCCTCGGCCTCTTGCGAGATCCCGTAGCCGGGCGCGAAGCGCGGGCGGCTAGCACTCGGGGTCGGCCCGCTCATAGCGGCGACCTTACCCTCTAGGCTCCGCCGGGTGGAAGACGCGCTACTCGCCTGGTTCCATGAGCACGGCCGCGACCTGCCGTGGCGCCGGACGCGAGATCCCTACGCGGTCCTCGTCAGCGAGGTGATGCTCCAGCAAACACAGGTGGAGCGGGTCAGCCCACGCTTCACCGCGTGGCTGGAGCGCTGGCCGACGGTCGAGTCACTCGCGGCCGCACCGCTCGCGGACGTGCTCCGCTTCTGGCAGGGGCTCGGATATAACCGCCGCGCCGTCAACCTTCATCGGGCCGCGCGGCGAATCGCCTCGGACGGCTGGCCTGATGATCTCACCGAGTTGCCCGGCGTCGGGCGCTACACCGCCGACGCGGTCGCGCGGTTCGCCTTGGGCGCGCCCCTCCTCCCCGTGGATACGAACGTCCGCCGCGTCCAGGAACGCACCGGCGCCCGCTTCGGACCGGCATCGGCGCACGCCCTCATGGACCTCGGCGCGACCGTGTGCCTGGCCCGGGTGCCCCGTTGCCGTGTCTGTCCGCTGGCGAGGGGCTGCCCCTCACGCGGCCGCCGCTATCCGCCTCTTCGCAAGCAGAGCCGGTTCGAGGGTTCCTTCCGGCAACGCCGCGGGCACACGCTGCGTCTCGTCACCGAGCGGCCACGACGCCTGGGCGAGCTCGATGCCGAGGCCGTAGGTGCGCTGGCCCGTGACGGACTCGTCGAGGTCGCCCACGGGCGCGTACGCCTGCCCTAGGCGCGCCGGAGCAGCGCGACCGCCTGTGCGGCCAGGCCTTCACCGCGGCCCGTGAAGCCGAGCTTGTCGGTCGTCGTCGCCCGCACGGTGACCTGCTCCGGCTGCACCCCAAGTGCGCCCGCGAGGCGGGCTCGCATCGCGTCGCGCATGGGCGAGATCCGCGGCTCCTCCCCGACAAGCACGCAGTCTGCGTTGACGAGCTCGAAGCCGGCGCCCTTTACAACCTCGTAGGTGCGCTGCAGGAGACGGGTGGAAGAGGCGTCCAGCCACTCGGCGTCTCCGGAGGGGAAGAGCTCGCCGATGTCCCCGAGGCCGGCCGCGCCGAGGAGCGCGTCGATCAGGGCGTGTGCGACGACGTCGCCGTCGGAGTGTCCCGCTAGCCCGCGCTCGCCGGGAAAGTCGACTCCGCCCAGGACCAGCGGGACGCCGTCGGCGAACGCGTGCGCGTCGAGGCCGATGCCGACCCGAAGCTCGCTCATCGGAGCAAAGAATCCACGAAGTCGAGGTCGGCGGCGTCTGTGATCTTCAGCAGGCGCTTGTCTCCCTCCACGACCTTGACGCGTCCACCCGCAGCCTCGACGTAGGAGGCGCAGTCGGTGCCGTCGCCGCTGCCCGAAAGAGCCCGTCGGAGCACGTCCGCGGCAAAAGCCTGCGGCGTCTGGACGGCGTAGAGATCGCTGCGGTCGACGGTCTCGATCACCGCGCCCTCGGGCCCGGCACGTTTGACCGTGTCGGAGATCGGCAGGCCCGGGACTGCCCCGTCCCAGCCCTCTCCGACGGAGGAGATCACCCGCTCGATCACCTCCTCGGGGAGGACCGGCCGGGCCGCATCGTGCACGAGCACGACGGCGGCGTCCTCGGGCACCTCCGCAAGTCCTGCGCGGACCGAGTCGACACGCGTCGCTCCGCCCGTGACGGAGGCGACCGCCTTGCCGGCGCTGAGCTCCTCGGC
>JBBDMP010000045.1:0-1274 GCA_040878265.1 Gaiellales bacterium | reverse complement strand
CTTGACAAGGAAGAGATTAGTGAGTAATAACTTACCTTCGTGACCGAGCGTCTCGCCCGCTGGAGCAGTCGCCGGCCCTGGCTCACGATCGCGGCCTGGGTCGTCGCGCTCGTCATCTCCTTCGGCGCGATCGCGACCCTGCTCGGGGACGCCCTCAACACCGAGGCAGAGGTCACCGGCGTGACGGAATCGCAGCGCGCAGAGGAGCTCCTTTTCGAGCGCTTCCCGCCGAGCGCCGAAGACGTCGAACGGCAGATCAGCGAGGTCGTCGTCGTGCGCGGGGCTTCGCCCGACCGGGCCGAGCCGCTCGCCGAGGAACTCCGCGCCGCAGGTGCTTCCCATGTGATCACGCCGGCTGAGGATGAGCGCCTCGTTTCCGAGGACGGCGATGCCTTCGCACTCCTCGTCGCTCTCCGGGGCCCGAATGAGGAGGACCGCGTCGACGGAATCGTCGCCGCGGTCGAGCGGGTGGACGAGGAGCCCGGCGTCGAAGCGGGAGTCACCGGCGAGCTCACGCTCGACGCGGACTTCAACCAGCTTTCGCAGGACGACCTGAAGACAGGCGAGCTCTACTTCGGCATCCCGGCGGCGCTCGTCATCCTCCTGCTTGTCTTCGGTGCCGTTGTGGCCGGGCTCGTCCCGCTCGTCTTCGCGCTCGTTTCGATCTTCGTGGCGCTCGCCCTCACGGCTCTCGTCGGCCAGGCCTTCGAGCTGTCGGTCTTCGTCACGAACATGCTCACCGGGATGGGGCTCGCGCTCGGGATCGACTACACGCTCTTCATCCTCTCCCGGTATCGCGAGGAGCGAGCCCAGGGACGGGAGAAGCCCGACGCGATCGCCACGGCCGGGGCCACCGCGAGTCGCGCCGTCCTCTTCAGCGGGCTTGCCTTCGTCCTCGCCATGACGGGGATGCTGCTCGTGCCCAGCTCGATCATGCGCAGCCTTGCCGCCGGGGCGATCCTCGTCGGCATCGTCTCGGTGATCGCCGCCCTGACGCTTCTCCCCGCAGTCTTGAGCCTCGTCGGGGACCGTGTCAACGCGCTCCGCATTCCCTACTTCGGCCGCTCCGTCGGCGCCCAGGCCGAGAGCCCCTTCTGGAACCGCATCGTCGGCTTCGTCATGCGCCGCCCGGCCGCAAGCCTCGCGGTCGCCGCGGCGGTCATGCTCGTGGCGGCGATTCCCGTCTTCGGCCTGGAAACGGGTTCCTCCGGGATCTCCACGCTGCCCGACCGGTTCGCGTCCAAGCAGGGCTTCGAGCTTCTGAACGAGGAGTT
>JBBDMP010000044.1:0-6634 GCA_040878265.1 Gaiellales bacterium | reverse complement strand
ACCTCTCCGTCCTAAGGTGCGTGCGTGATCGAGCAGCGCTTTGGCGAGAGTGCGCAGTGGTCGCTCGGGGTCGAGGAGGAGCTCTTCGTCCTCGACGCGGAGACGCTCGAACCGGCGCTCTGGCCCCCCGAGCTGTTCGACGGCAGACGGCTGAAGGCCGAGCTCTTTGCCACGGTCGTCGAGCTCACGACCGGCATCTGCGAGTCGGCGGAACAAGCCGTAATGGAGTTGGAGGAGCTCCGCGCCGAGGCGAAGCGGGCCGCGGGGGGCGCAGGGCTCAAAGTCGCCGCCGCTGGCACCTGGCCCACGGCCGTGCCAGAGCAGCAGCCGATCACGGACGACCCCGGCTACCGGGCCTTCGTCGAGCGCACGGGCTCGCCCGCGCGGCGCCAGTACTGCTCGGGCCTGCACCTGCACGTTGGCGTCCCGAGCCCTGAGGCGTGTATGGGGGCGCTCGAGGCCGTGCTCCCCTGGCTTCCGGTCCTGCTCGCCGTCTCGGCGAACTCGCCCTACGTCGCCGGCCGCGAGACCGGGCTCGCCTCGACCCGGGCCGAGATCCTCGCACTCTTGCCGCGCGCCGGTGCGCCGCCGGTTTTCTCGTCCTACGCCGAGTGGGAGCACTACGTCGAGCGCCTCGTCGAGCTCGGCCTGGCCGACCGCTGGACTCGCATCTGGTGGGATGTGCGGCCCCACCCCGACTACGGCACGCTCGAGATCCGCATGCCCGACCAGCCGACCCGGCTCGAGGCATCAGTGGCCTTCGCTGCGCTCGCGCAGGCCCTCGTCGCCTCGGCGGGACCCGGTCCCCCTGCAGACCGCGGCATTTATTCCGAGAACCGCTGGGCCGCTGCCCGGTTCGGCCGCGACGCCGAGCTCCTACACCCGGACGACTCGCGGCTCGTCAGCGCCCCCGACCTCCTCACCGAGCTCCTCGAGCGCGTCGCGCCGACTGCGCGCCGGCTGGGCTCCGAAGACCTGCTCGCGCCTCTCAAGACTCTCGCCCAGGCGGACGAGCAGCTCGCCTTCGGCCGGGAGCAAGGGCTGTCGGCGCTAGGCAGGCGCCTCGTCGCCCTCACGTAAGATCGGACCATGGCCATCCGGTCGGAGACAATCCAAGTGGGCGGGGTACGCTGCGAGCAGTGCGTCATGCGTCTCGGCGCCGCGCTCCAGCCGCTCGAGGGAATCGAGGCGGCGAACGCGAATCTGCTCGGCCGGCTCACCATCTCCTGGGACGAGGAACGGTTGCCGCGCGAGGAGCTCCTCGCCGCGATCTCACGCGCCGGCTTCCAGCCCGGAGCCCCGGGGGAATAACGGAGCGGGCGAGGGCGTTCCGAATATGAGCGACGTCCAGCAGGACACCGAGGCGCGGCGCCTTGCCGAGGACGCACGCGAGCGTGCGAAATTCGAGGAGGAGGTGCTTCAGCTGGCCGATCAGGTCTACCGGGTCGCGCGCCGGCTCGTCTCGAGCCGGGAAGAGGCGGAGGACCTCGTCCAGGAGACCTACGCGCGCGCGTTTCGCAGCTGGCGCTCGTACACGCCCGGTACGAATCTGCGCGCCTGGTTGTTCCGAATCCTCACGAACCTCAACATCGACCGCGGGCGCCGCGAGCAGCGCGCTCCCGCGACCGAGCCGCTCGAGGAAGGCGACTACTTCCTCTACAACCGGCTCGAGGAGGACGGCGGCGCGGCCGACGAGGAGCGCGTCGTCGAACGGCTTTCGCAGGACGGCATCGTGCAGGCGCTTTCGGCCGTTCCGCACGACTTCCGTGACGTGATCGTCCTCGTCGACATCGGCGACTTCACCTACCAGGAAGCGGCGCAAATCCTCGACATCCCGGTCGGAACGGTGATGTCGCGGCTGCACCGGGGCCGCCGGGTCCTCAAGCAGGAGCTCGCCGAGACTGCGGTGGAGGGTTGATGACGATGTTCGTAGATCCGTGCCAGAAGTGCGAGGAGATGCTCCAGCCCTACCTCGACCGCGACCTCTCGGAGGAGGAGCGTGCCGAGGCTGAGACACATCTCGAAGGCTGCTCGTACTGTCGTAAGCGGTACCGCTTCGAGGAGAACCTGCGCCGATATGTGCTCCTGGCGGTTGCGGAGCCGATGCCGGCGGAACTGAAGCAGAGGCTCGCCGACCTCCGGACGCCCCTCTAGATAGGCAGCTAGCTACCGCTTCCGGCCGACGATGACGACGAGGCGCCGCGGATCGTCGCCGCCGGGCAAAGCGGTCACGCCGATCCCGACCTCGCGCGCGAGCCGGCGCGCGATGTCCTCGGCTCCCGGCGGGTAGTACACGAGCGTCTCGAGGTAGTCCTTTCGGCGCGCGTCCTGCACCGTGCCGATGCGGTAGGCGAGCCCCGCGACCTCGTTCGCGAGCCCCGCGGCGGCGTTCCCGACGCCCGTGCCGTTGTAGACGTCGACCTGGATCTCCCAATGAGGCGGGAGCGACTCCGCTTGCGTGTGGGGAGTGATCGCAGGGGCGGACTCCCCGGAAGGCGCCAGCTGCGGGCGCGCGACGAACCAGCCCAGCAGGAGGCACATGAGGGTAAAAACCGTCAGGGCGGCGGCCCGGCGCCTGCGATTCGTCCGTAGCAAGCCCGAGGCGACCGGCAGCCCGGCCATCTCCCGCGCCTCGCGCTGCGAGATGCCGAGAGCGGTCGCGTAGACGAGCGCGGCGGCGAGCGCGTTCGCGCTCGAGCCGAAGCGGTACATGCGGTTCTCCTCGAGCGACTTGACCTCGTCGACGTTCATGCCGGCGCGCGACGCGGCCTCCTCGACCGTGAGGCGGCGGCGAAGCCGTGCGGCTCCGAGCGGCGAGAGCGTCGTGATCGCCATTTCGGCCATCAGTTTTCGGCGAGCGGCGGGTGCAACCTCTTTATGTCATCGGCAGCGTCGACGTCTCCTGGAGGCCCAAGGTCGTCGCAGGGGACGAGCGTGGCCGGCAGAGGGTGCAAGCCTTCGTCCGGGACGGCGTCCCAGGCGCGGCGGCCCACCGCGACCGGATGGCCGCGATTGCCCGCATAGCAAGCGGCGACGATCGCCCCTGCGCCCACGCGCCAGGCGGCGAGGACGCGGGCGACCGACTCGGGAACGAGGTTGGGGCCATCGGCGAGGCAGACGACCGCGGCCTCGACGTCGGCTTCGAGGGCCGCGAGCCCGCAGCGAAGCGACGCGCCCCGTCCGCGCTCCCACTCGGGGCACTCGACGACGCGGGCACCCTCGGCCTCGAGCTCGTACGCGCCCGCGACAACGACGACCTCGTCCACAGGGCTCGCCGCAAGCCGCTCGAGCACCCGCGGGAGAAGGAGCTGCTGCTTCGGGCCTCCGAAGCGGGTCGCGGCTCCCGCGGCGAGAACGACGGCACTGACCACCTGCGCGAGAATAGGCGCATGAGCACCGCCGCGACGGCGCCCATCCGCTACGCCAAAAGCGGAGACGTCAACATCGCCTATCAGGTAACCGGCGAGGGATCTCTGGATCTCGTCCTCGTCTCGGGGTGGGTCTCTCATCTCGAACACGACTGGGAGCATCCGGATTCCGCCCACTTCCTCAGCCGCCTGGGCGCCTTTTCTCGGCTAGTCCGCTTCGACAAGCGCGGGACGGGGCTGTCCGATCGTCCCGGCGGGCTCCCCGACCTGGAGACGCGCATGGACGACGTGCGCGCCGTCATGGACGCGGTCGGGAGCGAGCGCGCGGCCGTTTTCGGCTACTCGGAGGGTGGCCCGATGGCGGCGCTCTTCGCCGCGACGTATCCCGATCGGACGACCGCCGTGGTCTTCTACGGCGCCTACGCCCGGCGTCTTCGCGCGGACGACTACCCCTGGGGAAGGACGGGGGAGGATCGCGACGCGCTAGCCGAGCGGCTCGAGCGCGACTGGGCAACGAATCTCGGCTGGGATCTTGCTGCGAGGGCGCCCTCTGCCGACGAGGCGATGGGCCGTTGGTGGACCGCCCGCTGCCGAGCTGCCGCAAGCCCTGGGGCCGCCCGGGCACTCCTCCTCATGAACGACAAGATCGACGTCCGGGACGTCCTGCCTGCGATCCGCGTGCCCACGCTCGTCCTCCACCGGACCGGGGACCGAACCGTTCCGGTTGGAGCCGGCCGCTACCTCGGCCGGCAGATTCCAGGAGCTCGGTTCGTCGAGCTCTCTGGAGACGACCACCTTCCGTGGGTGGACGCTGACCAGATCGTCGACGAGATCGAGGAGTTCCTGACCGGCGTACGCCCGGTTCCACACCCCAACCGCGTCCTCGCCACGATCCTGTTCACCGATCTCGTCGGCTCGACCGAACGAGTACGCACTCTTGGCGACCGAGCCTGGGCCGACTTGCTGGGAGCCCACCAAGCTGACGTGCGTCGCGAGCTCGAGCGCTTCGGCGGAGAGGAGATCGACACTGCCGGCGACGGGTTCCTTGCGGTCTTCGACGGCCCGGCGCGGGCGATTCGCTGCGCGCTCGCAGTCCGCGAAGCGACCGCTGGGCTTGGACTCGACGTGCGGGCAGGGATCCACACCGGCGAGATCGAACGCGTCGACGGTGCCGCCCGGGGTATCGCCGTCCACGTCGCGGCCCGGGTTGCGTCAGAAGCGGGTTCTGGAGAGGTCCTGGTCACGGCGACGACCCGCGACCTCGTTGCGGGATCCGGCCTTGAGTTCGAGGACCGGGGTGAGCGCACCCTCAAGGGCATCGAGGAGGCCCGCCGGCTCTACGCAGCCGTCTAGGCCGTGATCTGCTCGAGCGCGCGGCGGACGAGCACGCGGGCCAGCTCTACCTTGTAGGCCGTGCCGGGAAGCGGCGTCGCGCCGTCGAGCTCCGTACCCGAGCCCAGCGCCCACGGGATCGGGGCGACGCCGGAAAGGGCAAGGCGCACCTCGCTGCCGTAGCGCGCCGCCGCCACGCCGACGAGCGGGAAGCTGAACCGCGCCCGGTCCATCGCCTTGAGGTACGTGCTTGCCTCGGGCCGCTCGTACTCCACGTGCAGGATCAGCTCGTTCGACTCGAGGGCTGTGACGTTCCGATCCTTCTCCGTGGGGAGCCGGTAGAGCTCGGCCAGCGGGAAGCTGCGGCGGTCCGTCTCGATCGTTGCGCCGAGTGCCAAAAGTGCCGCGGCCGGGTCGGAGGGATGCGCCGAGGCGCAGAGCTCGTTACCGAAGATCGCGTGCTCCCGATGCTCGCCTTCGCGCGCGTGGCATCGGTCGCCCCCGTGCAGGAAACAGGGATAGTCGAGCCGCCAGTACCAGCAGCGGGTGGCCTGGAGGAGGTTTCCGCCGATTGTCCCCATGTTGCGCAGCTGCGGGGAGGCGGCGAGTCGGGACGCCTCCCGAAGCGCTTCCGGCACCTCGTCCGAGCGCTCCAGCTCGGCGAGCGTCGTTCCCGCGCCGATCCGCGTTCCGTCGAGGCCGCGAGGCAACAGGGCCCGAACGTCGCTGACGGTCCCGGCCTCGACGAGCCCGTCGCGGATGAGCGTGACGAGGTCGGTGCCGCCTGCGAGCGGCCTGCCCTCGAAGTCGTCGAGGCTAGCCGGCCTGCGGAGCGAGAGCCCGCTCACGAGCCTCCTTCAGCGCCGCCAGCATCTCTTCGCGCGTGACGGGGAGCGAGCGGATGTCGGCGCCGGTCGCGTCTCGGATCGCGTTCACGACCGCCGCGGCCGTCGGAATGATCGGCGGCTCGCCGAGGCCCTTCGACCCGAGATTCGTCAGGTGCTCGTCCGGGACGTCGAGGAGCTCGACGACGATCTCGGGGACGTCGGCCGCGGTCGGGACTCGGTACGCGTCCAGCGTCTGGGTGAGCACCTCGCCGCTCTGGGGGTCGAGCAGGCGCTGCTCGGAAAGGGTGTGCCCGAGCCCTTGGATGATGCCGCCCTCCACCTGGCTCCCCGCATTCAGCGGATTGATGATCCGGCCGACGTCGTGGATCGCTGCGATCCGCTCCACCTTTACCTCGCCGGTCTCGACGTCCACCGCCACCTCAGCCACCTGGATGCCGAACGTGAGGACCCGCATGCCGGTCGGGTTGGGCCCCCGCGCGCCCTGGCCAAGGATCTGGGCGTCCCCGAGGAGGCCGGTGACCTGCTCCAGCGGCCACGAGCCGCCGTCTGCCGACACGACCTGGCCGTTCCGGAGCGAGAGCACCCGTTCTTCCAGGTCGTAGCGCTGCGACGCGATCTCGAGGATCTGGCGGGCCGCGTCGGCCGCAGCCGCACGTACGGCGGGCCCCATGGAGGAAACCGTGGAGGAGCCTCCCGATTCGACGGCATAGGGCCCGCGGGCCGAATCCCCGAGCTCGACGCGGACACGCTCGAGCGGAAGCCCCAGCTCCTCGGCCGCGATCTGTGCCATGGCTGTGCGGGTGCCGGTGCCGATGTCCTGCATCGCCGTGACCACGACGGCATGGCCGTCCGAGCCGACGCGCACCCACGCGTACGAGGGCGGGCCGCCGCCGCCGTACCAGACCTGGCTCGCGAGCCCGACGCCGTGCTTCCAGGGCTCCTCGGAGCGGGCTCGCACCTCGCCGCGCCGGGCCCAGTGGGGCTCGGCGCGGCGGTAGCACTCGGCGAGGTTCTTCCCGGAGAAGGGACGATCGTCGACCGGATCCGAGTCCGCGTAGTTCCGCCGCCTGAGCTCCAGGGGGTCGA
>JBBDMP010000043.1:0-1289 GCA_040878265.1 Gaiellales bacterium | reverse complement strand
ACGATCCGGAGATGTTTGACACGGACTTGACGCGGGAGTACGAGGCGGCGTGCTCGCTCGGCATCCGCCCCGAGACATTCTTCGAAGCCGGCGTGAAGGGCGCGCTCTGCGACGAGGAGACCCGGGATCGTCTCCGCGCGGTCGGAGAGTCATTTGATTGGGAGGCGGTCGCCTCGCTCAGTTCTCGGTACTAGCAAACGCCTCGCGCCGCGCCGCGATCTGGTCGGCCCAACGGCGCTCGAAGAAGGCCGAGACCCAGATGGAGAGCTCGAAGAGGAGCAGGATCGGGATCGTCTGTACGGCGGTCGAGACGAAGTCGACGCCCGGCAGCAGCACGCCCGCGATGATGCAGAGCCCGAGCCCGATCCGCCGGTTCCGGCGCAGCTGTGCCGAAGAGGTGATGCCGAGCCGGACGAGCCCGAGGATGACCACGGGCAGCTCGAAGAGGATGCCCATGCCGAAGATGCTCGTCGCCGCGAAGGAGTAGTAGGGCCCTGCTCGGATCTGGTTGTCGTACAGATCGCTGTCGAACTCGAGCAGGAACGGGATAGCCGCCGGAAGCGCGACCCAGTAGGCGAACGCGGCGCCGCCGGCGAAAAGAAGGGTGGCGGCGAAGACGAGCCGCACGACGACGCCCTGGCTTTGCTTCTCGAACGCGGGGGCGAGAAAGTTCCAGAGCTGCCAGAGCAGGATCGGCAGCGCGATCGCGACGGCGGCGAGAAACGCGACCTTGAAGGAGGTCGAGAACGCCTCCAGGGGGTTCAGCGTGATCGGCTGCGGCCTCTCACCCTCCGGCGCGGGGAGCGGCCGGTTCAGCCAGCCGATGATCGTCTTGCGGAAGATCCAGGTGACGGTGAAGGCGGCGGCGACCGCAACGAGGGAGATGACGAGCCGCGACCGAAGCTCGTCCAGGTGCTCGATGAGCGTGACCTGGTCCCCGTGCTGTAGGCGACGCGGCAGGCGCGCCATCTCAGGCTCCTAGCTGGAGACGCGTTCGCTCTGCGGCTGAGGCGCGGCCTCTTCGGAGGCCTGCGTCGTCGTGGGCGGGGGCGTCAACTCGGTCTTCTCCAACTCGTCGTCGTCGTCGTCCTTGCCGCTTAGCGAGTCCTTGAACTCCCGCATGCCGCGGCCGAGCGACCGGCCCATCTCGGGAAGGCGTTTCGGGCCGAAGACGAGCAGGAGCACGAGGATGATGAGAAGCGCGCCCTGCCAGCCGATGTTTCCAGGCATGAGGCCGAGGATAGCACGCTGCGAAGGGAAGTCGGCCGGGGGCGAGTCGCTACACTGGA
>JBBDMP010000042.1:0-1299 GCA_040878265.1 Gaiellales bacterium | reverse complement strand
ACGAGCCGATCGCGATCGTCGGCATGAGCTGCCGCTACCCCGGCGGGGTGCGCTCGCCCGAGGAGCTTTGGCAGCTGGTCGAAGGCGGCACCGACGCGATCGCCGCCTTCCCTGAAGACCGCGGCTGGGACCTCGAGCACCTCTATGACCCAGACCCCGATCATCCCGGCACAAGCTATGCCCGCGAGGGCGGCTTCGTCTATGAGGCGGGCGAGTTCGACCCCGACTTCTTTGGCATCTCACCGCGCGAGGCGCTGGCGATGGACCCCCAGCAGCGGCTGTTGCTCGAGAGCGCCTGGGAGGCCCTCGAGTCGGCGGGGATCGACCCGCAAAGGCTGCGCGGCTCGCGCACGGGGGTGTTTGCCGGAGTCATGTATCAGGATTACGCGATCGGGTTGGGGTCGGCTCCGCCAGAGCTAGAGGGCTTTGGCGCCGGCGTCGCCGGCAGCGTCGTCACCGGTCGCATCGCATATGCCCTGGGTCTCGAAGGCCCCGCGGTCACCGTCGACACCGCCTGCTCGTCCTCGCTTGTGGCACTTCATCTTGCCTGTCAAGCATTGCGCTCGGGGGAGTGCGAGCTGGCGCTCGCCGGTGGCGTCACCGTGCTCTCGACGCCGAGCGTGTTCATCGAGTTCTCGCGCCAGCGCGGCCTGGCGCCCGACGGGCGTTGCAAATCGTTCTCCGCCACCGCCGACGGCACCGGCTGGTCAGAGGGTGTGGGATTGCTTTTGGTCGAGCGCCTCTCCGAGGCCCAGCGCCGCGGCCACCAGGTGTTGGCGCTGGTGCGCGGCTCTGCCACCAACCAAGACGGTGCCTCGAACGGCTTAACCGCTCCCAACGGCCCCTCCCAGGAGCGCGTGATCGCACAGGCGCTCGCCAACGCGCGCCTTTCCCCCCAAGACGTCGACGCCGTCGAGGCGCACGGCACCGGCACCACGCTCGGCGACCCGATCGAGGCCCAGGCGCTGCTTGCCACCTATGGGCAGCAGCGCAAAAACGGCCCACTGCGCCTCGGCTCGATCAAGTCCAACATCGGCCACACCCAGGCCGCCGCCGGCGTCGCCGGGGTGATCAAGACGGTGATGGCGATGCGCGCGGGCGTGTTGCCAAAGAGCCTGCACATCGACGAGCCCTCACCCCACGTCGACTGGTCGGCGGGCGAGATCGAGCTGCTGAGGGAGCCGACTCCCTGGCCTCGAAACGACCACCCGCGCCGCGCTGGCGTGTCCTCGTTCGGGGTCTCCGGCACCAACGCCCACCTGATCATCGAGGAGGCACCGCCACAACAGCAAGCGCCCG
>JBBDMP010000041.1:0-6760 GCA_040878265.1 Gaiellales bacterium | reverse complement strand
AGCTCGCCTGGGAGATCGCCGGGGCGAACCTCGGCGAGCAGCCATGCGATGGGCTCATCTGCTGCACACCGACCGGCTCGACCGCGTACAACCTCTCCAACGGCGGCCCCGTGATGATGTGGGGCTTGCGGGCAATGGCGATAACCTTCGTCGCCGCGCACTCGCTGCACGCGCGGCCGCTGGTCGTGCCGCCCGGCCACGACCTGCGCGTGGCCAACCGGACCCCCGAGCGGCCTGTCACCGTCCTTGTGGACGGCCACGTGGTCGGGGAGCTCGCCGGGGAGGCGGCGCTCGAGGTCGGCGTCGGCGAGCAGACGTGCCGGCTCGCCCTGCTCCCCGAGGTGAACTTCTTCTCCCGCTACCGCTCGGTTTTCCCCTAATGGAACACCACTCCTACCCCCTCTGTAACTAGGACGCGTAGCGTGCTCCGGCACCTGCACATCGACAACCTCGTCCTCATCCGTGAGGCCGACCTCGCTTTCGGGCCGGGCCTGAACGCGGTCACCGGGGAAACGGGGGCGGGCAAGACCATCCTCGCCCAGGCGGTCGGGCTCCTGCTCGGCGCGCCCGGCGAGGCCGGGTACCTCGGACCCGCGGGCGACGAGGCCTATGTCGAGGCGGAGCTCGACCTGCCCCCCGGCCTCCTGGAGGAGGAAGGCCTCGAAGGGCTCGCGGAGCTTCGGCCGGAGGGCGAAGAGGGACTCGTTGCCGCCCGGCGGGTCTTCGCCGACGGCCGCACGCGTGCCTACGCGTGGGGCCGAGCGGTCGCACGCGAAGATCTCGCTCTCGCCGTGGAACGCCTCGTAGCGATGTCGGGCCAGTTCGAGCAGCGCCGGCTCGCACGACCGTCCTTCCAGCTCGAGGTGCTGGATGCGTATGTCGGGGAGGAGCAGCTGCGCCGGCGAGCGGAGCTCGCCCGCGCGTGGCGGGAGCTCGTCACCGCGCGCAAGCGGAGGGCCGAGCTCGAGCGGGCCGCTTCCGGTAGGGCGGAACAGCTCGATGAGCTGCGCGAGCTCGTTGCCCGCACCGAAGGGCTCGAGCCCGGCAGCGAGGAGCAACTGCGCACCGAGCGGGAGAGGCTTCGGCATGTCACGGAGCTCGCCGAGGCCGCAGCGGCGGCCGCCGAGTCGCTTGCGCCTGAGCTCGCGGACGCGGAGGGCGCGCTCGCCCTCGTGGGCAAGGCCTCGCGCGAGGTCGGCGGGGTGCTTGCCCACGCGCCCGAGCTCGCCTCGCTGGCCGAGGATCTGCGCGACGGAGAGGTACGTCTGCGCGAGGCGGCCTCGGGTCTGCGCACGTTCCTTGCCTCCCTCGAGGCGGAGCCGGGGCGGCTCGAGGAGGTCGAGGCCGAGCTCGACCGAATCGCGGACGCCCGACGCCGATTCGGCGCGGCCACATGCGAAGAGCTGGTGACGAGAGCCCGAGCCGCACAGACGGAGATCGAGACGCTCGAAGGCGGCGGCGACCCTCTGGAGGCCGCCGAGCGGGAGCTCGCCGCGGCGACCCGGCGAGTCGACGAGCTCGTGCTGGCGCTGTCGAGCGCGCGCTCCGAAGCCGCTCAGCCCTTCTCCGAAGCCGTCGCGGCCGAGCTCAAGGACCTCGGGATGGGGGACGGCGAGTTCCGCGCCGAGCTCTCGCCGCGAGAGCCAGGCGCAAGCGGGAGCGACGACGTCTCGTTCCTCATCCGCCCGAACCCCGGCCTGCCCTTTGCGCCGGTTGCCGACACGGCCTCGGGGGGCGAGCTCTCCCGCATCGCGCTCGCGCTTCGTGCAGTGGCTCACGCTGGGGCAGGGGAGCCCACCGTCGTGTTCGACGAGATCGACGCGGGCATCGGCGGCGGCACCGCACACGCGGTCGCCGATGCGCTCGGGCGCCTTGCGGCGCGCGCGCAGGTCGTCACGATCACGCACCTGCCGCAGATCGCGAGCGCCGCGGAGACCCATTTCCGCGTGGAGAAGGTCCCGGGGGACCCAACTCACACGCGGATCGAGCGTCTGTCAGAGTTGGAGCGGAGGGAAGAGGTGGAGCGGATGCTGGGCGGCGCGGAGTTCTTGCAGACGGTGCGCAGGTAGGCCGATGGTCTTCGTCGAGTTCGTCGGCACCGCCCGCCTGGACCGGCGCACGAAGCGGCTCGTCAAGCGGCTCGGCCCGGACGACATAGCCATCATCGACCACGCCGATCTCGACCGTGTCTCGGCGGAGGAGCTCCTCGAGAGCGGCGTGCGCATCGTCTTCAACGTCTCCCCGTCGTTGACCGGCCGCTACCCGAACGTCGGGCCGCTCGAGCTCGTCCGCGGCGGCGTCCAGTTGATCGAGGTTCACGGGTCCCCGCTCTTCGAGAACGTCCGGGACGGCGAGTCGCTGGTCGTGCGGGGCACGAGCCTCTTCCGCAACGGCACGCGACTCGCGGCGGGCCGCGCCCTGACCGAGCAGGAGCTCGAGCGCTCGCTCGCCGAGCAGAGCGGGCGCCTCACCGACGCGCTCGAGAGCTTC
The DNA here is from genome assembly GCA_040878265.1 of Gaiellales bacterium. Classification (GTDB taxonomy): domain Bacteria; phylum Actinomycetota; class Thermoleophilia; order Gaiellales; family Gaiellaceae; genus JBBDMP01. The sequence continues at coordinate 4,270 of JBBDMP010000041.1, read as the reverse complement.
GCCGACAACACGCTCCGCCACCTCCGCGACGAGGCGAAGTTGCTCGCGGAGGGCATGCAGCTCCCGCAGATCCGCACGCGCTTCCGCGACCGGCATGCGCTCGTCGTCGCCCGCGGCCCCGGAGACGAGCGGGACCTCCGCATCCTTCGCTCCTACATCCGCGACTTCAAGCCGGTGCTCGTCGGCGTCGACGGCGGCGCGGACGTGCTCCGCGGCGAGGGCTACAAACCCGCGCTCATCGTCGGGGACATGGACTCGGTCTCGGACGAAGCGCTGCGCTCCGGCGCCGAGCTCGTCGTCCACGCCTACCCGGACGGGTTCGCGCCGGGCCGGGAGCGTCTCGACGGGCTCGGGCTGCCGTCGGCAGTCCTACCGGGGCCGGGGATCAGCGAGGACGTCGCGATCCTGCTCGCCTACGAGAAGGGAGCGGAGCTGATCGTCGCCGTCGGGACGCATTTCAACTTGATCGAGTTCCTCGAGCGGAACCGGGCCGGAATGTCCTCGACGTTCCTCACACGTCTCAAGGTCGGCGAGATCCTCGTGGACGCGCGCGGAGTCTCTCGCCTCTTTCGCAGCCGGGTCGGCCTCTGGCCGTTTGTCGCCTTCGCCGTCGCGGGCCTGGCCGCCATCGCGGCGGTGCTCGTGGCTTCGGAGGACCTGCAGAATTTCGTCTCCCTGCTCGGGAACCGGATCGGCTCGGCTCTCGGCCTCGAGTGATCGAGGCGGAGAAAGTTCTTCTCTCCCCGCGGGAGGACGTGTGGGCGCTCGTCTCCGAGCCCTATCACCTCCCCGACTGGTGGCCGGCGTACACGGGCGTCCAGCCGGACCGCCGCGGCCTCTCGGAGGGCGCACGCTGGGAGGTCGTTCGCAACCCGGCCCCGGGTCTCCTCCGCCGGCCCCGCGGCGGCGGTTTGATCGTGATCACGCAGGTCGAGCATGGAAATGGGTTCCGCTGGCACGACCTGGCCCAGCGGCTCGAGTGCGGCGTTCGGCTCGAGAACGCGGGCACGGGACGCACGCGGGCGACGCTCCACGTGGCCGGGCCCAGCTGGCGGATCTGGGTCGAAGGGGCGCGTAGCCTGCCCGAGAACGCCGCCGGCCGCCTGTACGACCTTTGCCAGACTGCGGCAGCGCTGTAGCCGCTGGCTCAAACTAACGAGCGTGTTCGACCTCCGCTACCACGTCGCGTCGCTCGCGGCCGTCTTCCTCGCCCTCGCGGTCGGCATCCTGCTCGGCGTCGCCATCTCCGGAAAGGTGGGTCAGGCGGAGGATTCGTTTCGGGCTGCGGAGGTCGCGAGGCTCAGCGACCGCCTGAGCGAGGAGCAGCAGCGCGCCGTCGCCGCCGCGCGGCGGGGTGAAGCAGCCGAGGAGCTGCTCGAGCGTGCCTATCCGGCCCTGATGGAGGAGCGGCTCGCGGAACGACGCTTCGCGGTCCTCTTCCTCGGCCCGGTCAGCGGCCGCGCCCGCTCCGCCGTCGAGCGCACGCTCTCGGACTCAGGGTCGGGCGACCCCGTTCGGATGGTCGCCCTCGACGTGCCCCTGGACGTGGTGGAGCTCGATGAGGCACTGCTCGGCGACGATGAGCTTGCCGCCTACGCGGAGGAAGGCGACGACTTTTCCAGCCTCGGCGAGGACCTTGGCGAGGAGTTCGTCGCCGGCGGCGAGACGCCGCTCTGGTCTGCGCTTTCCTCCCTGCTCGTGGAGGAACGCGCCGGCACCTCGGCGCTCGAGGTCGACGGAGCCATCGTTGTCCAGTCCTGGTCGCCGCCGCCGACCGACGACGTCGACGAGGCGGACCGGGTCCGCGCGACCCGCAGCCTGCTCGACGGGCTCCTACGGGGAATCGAGCGCACCGGCTTCCCGGTCGTAGGCGTCGAAGCCGCGACGAGCGACGAATCCACGATCGACGACTATCGCCGCCTCGGGATCTCGAGCGTCGACAACGTCGACACGCCCGCCGGCCGTCTCGCGCTCGCCCTCCTCCTCGCCGGCGGTCAGCCGGGCCACTACGGCGTCAAGGATTCGGCGAGCGACGGCGTCGTGCCTCCCATCGACTCGGTTCCCCCGCCAGAAACCGGTGCCTAAAGAGCCCGTCGCGGTCCTCGTCGCGGCGCGTGACGAGGAGGGAAGGGTGGGGGAGACCGTGCGCCGTCTACGCGAAGAGTTCCCCGGCGTCGAGGTGATCGTCATCGACGGCGCGTCCGAGGACCGGACGCCGGCTGAAGCTGAACAAGCCGGCGCGGTGGTGCTCCAGGTTCCGCGGGGAGGCAAGGGCGAGGCGCTATCGGCGGGCGAGCGGGCTGCTCCGCCAGGCCCGCTCCTTCTCTGCGACGCCGACCTGCGCGGCTCGCTCCGGCCGCTCGCGGACCACGATGCCGACCTCGCCGTCGCGGCCTTCGCCCGTCGCCACGGGGGCGGCTTCGGAATCGCCAAGCGGATCGCGCAGTCCCTGATCGCTCTCCGCACGGGCTTTGCACCGGACGAGCCGCTGTCCGGCCAGCGGCTCGTGAGCGAGCGGGCGCGGGCCGCATGCTTTCCCCTCGCGCCCGGGTTCGGCTGCGAGCTGCGGATGACCATCGACGCGATCCTCGCGGGCCTCGCCTTCCATGAGGTCGAGCTCGACCTCGAGCACCGGCCGACCGGCCGCGACGTCGCCGGCTTTCTCCATCGCGGGCGGCAGCTCGTGGACGCCCTCCTCGCCGCCGGCCCGCTCGCCCTCAACTTTCGCGGCCGCCGGCTTCCGCTTGTCGGCTGGACGGCTGCGGTCGGCCGGCCGCCCGCGGTGGCGGTCGTCGCCGCGCTCGGTCTCGCCGACGATCTCTGGAGCGGGGAGGAGCGGGGCGTACGCGCCCACGTCGCCGCAGGCCGCACGACCGGAGTCGCCAAGCTCGTCGGTCTCCCGCTTGTCGGAATCGCCGCCACCCGCTCGCTCTCGGGAGGCCTGCTCGTTGCGGCCTGGGCCAACCTCGTCAACCAGCTGGACACGAAGCCGGGCCGCGCGCTCAAGGCATACCTGCTCGTGGCGCTGGCCCTCCGGGCGCCCGTCGGCTTCGCCGTCCTGGTACTGCCCTACGATCTACGCGAACGAGCGATGTTGGGCGACGGGGGCTCGAATGCGCTGGGCGCGATGCTAGGCTTAAGGTCCGTGGAGCGGTTCCACGGTTGGGGTCGTTGGGCGGCGCTCGGAGCGCTTGCCGGCCTCAACCTCCTCGGAGAACGACGCTCCCTCGGAGCACTCATCGAACGCACGCCCGGTCTGCGCGAGCTCGACCGACTTGGCAGGCACCGATGAGAGAGCGCCCGACGAAGTACGTCTTCGTGACCGGGGGCGTGGTCTCGTCGCTCGGCAAGGGCATCACCGCCGCCTCGCTGGGCCGCCTGCTCAAGGCGCGTGGTCTCCACGTGCAGGTGCAGAAGTTCGACCCCTACATCAACGTCGACCCCGGGACGATGAGCCCGTTCCAGCACGGCGAGGTCTTCGTGACGGAGGACGGCGCCGAGACCGACCTGGACATCGGCCACTACGAGCGCTTCGTCGATGAGAACCTGTCGCGGAACGCGAACCACACCTCGGGCTCGATCTGGTTCTCGGTCATCCGCAAGGAGCGGAAGGGCGAGTACCTCGGGTCGACCGTTCAGGTCATCCCCCACATCACGAACGAGATCAAGGACCGCATCCGTCGGGTCGCCGAGGCAAGCGACACCGACGTGGTCATCTCTGAGATCGGCGGAACCGTGGGCGATATCGAGTCGCTCCCGTTCCTGGAGGCGATCCGGCAGTTCCGGCGTGAGGTCGGCCCTGAGAACGTCCTCTACCTCCACGTTACGTTCGTGCCCTACATCGAGACGGCCGGGGAGCTGAAGACGAAGCCGACCCAGCATTCCGTCAACGAGCTGCGCCGCATCGGTATCCACCCGGACATCGTCGTCTGCCGCTCGCACGAGCCGCTCTCGCACGAGATCCGCGAGAAGATCGCCCTCTTCGCCGACGTGCCCTCCGAGGCTGTGATCGCGAACGAGGACGTGCGCGACGTCTACCTCGTCCCCGGAGCCCTGCGCGCGGAGGGCCTCGACAGGCTCGTCTGCCGCCGGCTCGGTCTCCCCGAAACGGAGGTCGATCTCGGGGAGTGGGAGGACCTCGCCGAGCGGATTGCCGCACTCGAGGGCGAGGTGCAGATCGCCCTCGTAGGCAAGTACGTCAAGCTCCGGGACGCGTACCTCTCGGTCCACGAAGCCCTCAAGCACGCGGGAATCCACCACGGCGTCGGCG
>JBBDMP010000040.1:0-1305 GCA_040878265.1 Gaiellales bacterium | reverse complement strand
GGCTCGTGAACGCCTTCTTCCGCTGGGAGTTCAACTCCTGCGAGGTGATCGTGAAGGACGGGGTCACGTATCCGATCGACTACGCGAACGCCGCCCCGGACATCGCGATCACGAGCCTCCACTACTACTTCCCCTGGGCGATCAAGTCGCTACTTGCCTGGTGCGTCTTCTGCTGCGTGACGCGGCGGCAGATGGCGGTGCACCAGCACACGCAGGAGTACTTCGAGATCGGCGACGACGAGGGGCTCAGCTACGAGGAGAAGCTGAAACGCTTCCGGGCGCTGGCCGACGCGTATTTCGAGGCGGACGCCTTCGAGGAGTTCCGCGGCACCGTGCTGGCATCGCTGGACGAGATCGTGGCCGAGTACATCGCCTCGCCCGAGTTCGACGAGCTGCTCGTGCGGGTCGTGCGGGCCAGTGAGCCCGAGGAGCTACAGGAGCGGCTCATCGTCGGCTGCCGCGAGCGCACGCAGGCCTGGGTGGAGGATCAGGTCTAAGGCCACTCGGGCGTGGAAGGCGCCTGCGGCTCGAACGCGGCCCAGTCCGACCGGATCGGCGCAAAGACGTCCAGCACGACCGCGCCGTCCGGGCCGGCCGTCGCCTCGTGCGGCGTGTCCGCGAGGATGCGGTAGGTCTGGCCGGGACGGCATTCGCGGGTCTCTTCGCCGACCCGGAAAATCAGCATTCCCTGGAGGACGAGCCCGAGCTGCTCGTTTGTGTGGCGATGCTCGGGGACGACCGCGTCAGGGGAGAGCTCGATCACGGCCAAGGTCATGCGCTCGCCGTTGACCCCCCGCGCTACGACGCCCTCCCAGATCGGCAGTGGGCGCATCTCCCCGAGGTTCTCGAACGTCCCCATGCTCGGACAGTGTTAGCAGGCTAGGCTCCCCGCCGTGCTAAGGATCACGGTGGGCAAGTTCCGCTTCGCGGCGCGGCTCGAGGAAGAAGCGGCCCCGCAGACAGTCGCCGCGCTCCACTCACTCCTTCCGCTGGACGGCAAGCTCGTGCAGGCGCGCTGGAGCGGCGAGGCCGCCTGGGTCCCGCTCGGCTGGGAGCTCGACCTCGGTCTCGGCCCCGAGAACGCGACGAGCTACCCCGCACCGGGCGAGCTCCTCCTCTACCCCGGAGGGCTCTCGGAGGTGGAGATCCTCTTCCCCTACGGCGCCACCTGCTTCGCCAGCAAGATGGGCCAGCTTGCGGCGAACCACGTCGCGACGATCGTCGAGGGCAGGGAGCAGTTAGCGGAGCTGGGCCGCGTCGTCCTCTGGGAGGGCGCTCAGGAGATCCGCTTCGAAGAGGGCTAGC
>JBBDMP010000039.1:4872-6873 GCA_040878265.1 Gaiellales bacterium | reverse complement strand
CCTAGGGGTTGCCGACCTTCAGGAGGCCGACCTGGCCGAGATCGACGTCCGCAAAGGCGTGCGAGACGAAGGGATAGAGCCCCTCGTCGTCGATCCTGACGTCGAAGACTGCGCCCCCGCCAGCCGGGACGACGACTGTCTGGACGCCCTGCTGCGGCGGGCTCGTGAGGTCGGAGTTGGCCCATACGCGGTCGAAGATCGTGCCGACGACGTGGAAGTTGACGTTGTTGGTCGGCCCCGCGGCGACGACCCAGAAGCGCGTCGTCTCTCCCGGCTTCGCGGTCAGCGGATGCGTGACGTACTGGTTGGCGTAGCCGTTGAACGTCACCCAGTCGGCCATCCTGGCCCGTGCCTTCGCCATGTCGAGCGACGCCGGTTCCTTGATCCCGTCGCCGTTCAGGTACCACTCGCTGCCGACCAGGACGTACTCGTTGTCGACCTTCGGCAGACCCTCCTTCGGCTCGACGATGATCGCGCCGTACATGCCGTTGGCGATGTGCGCGAGCACCGGCTTCGTGCCGCAGTGGTACATGTAGACGCCCGGGTCCTTTGCCTTGAAGCGGTAGCTGATCGACTTGCCCGGCATTACGTCCCCGAAGGCGACGTCGGGGGCGATCCGGGCGGCGTGGAAGTCGATCGAGTGCGGGATCGAGCCGCCATTCGTCAGCGTCATCTCGACGGTCTGGCCCTCGCGCACGTGGATGACCGGTCCGGGAGCGCCGTGGCCGTCGAAGGCCCAGGTGTTGTACTTCACGCCCGGCGCGATGTCGACGGTCATGTCCTTCAGCGTCATCTGCACCTTGACGAGGTCGCCGGCGGGAATAGGCGGCAGCGTCGCGTCGTAGGGCTTGTGCGCGGCGGCGAGCTCGGCCGCGTTGTCCGGCACGACGCCGGCGAAGCTGTTCAGCGGCAGAGCGGTGTTGTAGTCGGCCGCCTGATCCGCCGCGGCGGGCGGAACGACTGCGGTGGGCTGCCCGGGCGAACGCGACTCGCGCGCATCGGCCCACATCATCAGCGCGAAGAACCCGACAACCGCGACGGCGAAGCCGAGCAGCATCGAGGCGACCTTGAAAAAGGCGCCTGAATCTGTTTCAACAGGGCGGCGGTAGGTGGAGGGGGAACGGGTTGCCATCGCGGGCTTCTCCTTCAACTAGGTTTCTAAGAAGAAGGTAGACCGGGGCGCGTCGTTAGACCGCCGGAACGCCCCGCATCTCGATCCGGATACTGCCGCAGACTTTTCTGCGGGTTTCCCGCAACCGGGAGTTCGAGGACCGCGCGACGTCCGGTCAGAGTGTCTGCCCGCCCGTGAGCTCGGCGGCCAGCGCTCCGACAACGTACGCGAGGGCGGCTGCGGCTGACCCCACGAGCAGCATCTCGAGGCCGCTGCGAAGAAACCCTCGATTGCGAACGAACGCGCGCGAAGCGCCAACGAGAAAGAGCGAGCAGAGCGTGAGGGCTATCGCCACGGCGTAGCGGGCATCGTCCGGCAGGGGAACGAGGTAGGCAGTGAGGGGAATGACCCCCGCAGTAACGAAGCCCGCGAAGGTCGCCAGGCCGTTCCGTGCGACCAACCAGCGGGCCGGGTCCTCCACCGCGTCAGCCTCCGAGCGCCGGGCGAGGTAGTTGCTCGCGCCCATCGAGACACCGTCGGCGACGAGGTTGGCGAACCCGAGGATGAGAATGATTCGGTTGGAGAGCGACGCGCCGACGACTCCCGACACGACGGCGAAGGTCGTGATGATTCCGTCGTTGGCCCCGAACACGAGGTCGGGAAGGTAATGGCGAACGAGCGCACGCATGCCGTGCGTCCTCTACGGCGAGTAGAGCTCGCCGCCCTCGCTGTCCCCTGGCCCAGGCGTAGGCGCGAATGAGACTCCTTCGCGTTCCCCAACTCGACGCCAGCTGAACGCTCTTCGCGCTACTCTCGGACGCTCCGCAAGGCATTTCGACCAAGCTGCGGCCGCCTTCCAGAGAGTCGGATCCTCGCCCGGTAGCTCGAGC
>JBBDMP010000039.1:0-4772 GCA_040878265.1 Gaiellales bacterium | reverse complement strand
GCATCGGGAGCGGACCGGATCCAGCGTTGCGGCTTTCCCGCAGCTGCTTTCCGCGCCCGGCCTGATGGCGTCGGCTCACACCAGGGTCACAGTTGGCCTATGAGCACGGACCCACGCGAGACAGCCAGGGTCCTCGTGGCGGGCGGGGGAGTGGCCGCCCTCGAGTCAGTGCTGGCTCTGCGCGACCTCGCCGAGGATCGGGTGGAGGTCGAGCTCTTGGCACCCGATCGGGAGTTCGTTTACCGCCCGCTCGCCGTCGCGGAGCCCTTCCACGAACGCTCGCTGCTGCGATTCGACCTCGCTGGGCTCGCACAAGCCGCCGGCGTGCGGCACCGATTCGGTGGCTTGGCCGCTGTCTACCCAGGTAAGCGGAGCGCGCGCACGACGCGCGGCGACGTCCTCGAGTACGACGCACTCGTCCTTGCGGTCGGAGCGCGGGCGGAAGACGCAGTCCCCGGCGCGTTGACCTTTTACGGCCACGAGAGCGTGCCCGCCATGAAACGCCTGATCGAGGACCTGCTCACCGACGCGGCAGCCGACGTGGTGTTCGCGGTGCCGAGCTCCATCGGTTGGCACCTGCCTCTGTACGAGCTCGCGCTTCTGACGGCGAGCTACCTGACGGAGCGCGGCCTTTCCGCCGACCTGACCATCGTCACCCCCGAGACGGCGCCGCTCGCAATCTTCGGCGACGCCGCCAGCGAGGCGGTCGCCCGGCTTCTCTCGGAAAGGGGAATCACCCTCCGGGCCGAGACGTATCCGCGGGAGTTCGACGGGAGCGTCCTCCACGTCGTCCCTGGCGCCTCGATACACGCCGAGCGGGCCGTCGCGATCCCTCGGCTGGTCGGCCCCGCTGTCCCGGGCATCCCCCACGACCGCAACGGCTTCATTCCGGTCGACGCGCACGGCCGGGTGCAAGGCCTCGAAAAGGTGTACGCGGCGGGCGACGCGACGACGTTTCCGATCAAGCAGGGCGGTCTCGCGACTCAACAGGCGGACGCCGTCGCCGAGCAGATCGCAGCGGATGTCGGCGCGAGGGTTGACCCAAAGCCGTTCGACCCGGTTCTCAGAGGACTGCTTCTGACGGGCGCCGCGCCCGAGTTCCTGCGCGCGGAGATCTCCCGCTCGAGCCGGCGGACGTCGACGGCCGCCACGGACGCGCTCTGGTGGCCTCCCGGCAAGATCGCCGGCCGCTACCTCGGCCCGTTCCTCGCAGAGCGGGCCGAGCTCGCCTCTAGCTATTAAGCCTCCTCGAGAAGGCCCTGGGCGAGGGCGTAGCGGACGAGCTCGGCGCGCGTCGCTAGCCGGAGCTTCTGCATGACGTGCGCCCGATGGGTCTCGGCCGTGCGCACCGAGATGTAAAGCATCTTCGCGATCTCCTGGTTCGTGTGGCCGAGCGCGAGAAGGCGAAGAACCTCACGCTCGCGATCCGAGAGCGGATCCTCTTCGGCGGCCCGCGCGGCCTGTGCGTCCGCCGTCGCCATCCGGGCGCCCAATGCCGGGTCCACGTAGCTCTCGCCGCCGGCGACTTGCCTCACGGCTTCAACGAGCTCCCGGTCGGCGGCCTCCTTGAGCACGTAGCCCGACGCTCCCACAGAAAAAGCTTCGCGCACATAGCGCGGGTCGTCCTGCATCGAGAGCACGAGCACCTTCGCCTGGGGAGCTTCCTTCAGTACCTCGGGGATAGCCTCGATGCCGCTTTTGCCCCTGAGAACGACATCCATGAGGATCACGTCTGGCTTCTTGGCGCGTGCCTCGAAGACGGCGTCGCGGGCGTCTCCGGCCTCCCCCACCGTCTCGATGTCCCCCTCTGCGTCGAGCAGCAGCCGAAGACCGCTGCGCACGACGGCGTGGTCGTCGACGACGAGGACGCGGATGCTCAGCGCAGCGGTACCTCAACGACCAGCGTCGTTCCACCCTCCTCCGGGGACTCGATCTGGAGCCTCCCGTCGACGAGGGCTACGCGCTCGCGCATCCCGATCAGGCCGAGGCCGGACCCGTTTTCGCCCGGCTTTAGGCCGCGGCCGTCATCCTCGATAACCGCGCTCACGGCCCCGTCTTTTGGCGTCAAGACGATGCTGACGCGCTCAGCGCGTGCATGCTTGACGACGTTCGTCAGTGCCTCCTGGACGATTCGGTAGAGGACCGTCTCAACCTCGCTTGGCAGGCGTTCGTTCTCCCGAAGCCGCGACTCGAGATCGACTGCGATCCCCGTCTGCTCCGAGAATGTCTCGGTTAGGCGCTGCAAGGCCGCGACGAGCCCGAAGTCGTCGAGCGCCTTGGGCCGCAGCTCGACGGCCAGGCGACGAACGTCGTGCAGCGTCTCGACGACGAGCTCTCTCAGATCCGCCGCTGCAGCCCGGAGCCCTTCGCCGTCCTTCTCTTCAAGGCCGTGAAGACCGAGCAAGATCGAGGTGAGCGCCTGGCCCGTCTCGTCGTGGAGCTCGCGGGCGAGCCGGCGCCTCTCGAGCTCTTGGGCCTCGACCATCCTCCGGAAGGCGTCGCGTTCGATTCGTCGGCTCTGATCTACGGCCACGGCCGCCCGCGAGGCGAAGATCTCGACAAGTTTCCTGTCCTCGTTCGTAAAGCGCCGGTCGGCGACGAGCTTGTCTACGGCATGGATGACCCCAATCGCCTGATCGCGCGCGAGCATAGGAACGTAGAGCGCGGCGTGCATGCCCATTCGGCGGGCGACCTCGCGATCGATCTCTGGGTCTTCGAGGACCGAGTCGACGAGTTCACTCTGGCGTCGTTCGAGGATCAGGCCTGACTTGGAGGCGTTCCGCTCAAGGCCCATGCCGAGGAGCTCGTCTGCTCCTTCGCCATCGGCAGCGTCGATCCGAAGAGCCCCGTCGGACGTCGGCAGAATGATGACAACGAGACGAGCCTGGATGAGTTCTCGCACGTGCCGGACGACGAGGTTGAGCACGTCATCGAGGTCAGTTTCCGTCGCCAGCGCGTTACCGACCTCGATCAGCGACTCGAGCTGATCCGCCCAGCGTTGCGACGATTGGTAGAGGCGGGCGTTCTCGATCGCGACGGCAGCTTGGCCTGCGAGCAGAGTGACGATCTCTTGATCCTCCGCGGTGAAGTCTTCGCCGCCCTCTTTCTCCGTCAGGTAGAGGTCCCCGTAGGCGACGCCGCGGAGCATGATCGGAACGCCGAGGAACGTCTTCATCAGCGGATGATTGGGCGGAAACCCAACAGAACGTGGATCGCCTGCCAAGTCGTGCAACCGCAGCGGTTCGGCATCGCGAATGAGGACTCCGAGGATCCCCCGCCCGCGGGGCAGATCGCCGATCGCAGCATGCGTCTCGGCGTCGACCCCGTGGGCGACGAAGCGCTCGAGCTCACGGCCGGTCGGATCGATGACTCCGAGCGCGGCGTAGCGCGCGCCGGTGAGCTCGGCGGCGGTGCCGGCGAGCTTCTCCAGCAGCGTATCGAGGGAGAGTTCCGAGGTGAGGGCGATACCGGCATCGAGGAGCGCGCGGGTGCGATCGGCCATGCGCCCAAATCTATCCGGAGAAAGCCGCAGGACAAAGCCGCAGATTCCCCGACGGATTGCGGCTCGGCCGGACGTACCGTCAGGAGCGAGAAAGGAGGAGACTATGAAGAAGATTCTCATCGCAACGGACGGATCGCCGTCTGCCTACGAGGCCATCGACATGGGGCTCGAGCTTGCTGCAGAGCACAAGGCCGACGTGACGTTTATCCACGTCTTGCCTCCTGACGAATTCATCGCGGCTCGGGTTGGGCCAGGCCGCTCGATTCCGCACCACGTCGAGATGGACGAGTCGGAAACAGCCCTGCGAGACGCCGCTGGCGCGGCTGAAAAGGCGGGGGTTTCCTACACGCTGGAGCGCGTTTCTGGCGAGACCGCGGACGAGATCGTTGCGGTCGCGAAGGCGCTCGAGGTCGACCTCATCGTCGTCGGCTCGCGCGGTCGCGGGGCCGTTGCGAGCGCGCTGCTCGGGAGCGTCTCGAGCGGCGTGCTCAAGGCTGCGAAGCGACCGGTCATGATCGTCCGCGGAGCCGGCCTGCCGGCCGAGGCGGCGGTCTGAAGTCCCCTCGGAGGAGCGGACCCCCGAGACCCGCTCCTCCACACGTTCTGGGAAGGAGTGTGAAGAGATGAAAATCCTGCTTGCATATGACGGGTTCGAGCGCAGCTCGAGGGCGCTCGAGGAATGTGCCGCCCTGGCGGAGGCGGAGGGCGCCTCGGTGACGATCCTTAGCGTCGTCCCGCCTGACGCGCGTGGGTCGAAGTCCGGCGGCCACGTTGGGCTCCGCCCGCACGCACACGAGGACGTCGCACGAGCACATGCCTATCTCCGGGAGCGCGGTATCGACGCGCAGATGCGAATCGAGCACGGCGACCCGGCGGAGGAGATTCTCGCCGTGGCCCTCGCCGCGCCCTACGACATCATCGTCGTCGGTTCGCGGGGGCGAGGCCCGATCAAGGGCGCGCTGCTCGGCAGCGTCAGCCGCAAGGTCGTCCGCGACGCGCCCGCCGGTGTGATCGTCGTCACCCCGGACGCGCAGGTGCCGGCTGCGGTCTCTTAGCGCAGGGCTCTGCGGAAAACCCGCAATGAAAATCGCGCACACCCCGATGAGAACCGGCCCCATCTCTGCGACGGTGCCAGGCGAGAACGAAAGCGGAAGGAGACGTGTATGACCAAGCGCAAGTTGTTCGAGTGGGGCGGGATTGCCGCAGGGATCGTCCTGATCGCCTTCGGTGTCGCCGCGATCTACATGGGTGTCAACGGGCGCGGCGTGGT
>JBBDMP010000038.1:0-1319 GCA_040878265.1 Gaiellales bacterium | reverse complement strand
GTCGCAACGCCGGTTCTCGAGGCGGAAGTACCCCTCACATCGCTCCATACGCGTCTCACTTTGGGAGGTGGGCGCCGCGCTGCCTAGTCCCCGTCAGGGGGAAAAGGAGGACCAGTAACTAGCGAAGGCCGCCGCGCTCGAAATGCGCACGGTAGAAGTTCTCGGAGCCGGCCGTCGCCATGGCAGCCGAGGCCGAGATCTCGAGGGCGAGCGTGGCCGCCGCCACGATCTGCGCGAAACGGTAGACCTGTCCGGGCCCTTCGCAGCCCATCAGCGCGAGCCACGAGCGTGCGTAGGGCAGCGTCGTGCCTCCGCCGATCGTCGCCACCTCGAGGCCTGCGAGCCGGATGGACACGTTGAGGCCGCCCTCGACGGGCAGGGCGGTCCCGTGCGCCATCGAGCTCGTGCCGACCATCCCGACGTCCTGCCCGGTCGCGATGAACATGGCGGCGATCGCTGTGGCCGGGGTGAAGGCGACGGACTGCATCCCGGAGGCGACGGCTCCGTGGGTGCCGACGAAGGTGAGGTCGAGAAGCTCCTCGACGGTCGTCTTGAGCACGCGACGGATGGCGTCCTCGCCGAGCGTGCACTCGGCGATGACCGTCTTGCCGTGCCCGCCCGCCTCAAAGTAGCGGTGGGAGATCTTCTTGTCCCCGCCCATGTTGCCTTCGAGGTAGGCCCGCTTCGGCTTCACGGGGGAGTGCTCCACGACGAAGCCCTGATTCAGCGCGTAGGAGTTGCGCGTGATCATGTTCATGCCGACCGCGTCGCCCGTCGTGTACGCGTAGAGCACGTGGCACATCGGCCCGACGACGTGCGTCTCGACCTCGCGGAGCTTTGCGTGGCGCGAGAGTCCTTCCACGGTTGCGCCCCGCAGCCACTCCTGGAGGTCCGGGACGCGCGTCTCGATCCAGCGGGCGAAGGTGACCGCGTCGGCTGTGCTCTCGAAGAGAAAGGCCGACGCGCGTGTGATGCGATCGCGGAGCACGTACGTGCTGAAGCCGCCGGACTCCTCTGCCGCGCGCGCCCCTCGGGAGAGCGAGATCGAAAGGCCGCCCTCCGTGTTCGCGAGCGGGACATAGACCGAGTCGCGAGCCCGCCGGCGCTCGAACAACCGTCCCTCGGGCTCCTCGAGCTCGTACTCGCCGAGCTCCAGCTCGATCGGGCCGACGACAGCGACGGGAACCGGAGCTACTCCCGTGAGCGCCTCGGTCGCCTTGGCGTAGGGCTCGAGGTCCAGGTCGACGATCGTGCCCTCGAGGCCGAGCCGTTCCTGCCGCGCGCGAATCGATTCCGGGTCGTTGCGCCGGGGCCAGCGG
>JBBDMP010000037.1:0-1320 GCA_040878265.1 Gaiellales bacterium | reverse complement strand
ACGCCTCGGCGTCGGCCTCGACGGCCGCCTTCGGCACGATCGAGGCGGGGAAGACATTGAGGTTGTCGAGGAGCGGGGTGAAGGGCTCTCCCAAGGTGATCTGGACGTTCGTGTCGTCCACGGCTGCCACGCCTTGCACTACGCCGAAGAGGAACGAGTAGCCGGATCCCTCCGGGTCGAAGACGCGCTCGAGCGAGAAGACGACGTCCTCCATCGTCATCGGGGTGCCGTCGTGGAACATCACGCCTTGGCGGATGGCGAAGGTGTAGACCGTGCCGTCGGGCGAGATCTCCCAACTCTCGGCGATCGAGGGAGCGATGCCGCTCGAGTCCTCGTTCACCGTGGTGAGCTGGTCGAACATCTGGTAGATGACCCAGATCGAGCCGTTGTCCGACGGGATGATCGGGTCGAGCGAAAGCGGCTCCTCGTTCCGGGCCATGCTGAAGCGGCCGCCCTTCTTGATCTCGCCCGCGGGCGTCGGCGTCGTCCCGGCTCCGCCGCCTTCGTCGTCTCCGCCGCCGCAAGCGGCGAGCAAGGCGGGAAGGCTCAGCAGCGCTCCGCCCGAGCCGAAGCGCATGAGCGCCTGCTTGCGGGTGATCTCTTCCTTGACGAACCTCTCGATCGCATCGAAGTCCCGAGGGTCTATGTCGGGGGGCGGCTTGCTCATCAGGTCTCCTTTCGCAATTTCGGATTACCAGGGAGGGGTCGCGGCGCCGAGCACGGCCGCCATCCCGACGGTGGAGGCGTTCCGGTAGGCGTGGGGGGTCTCGGTCCTGAAGCGGACGAGGTCACCCTGGGACAGGCGATGCACCTCGTCGCCGAAGAGCAGCTCGATCTCGCCGAAGAGCACGTAGGCGAACTCCTCCCCGGGGTGGGCGATCTTGTCGTCCTCGAAGGTTCCGCCCGGCTCGAACGAGAGCAGACAGGCCTGGAGGGCATGTCCTTGCGGCCGGCCGAGAAGCTGGTAGAGGACGCCCTTGCCGCGCCGCACCGCGGGCACGGCCCCGGGCGCGTCGCGGATCACCTCCACCGATCCAGCGGACCTGCCGAGACGGTCGGGCTCGGCGAGGAGGTCGGTGAGGCGGAGCCCGAAATGGTCGGCGACCCGCTGGAGGCGGCGGAGCGAGATCCCGCCTCGGCTGTTCTCGATGTCCGAGAGGGAGGACGCGGAGATTCCCATGGCGCGCGCCTGCTCGCGCAGCGTCCGCCCGTGTTGCGCGCGTAGGCGCCGGACCCGCTGGCCGACTATCGCGCTCGTCGTGTCTCTCGTCTGTTCCGTCGTGCCACCCCGAACAGATGGGCCGTGACCGTTCGGATTGC
>JBBDMP010000036.1:0-36207 GCA_040878265.1 Gaiellales bacterium | reverse complement strand
CGTGCGCGGCTACCGCCTGCCCCTCCGAGCCCCGGGGCAGCCGCTCGCGCGCGGCCGCGCGCTTCTTGTCGGGGATGCCGCGGGGCTGATCGACCCGATTTCCGGGGACGGGATCTTCGAGGCCTTCCTCAGCGCCGACTACGCGGCCGAGGCCGTCCTCGACCTCCTCAACGGCCGAGAGGCCACGCTGGAGCCGTATGGGCGGCGCCTCGATCGGCGCCTCGCCACGCATCTCTGGGCCTCATGGGGCGTCAAGGTGGCGCTCGACCGGTTTCCGCGGCCGACTTTTCTCCTCGCCCGCAACCGGATCGTGTGGTCGGCCGTCGAGCGACTCGTGCGCGGGGAGGTCCGCGACATCGGGGCCGTCGGCGGCATCGCCCGCCCGCCGCTCAAGGCGCTCGCGCTGTTGGCGCGCGCCGCCGGGGATCCCGGGCGCGCCTATCGCGAGACCTAACCTCACTACCATGCGAACGTGCAGAACTACCTGCTGACGACCCTGGACAACGGCGCCCGGGTCGTCACCGAGCCGCTTCCCAGCGTCCGCTCGGTGGCGATGGGGTTCTGGATCGGCACGGGGTCCCGCGACGAAGACGAAGCGCACGCGGGGGTCACGCACTTCCTCGAGCACCTGCTCTTCAAAGGCACTCGCTCGTACTCGGCCCTCGAGATCGCGGAGACCTTTGACGCGTTCGGAGGCGAGCTGAACGCGGCGACCGCGCGCGATTACACGGTCGTGTACGCCCGTGTGCTCGACGAGCACGTCGAGACCGCCCTCGACGTCATGACGGACATGGTCTTCGCGCCGACGCTCGCCGACCTCGACTCGGAGCGCGAGGTCGTGCTCGAGGAGATCGCCATGGTCGAGGACACGCCGCAGGAGCTGATCCACGACATGATCACGGCGGCGGTCTTCGGCGACCATCCACTCGGCCGCCCGGTGCTCGGCAGCGCGGAAGTGATCGCGTCTATCTCGCGGCGCTCGATCGGCGCGTACCATCGCGCCCGCTACATGGCCCGCAACGTCGTCGTCGCGGCCGCGGGCAGCATCGACCACGACGCCCTCCTGGCCCTCGTCGAGCAAATGTCGGCGAAGCTCGGGGATCCGCCCGCGCGCAAGCCGGCAGCCCGCACCCCGCTCGTTAAGACGCCACGGCCGAGCCGCCGCTTTCAGCGCAAGGAGACGGAGCAGTACCACGTCTGCCTCGGGGCGCCGGGAATCGCGCGCTCCGACAAGCGCCGCTTCACCGCTTCGATCCTCGACAGCATTCTCGGGGGCTCCGCGTCCTCGCGGCTCTTCCAGGAGATTCGGGAGAAGCGCGGGCTCGCATATTCGGTGTACACGTTCTCGTCGCAATACGCCGACACCGGGCAGATCGGCGTCTACGTCGGCACGCGGGAGGAGAACCTGGGCCAGTGCCTCGACATCGTCGCCGAGCAGATGGGGGCCATCGGGAACGGCGAGATCGGCGAGCAAGAGCTCGCCCGGGCGAAGGAGAACCTCAAGGGGAGGATCATGCTCTCCATGGAGCTGACCTCGACTCGCATGAGCCGTCTGGGCAAGTCCCTCATCACGGACAGCGAACTGCTCGACCTCGACCGCATCCTCGCGGAGATCGAGGCCGTCGATGTCACGGCAGTCGCCGAGCTCGCGCAGCTCTTGTACGCGCCGTCCCGCCTCTCCGCAGCCGCGATCGGGCCGAGCGAGGAGCGCTTCCTCCAGGCGCTCGAGCACATCTCGCCCGATCTCGTGCCGGCAGCCGCGGCGTGAAGCTCCTCCTCTACGGAGCGAATGGGAAGGTCGGCTCCGTGCTGGGACCTAGGCTCGCCGAAGCGGGGCACGAGGTGACGGGGGTGGGGCGGGGCGACAAGGCGTCGCTGGACGGCCAGGAGGCCGCGATCGACTTCACGCGTCCCGATGCGGTCCGGGGCAACGTCGAAGGCTGCCTGCAGGCGGGTCTCGCGTGCGTCGTGGGCACGACGGGGCTCGGTCCTGCGGACCTCGCGGCCTTCGACGGGCTCGCGCGCGAGCGGGGGATTCCCTGCTTCGTCGCGCCGAACTTCGCGCTCGGGGCCGTGCTGATGATGCGCTTCAGCGCCGAGGCCGGCCGGCACTTCGACCGGGCGGAGATCGTCGAGCTCCACGACGAGGCGAAGCTCGATGCGCCCTCGGGAACGGCGCGGGCGACGGCGGAGCTCCTTCCGGGAGAGACTCCGATCCACAGCGTGCGGCTTCCGGGCCTCGTCGCCCACCAGGAGGTCATCTTCGGCGGCCCCGGGCAGACGCTCACGGTCCGCCACGACACGCTTTCCCGGGAAGCCTTCGTCCCGGGCGTCCTCCTCGCCGTCGAGCGGCTCGGGACGCTGCCCCCCGGCGTCACCGTCGGCCTCGAGGCCCTCCTCGATTGAACGACACCCCGGTCCGCCTGCATCTCTACAACCGCTTTCTCGCGGACGGCCGCCCGCCGACCGCGCTGGAGACAGCCGAGGCACTCGGCGTTCCAACCGAGGAGGCCGAGGCCGCCTACCAGCGGCTGGAACAAGCGCACGTGATCGTGCTCGCGCCGGGGACCACCGATGTGTGGATGGCGAACCCGCTTTCTGCTGTACCGACGCCGTTTCGGGTCGTCACGGGGGACGGGCGTTCCTGGTGGGGCAACTGTGTCTGGGACGGCCTCGGCGTGCTTGCCATGGTCGGCGCTGACGGCGTCGTCTCCACCTCGTGCCCGGACTGCGGCGAGCCCCTCGAGCTCCGAATCTCGGGCGGCGAGCTCGAGCCAATCGATGCCGTCGTGCACTTCGCGGTTCCAGCCGCCCGCTGGTGGGACAACATCGGCTTCACCTGAGCGACGATGCTCGCCTTCCGGTCGGAGGAGCACGTGGACCGCTGGCGCGAGCAGCGCTGCCTCGCGCCGGGGGCCGTCTTCTCCCCCGACCAGATGTGGCGCCTCGCGTACGACTGGTACAGGGACCGGCTCTCGCCCGACTGGCAGCGGAAGACGCCTGAGGAGGCGCAGGCCCTTCTCGAGGAGATAGGCCTGACCGGACCGTTTTGGCGGCTGCGCCCGTAGCCACAAGTACAATCGACCGATGCTCGGAGAGGTTCTCACAGCCGTCGTCACGCCCTTCGACCGCGACGGTTCGGTCGACGCCGACGCGTTCAGGCGCCTGTGCTCGCACCTGCTCGAGAACGGCTCCGACGGGGTCGTCGTCGCCGGGACAACGGGCGAGTCGCCGACGCTTTCGGACGAAGAGCGGCTTGACCTCTTCGCAGCCGCGGTGGAGATCGTCCATGAGCGCGGAGGCACCGTCGTCGCCGGGACCGGCACCTACTCCACCGAGCACTCGGTCCATTTGACACGCGAGGCGAACGCCCTCGGCGTCGACGGCTTCCTCGTCGTGACGCCCTACTACAACAAGCCGCCGGTCCGCGGCATCGTGGCCCATTTCGAAGCGATCGCGGCCGAGACGGATAAGCCCATCGTCGTTTACAACATCCCACAGCGAGTCGTGCTCAACCTCGAGCCGGAAGCGCTCGCCCAGCTCGCCGAGATCCCCAACGTTCAGTACGTGAAGCAGGCGACGACGGATATCGACCAGGCGCGCCGCATCGTCGAGGAGATCGGCCTGACGCTCTACGCGGGCAACGACGACCTGCTGCTCCCCTTCCTGGAGCTCGGCGGCGCGGGCGGGATCTTCGTCTTCACGCACATCGTCGGGACCCGCGTCAAGGAGCTGATCAGCCGCTTCCGCGAGGGCGACCGGGTCGGCGCCGCAGCGATCGAGGAGGAGTTGCGGCCTGTCGTGGAGGCTCTCGCTGCCACGACCAACCCGATTCCTGTGAAAGCCGCGTTGAACATGCTCGGCTTCGACGTCGGCGGCCTGCGCCTCCCGCTCGTCGAGGCGACGGAGGAGGAGAAGGCGATCATTCGCGCCGGCCTCGAGCGCGCCGGCGTCCTCGCAGGCGCCCGCGCCTAGCCCTATGGCTGAATCGACCCGTTTTATCCCGCTTGGCGGCCTGGGCGAGGTCGGCAAGAACATGATGGTCGTCGAATCGGAAGGCGGCATCGTCATTGTCGACGCAGGCCTCTCGTTCCCACGCGACGAGCACCTCGGCGTCGACCTTGTCCTCCCGGACTTCAACTACCTCCGCGAGCGGCGCGATCGCATCCGAGCGGTCGTTCTGACGCACGGGCACGAGGATCACGTCGGGGCGCTGCCGTTTCTCCTGCGCGAGGTGGGCGTGCCGGAGATCTGGGCGACTCGCCTCACCCTCGGGCTCGTGCAGTCGAAGCTGGACGAGCACGGGCTCCGTGACGCCGAGCTCGTCGAGATCGATCCGGAAGGCGGGCAGGCGCAGGTGGGACCGTACCGCGCCGAGTTCGTGCGCATGGCCCATTCGATTCCCGACGCCGTCGCGGTTGTCTTCGAGACTCCGGGCGGCCGCGCGGTCTTCACCGGGGACTACAAGATCGACCATACGCCGGTGGACGGCTTCCGCACCGACCTCGGCCGGCTCGCCGAGCTCGGGAACCGCGGCGTCGATCTTGTCCTCGGTGACTCCACGAACGCCGAGCGGCCCGGAGTCACGGAGTCGGAGCGGACGGTCGGTGAGGTCTTCCGCCAAATCATTCCGCAGCGCGACGGCCGCGTGCTGATCGCGTCCTTCGCCTCCAACGTCCACCGGATGCAGCAGGCGATCGACGTCGCGCTCGAGGACGGGCGCAAGGTGTGCGTCATCGGGCGCTCGCTGCGCAAGAACATCAACATTGCCCGGAACCTCGGCTACATCGACGTCCCCGAGGACATCCTCGTGAAGCCTGAGCACCTCCCGGAGCTCCGGCCCCGCGAGACGATGATCCTCTGCACCGGCAGCCAGGGCGAGCCGATGTCGGCCCTGACGCGGATTGCCTACAACGACCACCGCCACGTGAAGATCGTCGAGGGCGACACGGTCATCATCTCGGCCAAGCCGGTTCCCGGGAACGAGCTACGGGTTCACGACACGATCAACGGGCTCGCCAAGGCGGGAGCGGAAGTGCTGCACCAGGAGATCGCCCCCGTGCACGTCTCCGGGCACGGCAACGCGGAGGAAATCCGGACGATCCTTGCGCTCCTGCGGCCGCGCAACGTCATGCCGGTGCACGGGGAGTTCCGCATGCTGGCCGCGCACGCGCGACTCGCCCGCGACGCCGGAGTGCCCGCCGACCAGATCGTGCTCGCGGAGAACGGCACCGTCGTCGAGCTCGAGGACGGGGCCGTGCGGGTCGTCGATCGGGTTGAGACGGGAGCGACGTTCGTCGACGGCCTCGGCGTCGGCGACGTGCACGAGGTGGCGCTGCGAGACCGCCGGCACCTGTCCGAGGACGGCGTTCTCATCGTCGTGATGACGGTTGGGTCACAGAACGGGCGGGAGATTGCCGCGCCCGAGGTGATCGCGCGCGGCTTCTCGGAGCCGGGGACGATCCTCGACGAGGCCCGCGAGGAGGCCGAGCGGACGCTCTCGCGCTGTCTGGCCGAGAACGTGTCCGAGCTCAAGCTCCTCCAGGAGCACATCCACGACGCCGTCGGCCAGCTCGTGAAGGAGCGCACCGGCCGCCGGCCGATGATCCTCCCGGTCATCCTCGAGATCTAAAGCCGATGGGCTCGGGCGCGGGCTGAAGAGGACTGCGAGGGAGCCCTGGACCAGGCTCCGACAGGTTGTACTCACGGGGCGCCACGTCGTTCGGTGAGCCCGGGTGGAACAGCGAGGCGAGGTACTGGATCTGACCGCGCCCGAGTCCGAGCTCGAACTGGCCGCCGCCGTACATCTGGATTCCCTTCTCCCGGCAGTAGTCATACGTATCGAAGAGCCGCCGTATGGAGCCGAACCGCGAGGGCTTGATGTTGATGCAGCGCGGGGAAAAGGGGAGGCCCTCGATGTCCGCGACCGAGTGAATCGGCGCGTCCCACGTGATCCGGTGGCGGTGCGGTTCAAGGATGGGATCCGTCTCTTCATTGAGGTCCGGGTCCTCGAGCCAGGCCTCGGGAAACGCGATCGCGACGCGGGCGTAGAGGGTGGGATCGCCGGGGTTGTCGACCGGGGTGCCCTTGTACGCGCCCTTGAGGTCGAGCGTGTCGACCGCTCCCGTCTCGACGAGCTCGGTCACGAGCGCGTCGTCCCAGGTCGGCCGCGGGTCGAGCTTGAACCGGAGGCTCGGGTCGGCTGCGAGCCACCGCTTCACCGGCTCCGCCGAAGGAGGATCGGGGAGACCCATCGAGACGACGAACGTGACGGCTCGGGGCTCGCGCTCGACCGCCTGCGCGAGCGACGTCCCCGCGTGGCGCAGCGCCAGGTCGAGCGCTGCGCTCTCGAAGGCCCAGCGGCGGTAGTCGCGGTAGGGCTCGAGCGCCGGCCCGGTGGGGAAGAGGCTGAGCCGCTCGAGCAGCTCGGAGAAGCTGTCGAGGGTGTGCGAGCCGGCGAGTGGAAGCTCCCGGCCTTCGGCCTGGAACGACTCCTGGTCGGCGGGGTCGTAGGTGACGTCTTCGCCTAAACCCTCGTGGCCGCCACCTCGGAGATGAACGACTGTGGTCTTGCGGATGAACCGCCCCAGGTCGTGCTCGAGGCCCTCCAGCTCGTACGACTCGAGCTCGAGCGGCAGGTCGCCAAGACGGTCGAAGGTTGCCATCCCCCGAAACGGTACGTATCGGAGTGAAGTTGCTGTACTACTAGAGATATGCGCGAGTCCAACGGCCACGGCTGGGCGGGCCTGATGCACTCGTACGGCGTCTCGGAGGCGACCACGGCCCGTCTCGTCCGCTCGCTGACCGCGAGCGAGGTGGCGGGGCTTGCCTTCTGCCGGCTCCTCGAGCGCTGGGCACGCGGCGAGCCCGAGCCGTGCACGCCCGCCAAGCGGCAGGCTGCTTTCCGGCGAGCCGCAGAGCGCGCGGAGACCGCGCTCGCGGGTCTGGACAAGCCCCTGAGCCGCTTCCTGCTCGAACTCGAGGCCGATGAGGCCGAAGGGCGCTCCTGGTATGGGGGGCCGGGAGCGGGCGAGCTCGTCGACTGGGAAGCCGTTCTCCGGCGCGCGGGCGTCTTCGCTTCGCCGGCACGCGTTGCCCACGCGTACCTCGAGCTCGCTGTGCTCGTACGGGCGCTCCAGGGCCTGAGCACGTCGGCGCGCCTCGAGTCGGTGCCCGACCGTGAGGGCCTCTGGGCGGGGCTCTTCGACCTGCGCGAGAACCTCGTGAACGGCGCGGTCGACGATCTGCGCGCGCTTGCCGCCTAGGCCTTCGCTTACTGTCGTAGGTTCCGTGAACCTCGACCTCGTCGCACGCTGCGAGCGCCTGCCGCGGCCGGGGGAGACGGTCACGGACGCAGAGTTCGCCCGCATCCCGGGCGGGAAGGGCGCGAACCAGGCCGTCGCGGCCGCGCGGCTGGGGGCAGACGTCAAGTTCATCGGTTGCGTGGGGAAGGACGAGTTCGGGGACGAGGCCCTCGCCGCATTGGTCGAGGCAGGCGTCGAGCTCGACGTGTCCAGAGTGTCGGAGGCCACCGGCGTCGCGCTCATCCTCGTGGACGCCGAAGGCGAGACCGAGATCGTCGTGGTCCCCGGAGCGAACCTTGAGCTCATCCCGACGCAGGTCTCCGGCGCCGCACTCGCCCAGCTGGAGATTCCACTCGCCGTCGTCGAAGCCGCTGCGGACGGCGCGGAGTTCTTCTGCCTGAACGCGGCGCCTGCAAGGCCCATCCCCGCCGACCTCGTGCAGCGGTGCGACCTCGTCGTCGTCAACCGCTACGAGCTCGAGACGCTGCCTGCGACGCCGCGCCTGACTGCCCTGACCCTGGGGGAGGAGGGGGCTGTGCTCCTGGAGGAAGGTGAGGAGATCGTCCGGGCGCGGCCGCCGGAGGTCGACGCCGTCGACGGGACGGGCGCCGGAGATGCGTTCACTGCGTGCCTCGTCGTCTCCCTCCTCGAGGGCCGCGAGCGAGAGGAGGCCCTTCGCCGGGCCTGCGCGGCCGGGGCGCTGGCCGCCTCGCGCCGGGGCGCGCAGCCGTCGCTTCCGACAGCCGCGGAAGTGGACGAGATACTTCGCTCGCCGTGAGGATCCTGCTCGACTGCGATCCAGGACACGACGATGCGATTGCGCTCCTGCTCGCCCTCGGAAGTCCTGAGGTCGAGCTTCTCGGGGTCACGACCGTCGCCGGCAACCAGACGCTCGAGAAGACCACGGCGAACGCGATCCGCGTGCTCGAGTTCGTCGATCGCGGCGACGTGCCCGTGGCCGCCGGTGCGGAGCGCCCACTCGTCCGTGAGCCGTTCGTCGCCGCCCACGTCCACGGAGAGAGCGGCCTCGACGGCCCCGCGCTACCGCCGCCCCGGTCGAAACCGGTCGAGCAGGACGCCGTCGACTTCCTGGCCGAGCGGGTTGCCGGCGCCACACTCGTCGCGACGGGCCCGCTGACGAACGTCGCCCGGCTTCTGGCGACGCGCTCGGAGCGGCCGGACCGGATCGTCCTCATGGGCGGGTCGATCGCGGAGGGAAACGTGACTCCGGCGGCCGAGTTCAACATCTGGGCCGACCCGGAGGCGGCCGACACCGTCTTCCGCAGCGGCCTCGACGTGACGATGATCGGGCTCGACGTCACGCACAAGGCACTGCTGACGCCCCCGTACGCCGAACGGCTCCGGGAGGCGGGCAACACCGGCCGCATGGTGGCCGAACTGGTCGACTTCTTCGCGCTCTTCCACCGTGCGACCTACGGATTCGACGGCGCCCCGATCCACGACGCGGTCGCGCTGGCCCACGTCTTCAGCCGGGGGCTCGTCGAGACGGTGGAGCGGAACGTCGAGATCGAGACGGTGTCCGAGCTCTGCCGTGGCCGAACGGTCGTGGATCTCTGGCGCCGGACGAAGAACGAGCCAAATGCCCACGTCGGCGTCGGCATCGACGCCGAAGCGTTTCTCGAGCTGCTCGTTACCCGAGTGTCGAGCTTCCCGTAGGGACGCAGGAGCACCCAGGGTTCCGGCGAACCTCCCCCGCATGGCGCGAAAGCGGCGTCCTAGGCACCTACGCCCGAAAGCGCCCGCCCGGATCCGGAAGACGAAGCGGGCGCGGCGGGCGGCGCGCGGGCGACAGCATCCCGAGCTCGCAGGCCTCGGCCTGCTCGCGCTCGGCCTTTTTCTCGCGGTCGTCCTCTGGCTCGAGTGGGACGGCGGCATCGTGGGCGGAAAGGTCGGCACCGGGCTCGACACGCTCGTCGGGGGCGCCCGGCTGGCGCTACCGCTCTTCCTCGCCCTCGTCGGCGGTCTCCTGGTCGCCCGCACAGAGCTCGTCGACATGCGCCCGTTCCGGACGGGTCTCCTTACCCTCGGGGTCGGAGTCATGACGGTTCTCGGGGAGGAGCGGGGTGGGGCGATCGGGCGTGGGCTCGACACGATCCTCAGCCGGCTTCTGGGGGAGACCGGAACAACGATCCTCGGCCTCTTTCTCGTCGTGGCGGGCGGAATACTCGTCACCGGTGCCTCGCTCGGCGTGCTCCTCCGCCACTCGGCGCGTGCCGCCCGACGGACGGCGCAGGTCGCCCGCCGGTCGGTCGAGCGCGTGCGTGTCGCACCCGACCCGCCGGTCGAGCACCCTCGGACTCCGCCGATTGACGGGGAGGAGGAGTACCCCGATGTGGTCTCGGACGCGCCGCCCGCGCCGATCGTCCTCATCGACCAGCTCGAGGAGCCTGAGCTGCCGTCGGTCGAGACCCCCACGCTCTTCGATCCGCCCACGAGCGAGCACGCCGACTACCGCCTCCCCGACCCCAACGTTCTCCGCCGCTCGAAGCCGGCTGCGGGCAACCCCGCGAAGGCGATGGAGCGCACGGGCGAGGCGCTGCTCCAGGGACTCGCCAACTTCGGCGTCGACGCACACCTGATCGGCCAGGTCGTCGGTCCGCGCGTAACGCGCTACGAGCTGCAGCTCGCGCCGGGCACGAAGGTCGGAAAGGTGGCCGCGCTCAAAGATGACCTCGCCTACGCCCTCGCAACGACCGAGATTCGCATTCTCGCGCCGATCCCGGGCAAGCAGGCCGTCGGCGTCGAGGTTCCGAACCTCGCGCCGAACATCGTCACTCTCGGCGACATCTACGAGGGACTACAGCCGCCGGCAGGCCCGCTCTCCGTCTGGCTCGGCAAGGACATCTCCGGCGCCGCCGTCTGGACCGACCTCGCCCGCATGCCGCACATCCTCATCGCCGGCACGACCGGGTCGGGGAAATCGGGCTGCATCAACACGATGCTCTGTTCCATCCTCCTCCGCGCGACGCCGGACGAGCTGCGCATGATCCTTGTCGACCCGAAACGCGTCGAGCTGGGCCTCTACGAGTCGATCCCGCACCTGCTGACGCCTGTCGTCTCGAGCCCGAAGACCGCCGCTGCCGTGCTCGCAAACGTCCTGACGGAGATGGAGCGCCGCTACGAACGGATGAGCGCTGCGCGGGCGCGAAATCTCGGCGAGCTGAACCGCGTGCTCACCGGCCGCGGGGAGCCGTCCGTCCCGAACCTCCTCATCGTCATCGACGAGCTCGCCGACCTGATGATGATCTCCCCCCAGGATGTCGAGGACGCGGTCATTCGCCTGGCGCAAAAGTCCCGCGCGGTCGGCATCCATCTTGTCCTCGCGACGCAGCGTCCTTCCGTGGACGTCATCACCGGGATGATCAAGGCGAACGTTCCCTCCCGCATCGCCTTCGCCGTCTCGAGCCAGACCGACAGCCGCGTGATTCTCGACCAGTCGGGCGCGGAGAGCCTCCTCGGCCAGGGAGACATGCTCTTCAAGCCGCTCGGTACGTCCCGCCTGCAGCGCATCCAGGGGGCGTACGTGAGCGAGGAGGAGATCGCGCTCATCGTCGAACAGTGCCGGAACCAACGGCCCCAGGAGCTGGACGAGAGCCTGCTCGAGGTGCCAAGCGGCCGGGACCACGAGGCGGGCGACGAGGAGTTCGACCCGGACGAGGACCCGTTGCTCGACCGCGCCATCCAGATCGTCGTGCAGACGCAGACCGCGTCCGTGTCCCTTATCCAGCGCCGTCTGCGGGTCGGCTACACGCGAGCCGGGCGCCTGGTCGACATGCTCGAGCGCCGCGGGATCATCTCGGGGTACGAAGGCTCGAAGCCGCGGCGCGTGCTTGTGGGCGAGGCCGAGCTCGACCGCGTGCTCTCAGACGTCGCCTCCTAACGAAGCTCCAGCCCGTCCGTCCTAGAAAACGGGCCGCGAGAGGGGTAGCATCTCGCGACTCATTCAGCGGGAACAGGGCGGACAAAGGGAGGTTTCGTGAACGGAAAGCGTAAGTGGGCGTGGCTCGTCCTTCTTCTGGCGGCACTCACGCTCGCGGTTACGGCAGCGGGCTGCGGCGGCGACGACGAGGGCGACGCGACAACCCCAGCCGACACCGGGGCGACGACAGCCGCGGAGGAAGCGATCTCCGTCGGACTGGTCTCTGACACGGGCGGCCTGGACGACCGCGGGTTCAACGAGTTCTCGATCAACGGATTCGAGCGGGCGCAGGAGGAGCTCGGAGTGGAAGGCCGCGTCTACACGTCCCAATCGGCCGACGATTACCTGCCGAACCTCACGGCCGCGGTAGACGACGGGCACGACCTCGTCATCGCGATCGGGTTTCTCATTCAACCCTCGGTCGCCGAGGTCGCAGCCGACGCCACCGAGGTCAACTTCGCCGGTGTCGACCAGTTCTTCGGCGAGGATCCCGATTGCGGCGGGGAGAATCAGGCGATTTGCGGCCTGCCGAACATCCTCGGCCTGCAATTTCCGTCGGAAGAGGCCGGCTACCTCGCGGGCGTGGTGGCCGCGATGATGACCAAGAGCAACACCGTCTCCACGGTCGGCGGCATCAGCATCCCGCCGGTCGACAACTGGATCGCCGGCTTCCGCCAGGCGGTCAAGGACACCAATCCTGACGTCAAACTCCTGAACGCGTACTCCCAGGACTTTGTCGATCAGGCGAAGTGCAAAGAGATCGCCCTCGACCAGATCGCGCAGGGTTCCGACGTCGTCTTCCAGGTGGCCGGGCTCTGCGGCCTCGGTGCTCTGGATGCGGCCTGCCAGGAAGGCGCGATGGCGATCGGCGTCGATGCGGATCAGTCGTTTGCGGGCGACTGCGTGATCACGAGCGCGCTCAAGCCGCTCGAGCTCGCGGTCTTCGAGACGATCAGGTCCGGCAACGACGGCACCTTCGAGGGCGGGACCAATCGCTTCTTCGGCATCGAGGAGTTCCCGGACGCCGCCCTGCTCGCGCCGTACACCGACGCGGTGCCGCAGGAGGTCCAGGACGCCGTCGAGGAGGCCACGCAGAAGCTGATCAGCGGCGAGATCGATCCGCCGGCCACCTTCGAGTAGTTGAATCGCCGTAGGGGCGGGGCTTGCTCCGCCCCTACAATCTCCCGCCGATGGCCGACGCCCCTCTCCTAGAGCTCCGAGGCATCACCAAGCAGTTCCCCGGGGTGCTGGCCAACGACCGCGTCGACTTCGAGCTCGCCAAGGGCGAGGTGCACGCGCTCCTGGGCGAGAACGGTGCCGGCAAGTCGACGCTCATGAACATCGTCTATGGGCTCTACCACCCGGACGAGGGCGAGATCCGGCTCGACGGAAAGCCGGTGCGGATCGGCTCGCCTCGGGATGCAATCGACCTGGGCATCGGCATGGTGCACCAGCACTTCATGTTGATCCCCGTGATGACCGTGGCGGAGAACATCGTGCTCGCCAACGAGCCGACGAAGGGACCGTTCCTCGACCTTCCGAGCGCGGAAGCGCGCGTTCGCGAGCTCTCGAAGCAATTCGGGCTCGAGGTCCGCCCGGAGGCGAGAGTCGCCTCGATCAGCGTCGGCATGCAGCAGCGGGCGGAGATCCTCAAGGCGCTCTACCGCGGCGCCGAGATCCTCATCCTCGACGAGCCGACCGCCGTCTTGACCCCGCAGGAGGCGCGGGAGCTGTTCGCCATCCTGCGCTCGCTCCAGGCCGAGGGCAAGTCGATCGTCTTCATCAGCCACAAGCTGAACGAGGTGCTCGAGATCGCCGACCGCATCACCGTGCTGCGGCAGGGCAAACGGATCGACACCGTGCCCGGCGCGGGCGCGACCCAAGAGGGCCTCGCGCGCTTGATGGTGGGGCGCGAGGTCGTTCTCCGCGTCGAGAAACCCCCGGCGGAGCCAGGCGAGACCCTGCTGAGCGTCGAAGACCTCACCGTCCGCGACGAGCGCGATCTCGAGGCGGTCCGGGGAGTCTCGTTCGACGTGAAGGCCGGCGAGATTGTCGGCATCGCCGGCGTCGACGGCAACGGGCAGACCGAGCTCATCGACGCGCTCACGGGCCTGCGCCGACCCTCCGGCGGTCGGATCCTCGCCGCCGGAGAGGACATCACCTCCGCGAGCGCGCGTGAGTGCCTCGACCTCGGGGTCGGGCACATCCCCGAGGATCGGCAGGTTCGCGGGCTCGTCCTCGACTTCACGCTTGCGGAGAACCTCGCCCTGCACGACTTCCGCAAGGAGCCCGACTCCAAGTGGGGGTGGCTCTATCCGAAGCGACTCGTCCAGCGGGCGGGTCGGCTCCTCAAGGAGTTCGACGTGCGTGGCGGCCGGCCGCAGACGCTCGCCGCGGCGCTCTCGGGCGGCAATCAGCAGAAAGTCGTCGTCGCGCGCGAGGTCTCGCGTGACCCGCGGATCCTCGTCGCGGCCCAGCCGACGCGCGGGCTCGACGTCGGCGCCATCGAGTTCGTCCACCGCCGCCTCGTGCAGGAGCGAGACGAAGGTCGGGCGATCCTGCTCGTCTCCTTCGAGCTGGAGGAGATCCTCTCGCTGTCCGACCGGATCCTCGTCCTCTACGAAGGCCGAGTCGCGGGCGAGTACGCACCAGGCGTCTCCGAGGAGGAGCTGGGAATCGCGATGACCGGCGGCCGGAAACAGGCAGCGTGACGACCGCTCCCTCTGAGCCCGGCGACCCGCGGGCAACCGTCACCGCCTGGTTCTCGAGCCGAGTCGGCGGGATTCTCGTGCCACTGGCTGCGACGACGCTCGCCTTCCTCATCGGGGGCCTGGTCGTCGCGGTCACGGGCCACAACCCGTTGACCGCCTACAAGGCGATCTTCGAGGGGACCGGCCTGAACTGGTTCTTCCCCTGGGTCGCGGGAGAGACGCGCGAGGAGGCCGCCAACGACCTCCAGCAGACGCTCATCCTGATGACGCCGCTCGTCCTCACCGGGCTCGCCGTGGCCTTCGCGTTTCGCTGCGGCCTCTTCAACATCGGCGGCCAGGGCCAGTACTGGGTCGGCTTTTTCGCCGGCCTCTACATCGGCACGAACCTCGAGGGCACGCCGCGCCCGTTGCACATCCTGCTCGCGCTTGGCGGGGGCATCCTCGCCGGCGCGCTCTGGGGAGGGATCGCAGGCCTGCTGAAGGCAACCGTCGGCGCCCACGAGGTGATCACGACGATCATGCTCAACTGGATCGCGATCTTCGGCGGCTCGTACCTCGTCGAGATCGGCGGCCCGCTCCAGGGGCGCCAGCCGTCGATCCCACGCTCCGACGACGTGTTCCCCTCAGCGGAGCTCTGGCCGATCTGGGGGAGCCTCCCCGCGCTGCACGCGGGGATCTTCATCGCGCTCTTCGCCCTGGTCGTGTACTACGTCCTGTTGAACCGCACGACACTCGGGTACGAGGTGCGCGCGGTCGGATTCAACCCCGAAGCAGCCCGCTACGGGGGCATCTCGGTCGCGAAGAACTACTTCCTCGCCCTCGCCATCTCCGGAGGCTTCGCCGGGCTCGCCGGGTCCGTCGACCTACTGGGGTTCAAGGGCGGCGTCTCGACCGGTGACTTCTCTACGAACCTCATCGCCTTCACCGGGATCGCGGTGGCTCTCTTGGGTCGCAACAAGGCGGTCGGCATCCTCTTCGCAGCTCTGCTCTTCGCTGCGCTCCAGGTCGGAACGTCGACGCGGCAGCTCGATCCGGAGGTGTTCGAACCGGCGCTCGCCACCGACCTGGCGACGATTATCCAGGCGCTCGTCATCTTCTTCGTCGGGGCTGAGTTCCTCATCCTCTACGCCTGGCGCGCACGCCGCTTCCTCGGCTCCCAGCCCCGCATCCGGCCCGAACTAGAACGGTGAGCACCGCGGTCCGCACGACAGACCTCGCCGAGCGCGCCCGTCGTCTCACAGAGCCGCGCACAATCGCCATCCTCGGAATCGCGTGCGGCGTCCTCGCCTTCTGGCTGGCGCTCCCGCCCTGGACGACTCGCGGGCTCGGCTGGCCGCTGGCGGCGGGAATCATCGCCGTCGCGTGTGGGATCGCCGCCGTCCCGCGTGGGGAGCGCAAGCTCGGCTACTACGCGATCGGGCTCGGCATCCTCGGGACGATCGGGGCGCTCTGGCTCCAGGGCAAGGACGCCGCCACGCTCGACAGCATCCTGACCGCCGGCGTCCTCGCCTCGACGCTTCGCTTCGCGACGCCGCTCGCCTTTGCCGCGATCGGCGGCATCTTCTCCGAGCGCTCGGGCGTCGTGAACATCGGCCTCGAGGGGATGATGCTGACCGGCGCCTTCTTCGGCATCTGGGGCTCGGTGTGGAGCGGTTCTTGGGTTGTGGGCCTGCTCATGGCGATGCTCTTCGGCGGGCTTCTTGCGCTGATCCACGCGTTCTTCTCCATCCATCTACAGGCGGACCAGATCGTGAGCGGCTTTGCCGTCAACTTCCTCGCCCTCGGTCTGACCGGCTACCTCTTCAGCTCGATCTACCCGGGCGGGATCCACGAGAACGTCTCGCGCGTCCCGAACATCGACCTCGACTTTCTCAGTTCC
Source organism: Gaiellales bacterium (assembly GCA_040878265.1). GTDB lineage: Bacteria > Actinomycetota > Thermoleophilia > Gaiellales > Gaiellaceae > JBBDMP01. The sequence continues at coordinate 20,373 of JBBDMP010000036.1, read as the reverse complement.
ATTCCCGGGATCGGGGACTTTCTCGAGGGCGTCTTCGGGCACCTGAACCTGCTGGTCTGGCTGATGCTCGTCGTCGTCGTCCTCGCGTATGTCGTCCTCTTCAAGACGCCGATCGGGTTGCGCATCCGCTCCGTCGGGGAGCATCCGAAGGCGGCCGACACGGTGGGGATCTCGGTCTACGGCGTGCGCTATGCCGCTGTGGTCGCCTCCGGCGTCCTCGCCGCCCTCGGCGGCGCGTTCCTCTCGATCGGGTTCGTGGGCAGCTTCGCCGAGAACATGACGAGCGGGCGTGGGTTCATCGCGCTCGCAGCCGTCATCTTCGGCAAATGGCGTCCCGGCTGGTCGTTCGCGGCCTGTCTGCTGTTCGGGTTCGGCTTCGCGGTCGCAATCCCGCTCCAGCGCGAGGCGGGTATCTCGGAGAACCTCATCTCGACCCTTCCGTACGTGCTCACGCTCGTCGCGCTCGTCGGCCTGATCGGCCGCTCGATTCCACCCGCCGCCGTCGGCCGGCCCTACATCAAGCAGTAGTGCAGTAGTGGGCAATCCGCGGGCCGCCTGGGCCTTCCTCGTGGGCCTGCTCGCCCTGGGCGTGCTCGTGGGCGGGGCGGTCGTTGCCCACTTCCGGGAAGAGGTCGGGCTGTACCAGGCGATCCCGGCGGTGCCTCTCGGCGGGCTGCTCGGGCTCGTCGCCCTCTCCCTCGCGCGCCGGGCTCACTTCGAGCACCAGCGGACGCTGGGCCGGGCCGGAGGCCGCGCCCTTGCGGCGCTTGGCCGCCTCCTCGGCGGTGTCGCGGTGCTCGCAGCGGTCACGGCGGGGCTCGCCCTGGTCGTGTTCGCGGTGCTCTCGCTCGCTCTCGACTGACATCTGCGGGACAGCCCGGTAGAGTAGGCCGCCACGTGTTCGAAATAGGCACCAGCCTGCGCGAGGCGCGGCTGCGGCAGGGGATCGACCTCCCGCGGGTCGAGGCGGACACGAAGATCCGCGCCAAGTACCTTCGGGCCCTCGAGGACGAGAAATTCGACGTCCTCCCGGCCGAAACGTATGTGAAGGGGTTCCTCCGCACGTACGCCGAGTACCTCGGCCTCGACGGCCAGCTGTACGTCGACGAGTTCAACTCTCGCTTCGCCGCCGCCGAGGAGCCGATTCTCGCCGCAGCCTCGTCTGGCTTTCCCCGGCCGCGTCCTGTCGAGTCGAACTTCGTCGTCGTCACCCTCGCGGGAATTGTCGCGGTGACCGTGCTCGTCGTCGTCGCCTGGCGCTTCAGCTCCGACGAGGCGCCCTCAGAGAACTCGCTCCTGCCGAACGCGGCTACACAACCCGCCTCCGGCGAGACGACCGAGCCGCCTGCGACCACCGCAGAGACGACGCCGACCGAGCCCGCCACGGCACCGCAGCTTGCCCGGCTCGTCCTGACGGCCGCCCGCGGGGATTGCTGGGTCCAGGTCAGGGCCGGGTCGGTCTCAGGCCGGCTCCTCTTCGAAGGCACGTTGGAGCAGGGCCAGGCGAAGCGCTTCACGCGGAAGAGGCTGTGGCTCGAGGTCGGCGCTGCGAGCAACCTTAACGTCCGGCTTAACGGTCGACGTGCCCAGAGCTTCCCGCAGGGACCGGCGATCGTCGTCGTGACGGCAAGAGGCGTCCGGACGGTCTCGACGGCATAGTCCGAGCCCTCGTCCTCCTCACCGGCAGCGAGCTCGTCCGCGGAGACCTGCGCGACGACAACGGCGCTTTCCTCGCTCGCGAGCTGACCCGGCTCGGGGCTCGCCCCGAACGGCTCGTCATCGCCGGAGATCGCCCGGACGAGCTGGGCGCGGCACTCCGGCAGGGGCTCGAGGCCGATCTCTGCGTCATCTCCGGGGGCCTTGGCCCGACGCATGACGACCGGACGGTCGAGCTCCTCGCCCTGGAGACAGGGAGGGAGCTCTTCGTCGACGAGGGCCTGCGAGCCCAGATCGAGGCTGTCTCCCGCTCGGTCGCGGAACAGCTGGGCCGGCCCTACGCCGACTTCGAGCCCGGCGTTCGCAAGCAAGCCTCTCTTCCCGCCGGAGGCGTGGCTCTCGGCCTCGCCGGCACGGCGCCTGCGGTCCTCCTCGAGCACGACGGGCGGGTCGCCGTCGCACTCCCGGGGCCGCCGGGCGAGCTGCGTCGCCTCTGGGAGCGCGTCGTCGAGCACGACGCGGTGCAGCGGGTCCTCGCCCGGTCTCGTCCGCCTGCACGACGATTGTTTCGCGTCTTCGGGCCGAGCGAGTCGGCCGTCGCGCGGGTTCTCGCCGAGGCTGGAGAAGAGGAGGGCGGCGTGGAGATCACGGTGTGCGCGCGCGACCTCGAGATCGCGGTCGACCTCATCGTGCCCGCAGGCTCCGCGCCAGCCGCCGAGAGGCTCGAACGCTCGCTTCGCAGCGCCTTCAGCGCCGAGCTCTTTGCGGTCGACGACGAGCGTAGCGTGGCCGAGCTCGTCCTCGACCACGCCCGGGCTGCCGGCCTGAGACTCGCGACCGCGGAGTCCTGCACCGGGGGCCTCGTGGCCGCGCGGCTGACCGACGTTCCCGGATCCAGCGAGGTGTACGTCGGCGGGGTCGTCGCCTATTCGGACGAGCTCAAGAGCTCAACCCTCGGCGTCTCAGGCGAGACCTTGCGCGCTCACGGTGCCGTGTCGAAAGAAACCGCTGCGGCCATGGCAGGCGGGGCGCGAGCCCGTCTGGGCGCCGATGTGGGAGTCGCCGTCACCGGTGTCGCGGGCCCCGGAGGCGGCACCCCGGAGAAGCCCGTCGGCCTTGTCTGCATCCACGTCGAAGGCCCTCAGGGAGAGGTGGCGTGGAACGGACAGCTTCCCGGCGACCGCGAAGCTGTCCGAAATCGAGCCACGGCACTGGCTCTCCATCTTCTGCGGCAGCTGTTGACACGGTCCAGCCACGAATCTGTATGACCGGTGCTGCTAGCGTCGGCAGCCGTGAGCGTTTGCGCCTCTTCGTCGGATTACGACTGCCGGACGAGCCGCTTGACCGGCTCGTTGCGTGGCAACGCGAGCAGCTGCCCGAACGACCGGGCGTCCGCATCGTCCCGCGAGAGAACCTACACGTCACCCTCGCCTTTCTCGGGGGTCGGCCGACCCCCGACGTCGAGCCCGTCTCGGCAGCCCTGCGTGCGGTCGCGCCCGACGCGGGCTCCCTCGTGCTCACGCCAGGCCGTTACCGGGAGACCAGAAGCGTCGGCATGATCGTCTTCGGGGACGAGGAAGGACGGGGCAGGCGGCTTGCAGAGGCCGTCTGGGAGCGGCTCGAGCGGCTGGCCATCTACGAACGCGAGGGCCGCGACTGGCTCGCGCACGTCACCGTCCTCCGCTTTCGTCAGCGCCCTCGCCTCGCTCCGCCGCTGCCCGACCTCGGGCCTGTCAGTCCGTCCGAAGTCGCTCTCTATCATTCGGTTCTCCAGCCGAGCGGAGCCCGGTACGAGATCCTTGAATCGGTTGCCTTAGGAGGTTCTACGACTTGACCGAAAATCACCGCGAGCAGGCCCTCGACGCCGCTCTCAGCCAGATCGAGCGGACGTTCGGCAAGGGGTCGATCATGAAGATGGGCGACCAGGCACAGTTCGCCATCCCCTCGATCTCGACCGGTTCGCTGTCGCTCGACATCGCGGTTGGAGTGGGCGGCCTGCCCCGCGGCCGCATCATCGAGATCTTCGGGCCCGAGTCCTCGGGAAAGACGACGCTCGTCTACCACGTCATCGCCGAGGCTCAGCGCCGGGGTGGCATCTGCGCCTTCATCGACGCCGAGCACGCCATGGACCCGAGCTACGCGCGGAGGATCGGCGTGAATATCGACGACCTGCTCGTCTCGCAGCCCGACAACGGCGAGCAGGCGCTCGAGATCGCCGAGCTCCTAATCCGCAGCGGCGCGGTCGACGTCGTGGCCATCGACTCGGTCGCCGCGCTCACGCCGAAGGCGGAGATCGAGGGGGAGATGGGCGACAGCCACGTCGGCCTGCAGGCGCGGCTCATGAGCCAGGCCTTGCGCAAACTCGCCGGCACCCTGAACCGCACCGGAACCGTCGCGATCTTCACGAACCAGCTGCGGGAGAAGATCGGCGTGATGTTCGGGAGTCCCGAGACGACCCCGGGCGGCCGCGCGCTGAAGTTCTACTCTTCGCTCAGGCTCGACATCAGACGGATCGAGACGCTCAAGGAGGGCGTCGAGGCCTTCGGGAACCGAGTTCGGGTCAAGGTCGTGAAGAACAAGGTCGCGCCGCCGTTCAAGCAGGCCGAGTTCGACATCATCTACGGCGACGGGATCTCCTGGGAGGGCAGCGTCCTCGATGTGGCCCTCGAGCGGAAGCTCGTCCAGAAGTCCGGCTCCTACTTCAGCTTCGGCGACGAGCGGTTGGGGCAAGGCCGGCAGAACGCGACCGCGTTCCTCCGCGAGCATCCCGACGTCACCGAAGCGATCGTACGCTCCGTCCAAACCGAGCTCGGCCCCGATGCCGTCATCTCCTCCCGGCTTCTGCCGGTGAGCGAGGAGGCGCCGCTGCTCGCCAAGGAGGAGGAGAAGGCGGCGGAAGCGGTCGAGTCGACGGCTGCCTGAGATCACGCGGCTGCGCCGAGCACGGCCCGGGCGGGTCGCGCTCGAAGTAGACGGCGCGCCGTGGCGGACCGTCCCCGACGAGGTCGTGCTTCGCTGTCGGCTCGCAGCCGGAGTGGAGCTCGACCGGCCACTCCTGCGCCGCCTGCGGCACGAGCTCCAGCACGCCGACGCGCTCCACCGGGCCGGGCGGGCCCTCGCCCGCCGGCCACTCTCCGAGCAGCGCCTTGAGGAACGTCTCGAGCGCCAGGGGCTCGCGCCCGACGCGCGCCGGAATGCCGTCACGAGGCTGAAGGCTTCCGGCCTCGTGGACGACGCCAAGCTGGCACGGGGGCGGGCGGACTCCCTGGCGGGCCGAGGATGGGGAAACAGCGCCATCGCTGCACGGCTCGCCGCAGACGGTTTCGCGGAATCCGCGGCGCGGGGGGCGATCGAGACGCTCGAGCCCGAGATGGAGCGTGCGGTCGCGCTCGTGGTGAACGTTCCTGATCGCCGCAAGGCGTGGGCACTGCTTGCCCGCCGCGGGTTTGCGGCTGATTCGGTCGAGACGGCCATCGGCGCCCTGGACGAGGGGCCCTGAGCGGGGATACGATGAGGGCCCACGAGTTCATCACTAAACGCCTGCACGGAACGGTTTTTCGCCGAATCGGACCATCTGACCCCGACAAGACGCCTAAACAAGACATGACGATCCCCGAGCGAACGCGGAGGTTGCTTCAGGCGTAAGGCGCCGCCGGCGCCTTCCTGTCCGCTCGACCCGATCCGACGATGCGGCCGTTCCTACGGGCTGACGTAGGAGCGAGCAATGGAACTTGTAATCGGCGTTCTCATCGGCCTGGGTGCCGGCACCGCCGCCGCAGTCATGGCTACACGGTTCGTGCTCGCGCGCCGGCTCGCAACCGCCGGGAGCGAGCAGAAGCGCCTCACCGACGGGGCGAAGCGTGCCGCCGAGGCGATCCAGCGGGAAGCGCAGGTCGAGGCCCGAGAGGAAGCCTTGCGCCTGCGCGGCGAGGTCGAGCAGGAGCTGCGGGAGAAGCGAGCCGAGATCGGCAAGATCGAGAAGCGCGTCGTCACGAAGGAAGAGGAGATCGACCGCAAGCTCGGGGAACTTTCGCGGCGCGAGCAAGCGCTCGGCGACCGTGAAGAGCACCTCAAGCAGCTCCAAGAAGAGGCCAAGGCGGCAGCGGAGACCCAGCTGCAGGAACTCGGGCGCATCTCCGGCCTGACGGTCGAAGAGGCGAAGCGCGGCCTGCTCGAACGGTCCGAGGAACTCGTCCGCCACGACCTGGGGCGTATGGTGCGCCAGCTCGAGGAGGAGGCACGGGCGGACGCCAAGCGGCGCGCTCGCAATCTCGTCGCAGACGCGCTCCAGCGGGTGGCCGCGAGCCATGCCGCCGAGACGACGGTCTCGACCGTCGAGCTGCCCTCCGACGATATGAAGGGCCGCATCATCGGCCGCGAAGGCAGGAACATCCGGGCCCTCGAGAACCTCACCGGCGTCGACTTCATCATCGACGACACGCCGCAGGCGGTTGTGCTCTCGTCGTTCGACGGCGTCCGGCGCGAAGTGGCCAAGCTCACGCTCACGAAGCTCGTGGAGGACGGGCGCATCCATCCCTCGCGGATCGAGGAGATGTACTACCGCTCCAAGGCCGAGATCGAGGAGCACATCCGCCAGGCGGGGGAGCAGGCGGTCTTCGAGGCGAACTGCGGCAACCTCCACGAAGAGCTCGTCAAGCTGCTGGGGCGCCTCCGCTATCGCACGAGCTACGGGCAGAACATCCTCAAGCACTCACTCGAGTGCGTCCACCTGGCTGGGATCATGGCCTCCGAGCTGGGCGCGAGCGTGAAGACGGCAAAACGTGCGGCGCTCCTGCACGACCTCGGTAAAGCGCTGACGCACGAGGTAGAAGGCTCGCATGCGGTCATCTCGGCCCAGCAGGCGAAGAAGTTCGGCGAGTCCCAGCACGTCGTCCACGCGATCGAGGCTCACCACTACGAGGTGCAACCGCAGACGGTCGAGGCCGTGCTCGTGATCGCCGCGGACGCCATCTCGGCGTCGCGGCCGGGTGCGCGCGGCGAGAGCCTCGAGAACTACATCAAGCGGCTCGAGACGCTCGAGCAGATCGCGTCGCAGAAGAAGGGCGTCGAGCGCGTCTACGCCCTCCAGGCCGGCAGGGAGATCCGCGTCATGGTCAAGCCGACCGAGGTGGACGACGATACCGCCGTCCTCCTCTCCCTAGAGATCGCGCGCGAGATCGAGGAGCAGCTGGAGTACCCTGGCCAGATCAAGGTCACGATCATTCGCGAGAGCAGGGCGGTGGAGTTCGCGAAATGAGGCGCTACTCGGTTCAGACCTTCGGCTGCCAGATGAACGCTCACGACTCCGAGCGGATCAAGGGCATGCTGGAGGAGCTCGGCCTGGGGGAGGCGACATCCCAAGCGGACGCCGACGTCATCGTCTTCAACACGTGCACGGTCCGCGAGAAGCCTGATCAGCGTCTAGCGGCTCACCTCGCGCAGGCGAAGGCCGTCAAGGCACGGGAGCCGGAGAAGATCATCGCCGTGGGCGGCTGCTACGCCGAGGCTCAGCGCGAGCGGCTCTTCGAGCTCTACCCGTTCGTCGACGTCGCCTTCGGGCCGGGCTCGATCTCCCATCTGGGCGAGTGGCTCGGAGTGGGGGGAGAAGGGGTCGCCCGCGGCCGCTTCGGGACGGGGCAAGAGCGTGCCTTCGCCGCCGATCTGCCGGGGACGCGGGTGCGGCGCTTCCAGGCCTGGGTCCAGGTCTCGATGGGCTGCAACTCCATCTGCTCCTACTGCATCGTCCCCAAGGTGCGGGGCAGAGAAGTGAGCCGACGCCCGGGCGAGATCGTCGCCGAGGTCGTGCGGCTCGCCGACGAGGGCGTGCGGGAGGTGACACTCCTCGGGCAGAACGTCAACTCGTGGGGCCGAGACCTCGCCCCGGGGACTCGGACGGACTTCGGCGAGCTCCTCCGCGCGGTGGACTCCGTTGACGGTATCGAGCGCGTCCGCTTCACGAGCCCGCACCCGAAGGACTTCCGCGATCCCGTGATCTCGGCCATGGCCGAGTGCGAGGCCGTCTGCGAGCACACGCACCTGCCGCTCCAGTCAGGCTCGAGCCGGATCCTCAAGCGCATGCGGCGCACCTACGACCGCGAGCGGTTCGTCCGGTTGGCCGGGAAGCTGCGCGCGGCGATCCCGGATCTCGCCCTGACGACAGACCTCATCGTCGGCTTCCCCGGGGAGACGGAGTGGGACTTCCGGGAAACGGTCGAGGCCGTCGAGGAGGTCGGCTTCGACGGCGCCTTCACGTTCGTCTACAGCCCGCGGACGGGCACCGAGGCGGCCGCGATGGCGGACCAGGTTCCCGAGGACCTAAAGCGGGAGCGGATCGAACGGCTCGTCGACGTCGTGCAGCGCGTCGCGCACGCGCGCAACCAGGCGCGGATCGGCAGGATCGAGGAGGTGCTCGTCGAGGGGCCGAGCCGAACGGACGAATCGTTCCTACGGGGGCGGACGCGGCGGAACACGACGTTGAACTTCCGCGGATCGGCGACGCCTGGCGAGCTGGTAGACGTCGTCGTCGAGAGCGCGACCTCGACCACACTCCGCGGTCGCGAAGATGCTGTCGTAGCAGCCGCTTGACGACACGCTTTCCTGCCATTCCGCGCGCCACAAGCTCGCTTTTGCTCGCTAACCTGAAGGTGGAGGGAGGAGCGCGGCGGCCCCGGGCGACATGCCACTAAAGATCGAGGCTGGTTTGGTCATCGCTATCTTCGGACCGACGGCGAGCGGCAAGAGCGCCGTCGCGGAGACGCTCGCCGCTCGCACCCCCGCCGAGCTCGTGTCGGCCGACTCCATGCAGGCCTACGCCGGCCTGCCGATCCTCACGAACCAGTCCGAGCACCCCGCGCGCCTGGTCGGCATCTGGCCGCTCGATCACGAAGGGTCGGTCGGCGAGTACCAGCGGCTGGCCCACGCCGCCGTCGATGAGACTCTCGCCCTCGGCCGGATGCCTATCGTCGCCGGCGGCACCGGCCTCTACCTCCGCGCCGCGCTTGCCGACCTGGAGATCCCTCCGGCGCCGCCGCCCGGCTCCCGCAAGCGCTGGGAGGAGACCTACGAGCGGCTCGGCCCGGCACGCGCCCACGCCGTCCTCGTCGAGCGGGACCCGGGCGCTGCCGCGCGCATCCACCCGAACGACGCGCGGCGCATCGTGCGCGCCCTCGAGCTGCACGAGACCGGCTCGTCGCTCCGTCCGGAGCCGTCTCGCCTCTGGACGGAAGAGACCCGGCATCCGACGCTCATCATCGGGCTCGAGGTCCCGCGCGACGTCCTGCACGAACGAATTGCCGCCCGGACGCGCGCGATGTTCGAGCGCGGGGTAGAGGAGGAGGTTCGCAGAGCCCTCGCGCAGCCGATCGCCGCCACCGCGCGCCAGATCATGGGCCTGCGCGCGGTCGCCGAGCTCTCTCGTGAGGATGCCCTCGCCGAGCTGGAGCGCCAGACCCGGCGCTACGCCGCCTACCAACGCAAGTGGCTACGGCGCGTTCCGGGCGCCGTTACCCTTCGCGCCGATCGCCCCCCGGGCGAGGTCGCCGATGAAATTCTCGAAGTGGCACGGGCTCGGCAACGACTACCTGCTCGTCGAGCGGGCTGAGCTAACCTCGCCGCTCGAGCCGGAGCTCGTTCGGCGCCTGTGCGACTACCACCTCGGCATCGGCTCGGACGGAATCCTCGAAGTGGCGACCGTCGAGGGCACGCGGGCCGAGATCGTTATCTGGAACCCGGACGGCTCGACCGCCGAGCTCTCGGGCAACGGCACACGCATCGCCGCCCGCTGGCTGGCCCGGGAACGAGGCGCGGACGAGGTTCGGATCGCCGTCGGCCCGCGCGAGGTCGTCGCCCGCATGCGGGGCGGGCTCGAGGTGGAAATGGACCTCGGGCCAGTACAGGTGGGCTCCCCGGAAACGCTTGACGTGAACGGCGCGCGCCTGGAGTTCACGCCCGTCTCGGTCGGGAACCCGCACGCCGTCATCGCGCGTGATCCCGTCCGCGATGACCTGCTTCACCTCGGCCCGCTCGTGGAGAACCATCCACGCTTCCCCCAACGGACGAACGTCCAGCTCGTCCGTGTCGACTCGCGCAACGAGGCCACCGTCGGGGTGTGGGAGCGGGGGGCTGGGGAGACCCTTTCCTCCGGCACGAGCGCCGTCGCAGTCGCCGCCGCGGCCGTCGCGAACGGCTGGTGCGAAAGCCCCGTGACCATCCATCTCCCAGGCGGCGATCTCCTGGTCGAGCTCGACGAGGGGTTCCATGCCCGCCTCACGGGCCCCGCCCAGGAAATCTGCCGCGGCGAGGTCTCTCAGGAGCTCTTGGAACTCCGGTGAAGCACGCCAAGCGCCTCGACCTCGTCCCGCCTTACCTCTTCGCCGACCTCGAGCGCAAGATTGACGACAAACGCCGGCAGGGGATCGACGTCATCAGCCTCGGGATCGGGGACCCCGACCTGCCGACGCCGGACGCGGTCGTCGAGGAGATGCAGCGGCAGGTCGCGCGGCCCGAGACGCACGGGTACCCGAGTAACCGAGGACTGGCTGCCTTCCGCGAGGCGGTCGCAGGCTTCTACGCCGAACGCTTCGGCGTCGAGCTCGACCCCGAGCGCGAGGTGATCCCGGCGCTCGGCGGCAAAGAGGCCGTGGCGCATGTCGCGCTCGCGCTTCTCGACCCCGGCGACGTCTGCCTGACGCCGGAGCCCGGTTATCCGCCGTATACCTCCGGACCGCTTTTCGCGGGAGCGGAGCCTCACTTCCTCCCGCTTCGTGCCGAGAACGACTTCCTGCCGGACCTGAGCGACGCGCCCGACGCGGAGCTTCTCTTCCTCAACTACCCGAACAACCCGACCGGCGCAATTGCCGACGTCGGCTTCTTCCGCCGCGCGGTCGAGTTCGCCCGCGAGCAGGACGTGGTGGTCGTCCACGACGCGAGCTACACCGAGGTGACCTTCGACGGTTACCGGGCGCCGAGCTTCCTCGAGGCACCCGGGGCCAAGGACGTCGGCCTCGAGATCTTCTCCCTCTCGAAGGGCTGGAACATGACCGGCTGGCGAATCGGCTGGGTGGCCGGCAACCCGGAGCTCGTCGAGCACTACCGCCAACTGAAGACCAATCTGGACTCGGGCCTGTTCGATGCGCTTCAGCTCGCCGCCGTGGCGGCGATACGCGACGCGCGGGACTTCCCGGCGAGGATGTCCGAGATCTACCGCCGCCGTCGCGACCTCTTGATCGAGGCGCTCGCGGACATCGGCCTCCCGGCTGACCCGCCGAGGGCGACGCCTTACATCTGGGTGCGTGTGCCGGACGGGCACACCGCCGAGAGCTTCACCGAGCTCGTGCTCGAGGAGGCCGCCGTGGTCGTCTCCCCGGGCCCGTCCTTCGGCCCCAGCGGCGAGGGCTACGTGCGGATCTCGCTCACGGTGGCCGACGAGCGGCTGGAGGAAGCCGCCCGCCGGATCGCTTCCCTCGTCAAGACCGCGGCATAATCAGACCGTGACACAGCGCCAGCCGGATCCGGCGCCCGGGGCCGCCCCGGAGCGCGGCTTCATCGCGGCGGTGCTGACGCCGACAGCCGACGAGGAGGCCGAGCTCGGCGAGCTTCGCGAGCTTCTGCGGACGGCCGGTGTCGAGCCCGTTGGAGAGCTCGTGCAGCACCGGCCTGCGCCGGATCCACGTACGTACGTCGGCAAGGGCAAGCTCGTCGAGCTCAAGCAGGCGATCGCGCAGGCCAACGCCGAGTCACTCGTCGTCGACGACGACCTCGATCCAGGTCAGCAGCGTCGGCTCGAGAACGAGCTCGGCTTGCGGGTCGTCGACCGGACACAGCTGATCCTGGACATCTTCGCGCAACACGCGGTCACGGCCGAGGGCAAGCTCCAGGTCGAGCTCGCGCAGCTCCAATACAACCTGCCGCGCATGCGCGGCCTCTGGCAGCACCTGGAGCGGCTCGGAGGCGGAATCGGGACACGCGGTCCCGGCGAGTCACAGCTGGAAACCGACCGACGGCTTGCGAGACAGCGCATCTCGCTGCTCAAGCGCAGGCTGCGCGAGCTCGAGCGGCGCCGTGCAACTCAGCGGAAGTCCCGTCAGCGGAGCGAGACCCCGGTGGTCTCGCTCGCGGGCTACACCAACGCCGGCAAGTCGACTCTCCTCAACGCGCTCACCGAGGCCAACGTCTCCGTCAACGACCGCCTGTTCGAGACGCTCGACCCGACGACGCGTAGCTTCTCGCACGAAGGCAGGAGTTACCTCGTCACCGACACCGTCGGCTTCATCCGCCGCCTGCCCCACCAACTCATCGAGGGCTTCGCCGCAACGCTCGAGGAAACGCTTTCGGCCGACCTCGTGCTCCACGTGGCCGACGCGTCGGCATCGGATTCCCGGCTGGACGACGAGATCGCCGCCGTCGAGGCGGTCCTGCACGAGCTTGGAGCGGACGAGCTCCCGGTCGAGCTCGTGCTGAACAAAATCGACGCTGTCGATCCGCTGCGCCGGCGCCGCCTGCGGAACCGCTTCCCGGGCGCGCTGCACGTCTCGGCTCTCAAAGGGGAAGGTCTCGACGACCTGCGCGCCGGCATCTCCGAGCGCTTTGCCGAGCGCCTGCGCGAAGTGCGGCTGCTCGTGCCGTACGACGACGGCCGTGCCCTCTCCGACCTCTACGAGCTCGGGACGCCGATCGAGCAGCGCATCGACACTCCGGAGGGGGTTGTGCTCGTCGCACACCTCCCTCGCCGGGATGTCGTTCGCTTCGCGGCCTACCTCGTCGAAGACGAGTCCCTCTTGCCGGTCCGGGCTCGGCGTCGTTGATCGAGCTTCAGGTCCGCCGCCTTCGCGCGAATGCGCAGCTGCCGGCGCGCGCGTACGCAGGTGACGCGGGCCTCGATCTCGCGACCTGCGAGCGGATCGAGCTGGCCCCCGGGGAGCGGGCGCTCGTCCCCACCGGCTTGGCTGTCGCGATCCCGGAGGGGTACGCGGGGTTCGTGCAACCGCGCTCCGGCCTGGCGGCGCGGCACGGGATCGCGCTCGTCAACTCACCCGGGTTGATCGACTCCGGCTACCGAGGGGAGGTGCAGGTGGTCGTCCTGAACACCGACCCGAATGAGACCTTCGTGGCCGAGCCCGGTGAGCGAATCGCCCAGCTCGTGGTCCTGCCGGTCGAGGCCGCCGAGGTGTTCGAGGTAGACGAGCTGCCGGAGTCCGACCGCGGCGTGCGCGGCTTCGGCTCCTCACGGCAGGCAACCTGATGGAGCCCCGGCTTCGCGTCTCCGCCATTCTCCGGCGCGGCGACCGGACTCTGCTCATTCGCCAGGAGAAGCCGGGCCGCGAGTACTGGCTGCTCCCCGGCGGCGGCGTGCACGCAGGCGAGACGCTTCTCGAGGCGGTCCAGCGCGAGCTAACGGAGGAGTGCGGCATCGACGAGGAACTGCCGCTGGAAGGCCCCGTCGCCGTCTGCGAGTCGATCTCCCCCGCAGGCGTTCCCGCGAAGCACGTCGTGCACATCATCTTCGCCGGCCATCTCGGAGACCGGTCGCTCGAGACGGTTACCTCGCGGGACGCGGCCGTCCGCGGCCACCGGCTGTTCTCGGTGGACGAGCTGGCAGGGATCGCCCTCCACCCGCCGATCCAACGCTTCCTGACCCGCTGGCAGGCGGGCGACCCGGTCGTCTACCTCGGCGCCCTCTGGGCGCCCTAGTGCCCTAGCACGTCGCCGGGCCGCCGGGCCGGCGCAACTCCATTCGCATAGAAGAAACGGTTCGCTCCCCGCCCCGAACCGCGATCCAGCGGATCCAGTAGACCGCCGGGCGCTCCAGAGAGTAGGGAAGGCGGAGCGAGAGCCTCGAATAACCCTGAGCGAGCCGGCCGAAGTCGCGCTCGAGATCGAAGCGGCTTTTCGTGTAGAAGTGAGCGCTCACTCGAGCTGCGGCGGCCAGGCGGAGCCGCACGCGGAGCGTCGCGCCGACGGAGCAAATCACACGGGTCGGACTCGCGATGCGGAGAAGACGCTGGGCGACGACGAGCTTGCGAGTCTCCGACCAGGCCGATACGGCTCCGAGGGTGTCTTCCGAGCGGGCCTGCCAGTAGTACGTCCGGTCGCGGAGCGAGATCGCAGGTTGCCACGCGGCCACCGTGCCGTCGGGGGCCTCGGGCGAGAGGCCTGTGGCGACCGTGGGCGCGCAGGGGACGCCGGCCACGCTCGGCGTTACGCAGATCCGGAAGCGAATCCGGCCTGAGTCGCCGTTCGAGTCCGCATAGGCCGCGCGGAGCGGGGGAGCGCCCGTGCGGACGAGCGCGCCCGCGAGCGGGAGCGAGAGAGTGGGGCTGGCGGGTGCGTCGTCGACGACGAAGGACCGGGTCCCGCTCCAGGCCGACTGCCCCCCCAGGGCGTCGACGCCCCGAGCCTGCCAGTGGTACGTCGTCGCGTGGGCGAAGGCGGCACCGGCGGCCCACGAACCGGGAGCGCCATTGGCCACCGTCGAGGACGATCCGGAGTCCACCGAAGGCGAGCACTCCACCCCGGCCGCAGCCGGGGACGTGCACACGCGGAACTCGAGCGAGCCGGAGTCACCCGCGTCCGGGTCCGAGAAGAATCCCGAGAGGGTCCGGGAGCTCGTGACGATCCCGTCCGCCGGCGAGGCCAGGGCGGGGGCGTCAGGAAGCGTGGAGACAGCCGGATGCTCTACCCGGGCGATGCCGTCGTGGGCACTCAGCGTGAGCAGTCGGGCGTCGTTGTTGAAGACGTTGGCGTACGGCGCGGTCTGACGGCGCCAGAACTGCACGTAGAGCCGCTCGTCGGCCGCGAGCGTGATGGCCGGGACGGCGACCGTATGCGAGACGGTGAAAGGCGTCGTGTTGCCGGTAACCAGATTCTGGCTTGTGTTCTCGCCGGCTCCGGCGGGATCCACGAGGGGGGCACCCACGGCTGTGCCGTCGGTCCTCACCTTCCACAGACCGACGACGAGCCGCGCCGTGCCCGATGTGGCGTTGCCGCCGTTTCGCATCTGCACCGTGAACGTCCAGTTTCCGGCTGCGACATGAACCGAGCCGGAAGAGTCGACCATCCAGCCCTTCCCGGTCGGAGCCGTCGGGGCAGACGCGGCTGGAACCCAGTTGTTGCTCACGTTCGCGGGCACTCCCGGCGCAAACTCGATCCAGCCGCACGTCGTCGCCGTGCAGGGCGCCGAGAACGCGCTCGCAATTCGGTTCTGCGCCTGCGGAAGGATCGTGGCGCTCGGCGGGTCGGCAGCCGTGTCGAGATAGGTCGCCTGGTCGGTTCGCTCGGCCACGAAGAAGTAGAGAGTGCTGCGGCGGCGGTAAAGGCGCCAGGTGCCGCTCGCGGGAAGGCCGCTCACCAGGACCTGCTGGTTGCCCGTCGTCGTCGTGACGGTGCTCGAGATGTCACTCCGGGCCGACTCGCCGCCGGCGTCGACGATCGTGTATGCGTACGTATAGGAACCGGTGGTCATCCCGGCCC
Organism: Gaiellales bacterium; assembly: GCA_040878265.1. Taxonomy (GTDB): domain Bacteria; phylum Actinomycetota; class Thermoleophilia; order Gaiellales; family Gaiellaceae; genus JBBDMP01. Next base: position 5,250 of record JBBDMP010000036.1, on the reverse strand, counting down.
CGGCCTGGACGGACACCCCGGGCTGTGGCCGGGGCGTTGGGCCCGGCACCGCCACGAGCTTGTAGCTTCCGCTCAAGGACGACGGGCTCCCCGAGAGGTGGAGCGGGCTCGGGTAATCGGCAGCCCCGGCCGTGGCACCCGGAACGAGGGCGAGCAACGAGAGCGATGCCGCCCCGAGGGCGAACATCGCGCCAAGACCGGTCTTCGGGTGCCGCAGGTTCATGCCGTTGCTCCACGCGCGCGTGTAGAGACACTCGCGAGCGGTTCCCGGCTCCTATCGGCACGGGCCTGCGCCCTCGTGAGGAAACGGCTCCCCCTGGCGGGGTAGGGCTTCCGATTCCTACCGAATTCCTACCGGCGGCCTCCGCGCGCGCGAGCCCGCTCGGCGGCGACCCCGTGCGCTTCGCCCTCTAAATCGTCTGAGAGGGGGGGAAGCTCAGGAACCTCACCTTGACGCCGTGCGAGCGCCTGCGCCAGGAGCCAGTCGGCGAGCCAGGGGTTCCGCGGGAGCAGCGGCCCGTGCAGGTACGTGCCCACGGCCCTGCCGACCCGGCAGCCTTCGTAGCCGTCCTCTCCGTTGTTTCCGAAGCCGTAGACGACCCGCCCAAGCGGTTCCGTGCCGTCGTCGAGGTACGTCCGTCCCGCGTGGTTTTCGAACCCGGCGAGCGTCCGCGGCGGGCCGGGTTCCAGCGCGCACTCGAGCAGGACGTCGCCGATCATGCGTCGCTCGCCCGCCACGGTGTGGAGGGGGAAGAATCCGACGCCGGGAAGCTCGGCGCCGGAGCGATCGCGATAGAAGCGCCCGAGGAGCTGATAGCCGCCGCAGACGGCGAGCAGGGCCGCACCGCCCGCGACCGCCTCCCGCAGCGGCTCGGCCTTCCCGGCCAGGTCGCTCGCGACGAGGGCCTGCTCGCGGTCCTGGCCTCCGCCGATGTAGATGAGGTCGTAGGTATCGGGCCCGAACTCGTCGCCCATGCCCACTGCCGAGTAAGCGAGCTCGATGTCCCGCCAGGCCGAGCGCCGCTCAAGGACTGCCATGTTGCCGCGGTCGGCGTAGATGTTGAGGTAGTCGGGATAGAGATGCGCCAGGACGATCCGGCCTTTCATGCAGCCTCCCAGTAGGGCCGCACGAGTCCCCGCTCGGCGGCGATCCGCCGGAGCGCGAGCATCGCTGTGTACGTGGGGAGCACGACGAGCTCGTCGCCCGGCGGCGTGAGCTCGAGCCCGCGATCGAGCGCACGGGCCAGCTCGGGGATGACCTCGATGCGCTCGCGGGCCAAACCGCCGTACATGAACCTCAGCGCGAGCTCCTGCGCGCGGGAGCCTGTTGCCACGAGGCGCTCGAGCCCCTCGATGAGCGGCTCGAAATCGACGTCCCAGATCCAGGACACGTCCCGTCCGTCGGCGATCTCGTCGTTCAGCGCGACCACGGCGTGGACGGGCGTCCGCCCGGCGACGAGGGTGCGGACGACCTCGTTGCCACCGGCCGGGTTCTTGACGAGGAGGAGGAGCACGACCCGGTCGCCGGCGGGAATCCGCTCGAAGCGTCCGAACGCCGCCTTGAAGCGGCCCAGGCCGTCGGCCACCTCGTCCAGCGAGGCACCGAGCGCCAGGCCGAGCCCTGCGGCCGCGAGAGCGTTGTAGACGTTGTAGAGGCCCGGCAGGGTGAGCTCCACGCTGCGGCTGCCCTCGGGGGTCTTCAGCTCGAACCTGGACCGCTCGAGGCCCGTCAGATCGACGGCGCGGGCAGACACGTCCAGCTCGGGCCGTGCGTTTCCACACTGGGGACAGCTGAAGTCGCCGAGATGGCCGACGTAGGCAGCCGCGTACTCGTAGGGCGTACCGCAGAGGACGCAGTACTTCGAGTCTGCGGCGTGGGGGAGACGTTCGCGGGCCACGCGGGGATCGTCGAGCCCGAACCGAAGCACGGAGGCGCGGCCACGGCCGAGGTCCGCGACAAGGGGGTCGTCGGCGTTCAGCACGACGACGGCGGCCGGATCGAGCTCCGCGACTGCGTCCCGCCATCCCTCGGCGACGAGCTCGAGCTCGCCGTACCGGTCGAGCTGGTCGCGGAAGAGGTTTCCCAGGCAGACCGCCTGCGGCCGTACGCGACGCGCGATGTCCGGGAAAGCCCCTTCATCCACCTCGAAGAGGCCGAGCTCGGCATTCTCATGGGCCAGCAGGGCCGAAGTCACTCCCGAAACAAGGTTCGCGCCCGCGCGGTTGTGCGCGAGCCGCACCCGCCCGCGCAGGATCTCCGCGACCATCGCCGCGGTCGTCGTCTTCCCGTTCGTCGCGGATACGAGGGCGCTGCCCCGGGGCAGCCGCGCGGCGAGGACGGCGAGCGCGCCGGGATCGACCGTCGCCAGGATCTTCCCGGGAAGCGTCGTGCCGCCGCCGCGGCCGGCCAGGCGCGAGAGCCGCCCGGCCCCCCGCGCGAACGCGATCTCCAGCGCCAAGCGCATCCGGAGCAGTCTAGTAACGGCGAACCCGTGGGCACAGACGTCGCTTTCGAGCGCAGCCTGGTACGCCGCGGCCTGGGCGCAGTAGCTCATCCCTCATCCGAGGGAATCTCGCCCTCCTAACCCGGCCGGGGGATGAGGGTCTGCCGCCGCCGATCTACGTTGCGACTCACGAACTGCGGAATTGCGGCCCCCGCGCGCGACGCGGGAGGAGGAGAAAGACCACATGCGGCTTGACCAGGAGAGGACGGCAGAGGATCGGTCGAGCGCCCTCTGGACGAACGGAGGGCGGAGCAGAACGACCGACTCCGAGCGCGGCAACGTGCGTTCGAGCGCGCTTTGGGGCAAGGGCGGCCGCGGCTTCGCGGCACTTCTCGCCCTCATTCTTGTGTTCGCGGCCCCGCCGGCGGCGCTCGCTGACGACGACGGCGCCCTCGTGCCGAGCAGCCTGCGGGCGCAGGCGCGCGGGAACCCCAACAAGATCTTCAACGTCATCGTTCAGGGCGACGGGATCAAGAGCGCCAAGGTCGCCGAGCGCGTCAAGAACCGGAACGGCAAGGTCACTCGCAAGTTCCGCTCGGTGGACGGCGTCGCGGCGAAGCTCTCGGGCAAAGCGATGCTTAGGCTCGCCGCGCGCGGCGACATCCTCGCGATCACGCCGAATGCGCCCGTCTTCTCGAGCGATTATCAGAACGCCGAGATGTGGCGAGAGGAAGTTCGCGCGGACACGCTCTGGAGCGTCTTCGACCCGCTGACCGGCCTGCTCGCCGCGGGACCGCAGGCTCCGACGATCGCGATCGTCGACTCCGGCATTGACCCGAGCAGAGTCGAGGACTTCGGCGGGCGCCTGCTCGCGAGCGTGAACGTTTCCTCGCTCGCCCCAGGCGCCGAGGGTGACGGCCAGGGCCACGGCACGCTGGTGGCCGGCGTTGCGGCCGGTTCGAACCCCCTCTACATGGGCGCCGCCCCGAACGCTCCCCTCGTCTCGCTTCGCACGTCGGACGCGGAGGGCCGCTCCGTCACGGCCGACGTCATCGCCGCGGCCGACTGGATCCTCGCGAACAAGGACGCGTACGGCATCCGGGTCGCCAACTTCTCGCTCGCCGGCAGCGTCGAGACGAGCTTCCGCTTCGACCCGCTGGACAGGGCCGTGGAGCGGCTCTGGTTCGCCGGCGTCACGGTCGTCGCGGCCGCGGGCAACCACGGCGCGGCCGACGGCTCGAACGTGAGCATGTCCTATGCCCCCGGAAACGACCCGTTCATCATCACCGTCGGCGCCGTCGACCCGGCCGGCTCGTCCGACCCGTACGACGACTCCGTGCCGTGGTGGTCCGGCAAGGGCTACACCATGGACGGCTTCTACAAGCCCGACCTGGCCGCGCCCGGCCGCTACATGGTCGGCCCGGTGCCTGCCGACGCGTCGATGGTCGCGCACGCTCCCGAGCGCGTCCTCGCCCCCGGCTACATGTGGATGTCCGGCACGTCGTTCGCGGCTCCGGTCGTGGCCGGCGCGGCGGCTCAGCTCCTCGCCCGGCACCCCGACTGGGGCCCGGACGAGGTCAAGGGCGCACTCATGCTCTCCTCAGCCTACATCGGCGTCGAGGGCTCGGGCGTCGGCGTCATCGACGCGCTGAGCGCTGCGTCGCTCGACTTCACGCCGCCCAACCCCAACGAAGGCTTCTATCCCTTCGTGGAGGCCGATCCGGTCACGGGGCAGAGGTTCTTCAACGAGGCCAATTGGTCCAGGTACGTCGCCACCGAGGCGAACTGGGCCCAGGCGAACTGGGCGGCGGCTAACTGGGCGCAGGCGAACTGGGCGCAGGCGAACTGGGCGCAGGCGGCCTGGAGCTCGGCGAACTGGGCGCAGAGCGTCGAGTCCTCGATGACGACCACCGCGAGCTGGAACGCATCGGCTAACGCGGAGTAGGCACTAGGCCGATAAGTCCCACGAAGGTGGAGACGAAGATCGAGAGTCAGCTTTCGCGCGCGGCGAAGGTGTATCTAACGGCAGTGGCGGCCGCAGCGGCCGCCGTTGCCGTTCCTCAGGTCATCACGCTCTCGTCCGGCACCGAGGACTGGATCACCTTCGTGATCCTCGCGGCCGCCGGGGCGCTCGCGCAGCTCTTCGTCGTCCGGACGCCGCGCGACCAGTCGTACCACACGTCGACGGCATTTGTGCTGGCGGCCGTGCTCCTGCTTCCGCTCGAGCTCGTCGCGCTCTTCGCCGTCGTTCAGCACCTGCCGGAATGGCTGAAGGTTCGCTACCCCTGGTTCATCCAGTCCTTCAACATCTGCAACCAGACGCTGAACCTCATGGCGGCGTGGGCGGTCGCCCAGGCAATTGCGCACGGCTGGCCCGGCGACCCGACTCAAGGTCTCGCGCTGGCCGGGCTCTCCGCCTGCGTCGTCTACGTCGTCTCCAACCACGTCCTCCTCGGCGTCATGCTGAAGCTCGCGCGCGGTCACACCCTCAAGGAGACCGGGCTCTTCTCGTTCGAGAGCCTCTCGACCGATCTCGTGCTCGCCGCGCTGGGCGTCGTGATCGCCGCGCTCTGGGACACGAATCTCTGGATGATTCCGGCCGCAGTCGCGCCTCTCGTCCTCATCCACCGCTCCCTGTCGGTCCCGGCCCTTCAGGAAGAGGCCCGGGTCGACTCGAAAACCGGCCTCTACAACGCCCGCCACTTCGCTATCGAGCTGCGCGAGGAGCTCGCACGCGCGCAGCGAGTGGGACGGCCGATGGCGGTCATCATGGCCGACCTCGACCTCCTGCGGGACATCAACAACT